>JAFXTB010000106.1 GCA_017525225.1 Kiritimatiellia bacterium
GAGAGCGACACGATCCGCGCGCCGTTGGGGAACGTGCAGACGAAAGCCGTGATGTCCTTCTCGGTGTCGATCACCTCGACGTTCTCGCCGGTCAGCCCCTGGGCGGCGACGTTGGCGAGCTTGCACCACGTGGCGATGTAGTCGCGTATGAGCTCCTGCGCGGTCAGCCGGTCGCGCGAGCTCACCCACTGCGTGAAGCCCTTGCCGCGCCTCATGCACTTCTGGAACATGCGGTAGCTCGATGCGTAGGTGAAGCCGACGCGGCGCGACTTCTCGGCCACCTTCAGCGGCGAGTCGTCGTTGATCCAAGCTTCCTGGTAGGGCAGGAAGTATGAAGTGTTGCCAATGTTGCCAGTGTTGCCAATACCAATGTTGCCAATGCCCAATTGGGTATTGGAATTGGAATTGGATATTTTCACATTGGCAACACTCATCACTTCTTCCTCCCGAGTATGCGGTCGATCTCGTCTGCGACCTTCGCGGGATCCACCTTGCCGCCGCGCGCGGCGTCCGATAGTTCGGCCATCGCCGCAAGGCGCCTCTCCGCCGCCTCGAACTTTTCGCGGGCCAGCTTCAGCTGTTCGTCGGCCGTGCGCTGGCGCGCCGCCTTCAGCTCAAGCTCCTTCTCCTTCTGCGCGCGGTCCCAGACGGCCGCCGCCGCGCCGGCGAACGAGAGCGCCGCCTTGTTGTCTCCGGACATCGCGCGGTCGATCGCCAGCGTCTTGAGCGTCTCGACGAAAACCTTGTCGCGGATGCCGTGCCGGTCGGCCACGTCCTGGGCCTCGGCGACGGACTGCGCGATCTTCTCGATGCGCCGCTCCGCGTCGGCCTGGCGCATCCGCCCGAGGAACCGGTACCAGCCCGCGCGCGTCGGAAGCCGCTGCACGCCGATCGCGCCCAGCTGGTCCAGCACGCCCTGCGGCCACGGCAGCGCGCGGCACAGGTCGTAGCAGTCCCACTGGATCTTCTCCGGAAGGTCGGCGCCCCAGGCGTCTATGCGGGTCTTCTTCAAATCACATTCCCTCCAGCGCGGTGAGGCCGCGCTCGGTTATGGTCCAGCGCTTCTCGTGCCAGATCGGCTCCAGGTGCCAGGCGATCCAGCCGCGCTCCTGCAGCATCCGGAACGCCTCCTCGCGCTGCTCGTCCGTGGTGGGTCCTCCCGCCGCGAGGTCGATCTGGTCGAGGAGCGCGGCCTTGTTGAGCCCCGTCCCGCCGGCCGCCTGCAGCGTCCTGAGCGCCGTCTTGATCACGTGTCTGTCGGTCGCGTCCATCACTTGCTTCTCCTATCCGATCTTTCCGATGATCGTGTCCAGCTTGCCGTCCATCGACTCCACGCGGCGTTCGATGGCGCGGAGCTGGGCCGTATGCTCCGAGTTGTTGTTCTCGAGCGTGTTGAGGCGTGCGTAGATGTTCTCGATCTGCGAGGCAAGCAGCTTGTGCCGTTCCTCGCAGACGGTCGGCTCCACGGTCACGCGGTGCTTGCGCCCGCCGAGGTAGCCGAGGATCCCGGCGATGCCGCCGGTTCCCAGGAGCGCCGTCACGAACCCGGACGACACGAACGCGCCGTCGCCCTGTCCGGAGATCGCCGTAGCGGCGAATATGGCAGCAAGCACCGGCATCCTACTTGGCCTCGGTTGCGGAAGATGTTGGCGTGCAGTCGGTGCAAACCGTACATGCACCGTCGGTGCAAGTCGTGGTGGTGGTACCGTCGGCAGCAGTAGTGGTCGTTACCACAGCCTTCGAGGCGTCGCCGCCGGCATCGATGAATTTCCGCGCGAGCTTCGGGCCTACCTTCGCGACAAGGGCCTCGACCGCGTTTGTCATGCCTGCCGAAGCTGCCGCCTTGATCGCATTTGCCGCTGCGGTCTGCTGGTGGTTGCCGGCGAAATACGTAAACACCGTGCCGCCGCCCTTGGCCACTGCCACGTTGTTGCTGCTCACCGTAGGCGCGACTTCGGCGAACGCCCTGCAGATGCTCTCCACTATCTGCGCCGAGTTCTCAACCGTGTTCGTGCCAACCAAGAAGAGATCGAGCGCGTGGGTCTTCGTTGAGGGCGAGAGCCAGGCGGTGTCCTCCTCGTAGTGGGCGGCGAACGCCTCCTTGTCGGACGGAATGGACGTCACGGTACCACGCCCGATGGCCAGCACCTCGGTGTAGCCGTTCACGTACATGCCCTTTACGTCCACATCGCGAACCTTCGCGGGCGAGTTGCATCCGGTAATCGCGGCCACACACGCGGCCAGCGCAATCATCATCAGTTTCTTCATGGTTGTTTTTCCTTTTTGTCGGTTGAAGCGGCACCATGCCGCTCCACAAATCTCTCGTGCGCATCGAGCCATGCCCTCCATCCGAAGTTGTCGGCGGAGACAAAGCAGTAGAGGATTTCCGCCACGGCCTTCGCCCTGGCGCGCATCAGGTCGTCCTCGACGCCCGGCTGCTGCGGATAGGCCAGCTCGGCCAACTTCAGGCAGTTGCGCCGGAACTCGTCGTTGGCCGCAAGGAACGATGCCCTGGTGCCGTCGGAAACGTCGTTGCGCATGTCGTGGCCAAGCGCGGCCGGCGCGAAGATGTCGAGCTTGTCAGAGAGTGTTTCACGCATCCACTCTGGCAAAAACTCCGGACCGATGCCGTTGTAGCCAGCGGCCAGCTCGGCGTAGCTGAACGACGCCAGGAAGTCCAGGCCCTCAAGCCCGGCATCCACGGCCCGCTTAACCAGCGCATCTATTTTCTTCTCGTCGTTCACTTTCAAACTCTCAAACTTTCAGACTTTTCATCTTTGGTTGAAGGGGGCCCCGTAACGCCGGGGCAACGCGTTTCCAACAACCAAGTTCCCAGGCAAAGGAGGAAGTGCCCGAAAACGCTGCCAATTATACGGGCGTGCAAGATTCAATGCAAACGCGGCAAGGGCCAAATCAATCAAATTGATTAAATCAACTAAATGCCCCAAATGCCCTAAATGCCCTAAATCAATTTGATTCAAATGTGAAACGCTTTCACATTTCAATCATCTTGAATACGGGATAACTAACAATCAATTTGATTCAAATGTGAAATGCTTTCACATTTCAATCAAGATGATTGCCGTGTTTGCCGGACAAAAATGCATTTACCCTCGCGCACGCGCACAGCCGCGCACCCGCGCGAGGCGTTTTGGAAGTTATGCTAGTCGCTAGTCGTTAGTCGCTAGTGGCTAGTCGTTAGTGGTTAGTGGTTAGTGAAGGTTAAAAGCAAGCCCCCTGCAAGCGGGTTGCAGGGGGCTTGACACGAATGATATAATGTCGCCGCTATGACATCATCTTCACAATATCTTCGTCGGTTTCGGGAGACGGTTTGCCGCCTCGCTCCATCGCAAAATCCCAGAACGCGTGCGCCCCTTCGCCACGCCAATGATCAACAATCACGTTCATCAGGAAATCTTGAGGCGAATCAGAGCATGAGACGTGATTCATTACAGCCTCATAGACAATCTGGATCACCCAATCCCTGCGACGCGAGTAAAGCCAAGATTCTATCGGCGTCCATGCTGCGACGGATTGAAGCCCGTCTTTCAAGGCGAGCCGTATTTTCTCCGTCAATGTAGCGCGGTGCGCGAACTCCTGCCGCGTTGCGGCTTCCCAAAATCCAGGCGTACCCTCCGGAGGAAGTTCCGGTGGCCAGTCCTTTGGTCTGAGTTGTTCGATCGTTTCAAGCAGGTCGAACAGATCGCTATAGTCCGGTTTCATTTTTTCGCTTGCGCTTCTTAGCCGTTGATTGTGATGAAGATGTTGACGACTGGGGGGGGATGTTGTTGTGGTTGCCGTTGACCTTGATGATCGGCGAGTTGGCACCATGCGTAACATCTCCCGCAGAGGGCGCAGAGGACGCAGAGGAAAAACCCAGCAGGTCGTTCGGGGTAATACCTAGTACTCTGGCAATTCGACAGAGTTCATCCAGTGTTGGTTCACGCCGCCGATTTTCATAATGCGAATACACAGCTTGCTTCAAACCAAGCTGTTCAGCAAACACACCTTGTGGCGTATTTCCTCGCCTGATTCGCAGCTGAGCCGCGAAAGGATTTTCGATTTCTTTGGCCATAAAAATTTTATACGATCTGTATTGACGGAGCATTATACATATTGTATAATGTCCGCGTTCCTACGGAACAGGGAACATGATACCAAAAACCACGGAGGTTGTAAAATGAGCAATAAAATCGAAACGAGGCGCACGGGCGCCAAGAGGGCGCGTGCCGCCGGCGTCCGCGAGATAGCGCGGCTAACAGGATACTCGCCGGCGCACGTCTGCTATGCGCGGCGGGGCTTGCGGATATCCCGCCCGCTCCGCGCGAAGATGCGCGAGCTTGGCCTGAAGTTCAAGGGGGTGGCGGGATGATGAACAATCAGCTGACTGCGCTTGAGGCCGAGAAGGCCCGGCTAAACAATCTATGCACTCGACAGGCCAATGCACTTTGCCATACGCTCTTCAAACTGAGCCAACTCACGCCAGAAAAGAATTGGAGCATATTTACCGGCAGTAACTACTCCGAGTTCGGCGTGTCTCTCCTAGCAATGGCCGGAAGGTTCAACATTATAATTCCGTCTGGGGAACCGCGCCGTTGCAAATGCGGCAAGAATGCCAAAAAGCTCATCGAAAAGTTTCATCGCGAACTGGCGGCAGGCAAGGAGGGCAAGTGATGGGCAACACGGGGAGAGTCAAGCCGTTGGCGGAGTTCTATCAGGCCGACGCCAACTATATCGCCGAACGAATTGGCGAACTGCACGTGCATGCGCTATATCACGAGGGAGAGCTTTGCGCCAAGCTCAACCGTGCGCGCATTGGCGGGATGATCGAAGTCTTGACCAGAATGTATCTTGAGGTCGAATGCAACTGGAACTACCCAGACAGGAATGTGCTCGTCATGAAAGACTTGGATTACCTCAAGTTCAAGAAAGCCAAAGAGGCGAACTGATTTCCCAACCAACCAAAACCAAACAAGGAGACAACGAGATGAAAGCGAAAGCGATGATGAAGGAGATCGAGCGCATCTTTGGCGTGGCGCTTAAAGCGCGTCGCGAAGCCGCTCGCCTGGCGAAGAACGGCATGACGACCAAGCTGAGCGCGTACAGGTTCGGAGAGCGTGACGCCTTGGATTTCGTTCTCGAAGAATGTGCCCAGACATTCGGGCTCAAGATCGAGGAGGAGAAGTGATGTTCGCAATTATTCTCACGCTCGCTTTAGCTGTGAACATAGGCGTCATAATGCTCATTGATTTTGTGCAAAACAGGCAATGGCGCTATCGTGGCCACAACATCAAGGGGCGTGTGCTCGACGAACTGAATAACAGATGGCTTCATTGCTCGTCCGCTCGGACCTGTCGAGATTGCCGGCGCCGTAACGAGTGCACCACGCAATGCGTGGATAGCGTTAAGGCGGACATCGATGCGGAAATCCAGGAGACGAAGTGAAATGACACAGGAACAGAAAGACGTAGTCGAGGAAGCGGCCGACACGGTGCACCGTGCGTTCGACACGTTAGAGAAGGCCGAACTCGAATTGCGCAATCTCGGTAACATTAAAGTCGATGAGTCGGATCCGTACTCAACCCGTACAGATCAAATCGCCGACAAAATCTATGAAGCGCGTGAAGCCCTTGACCTTGCTTTGGAATTGTCACGCAACTTTACGAACGCCGATGTCAAGGCGTAGGGACGGCGCCTTGATCTTTCAACCAACAACCAAACCAACAACCCAACAGGAGAAACCAAGATGAATACAGCAGCAAGTGAATGGGCGGCGCAGGTCGCCGACCGCAACGAGATCGAGACCGCGAAGGCTCGGTTCGAGCAGACGGAGTTCGACTTCGGCGCACGGAACGACGACCGCGCGGCGGCAAAAGGGAAAGCGGAGGTGGAGTGATGGAATCGTGCGAGACATTTCCGTACATCGTCAACTTGACGCCGAAGGCGGCCGCTTGCGTCATCGAGGGGCTTGCCGCGAAGTGTGCAGATGAGACCGATGAGCTCAATTCACTCCGCTACGAAAAGGATAGTTATTTTCAGCGAACGATCGAGCTGGAAAGCAGAGTCAAACACCTAGAGAAATCCATAGAGAAGGAGCTCAAGTGATGACCAAGGAAGAATTCAATCGCCTTAAGTTCATGCTGGGGCAGGCCAAACAGGCCCGCAACTGTCTCGGCCGGATTGCAGCGAGTCTCAAAGGTTCCCAGATCAAGGGCAAGGACCCATACTTCGGCGTTAAGGACGCGGGCTATTTTTTAGACGAGGCTGCAAGCAAGGCAGATTTTGCCATCGGCCAGTTCGAGATGTTCCTTTCGAACGAAGCAACCGGCGTGTCATAAGAGTTTTGCCAACAACCAACCAACCAGGAGAAACACGATGAACAGCGAAACGACAGCAACGGGCATTGCGCCCGAAATGACAATCCCGGACGCGGTGAAGATCGCGCGCCAGGAAGCGGCGAAGAACACGGGCGAAGTCCGATCGGCGCTCACGATGCTCGCCGACTACGCGATGCCGCTCATCCCGCACGACGAACCGGCGGCGGAGAATGGAGAATTGAAAATGGAGAATGTAGAATTGCCGCCGAAGCCGGAACGCGGCAAGATCGGGATTAAGTCGAATCGCGACGCCATCTTGGTGTGGAACCTTGCGGACGGACTGGATGTCGTCGTGTCCGGACAGCGGCTTAATGACGCCAGCTGGAATGTGCAGCTGCAGAGCCATGGCATCTCCCGCGCTTCGATGATCGTATTCGGTGGGCGGCAAACGGCCGCCAACCTGTGCATGGCGTTGCGCAACGGCATGACTAGACACTGCATGAAGATCAAGAGCAACCATGCCAACCGCAAGGCTAAGGAGGCGCAGGCATGACGGGCGGGGATATTTTCGGCCTCGCTTGGCTGGCCGTTGTCGTGGCGCTCTTCGCCTGGCATTGCCGGTCGGAATGCAGAAGGTAAAACCCTCCAACTCCAACTCAGACCTCCAACTCACCCCACCAACCATGAACGCAACAACACAAGCCATCATCGAACGGCTGCCCAACAAGCCGATCCTCATCCCCGCCGAAATCGCTGCCGCCTTCGGCATGGCGACAACGAACCCGATACTCGACGCGATCAAGCGTGGGCGTATCAACGCTTCCTCGGTGGGCGGCAAGTTCTACATCGCCCGCGAGGAGGCGGCCCGCTACATCGAGGCGACGGCCTTCATCCCAGACGAAGCATGACCATCTTTGAAAGGACATTGAAAGACAATGAAAAAAAAGCAAATCGATCATTTGAACTGGGAAGCCGGCAAGCCGGTGACTAAAGCCAAGCGTACCAAGGCCGTGGTTCCGGCCAAGCCGATCGAGCCGGAGGTCGTGGAACAGACCGCGCTCACGGTGACGATCGGAAGCATCGAATTTCCGGCGGGCGTGGAATCGCTGGGCGACAAGGCCAACTTCCTGCACGCCTACTCCGTCGAAGCCGGGAAGCGTTCTACTGCGGCGGCAATCCTCGCGGGCTGGGTGCTCTCCGTCGCCCGCGAATCGTGTGCACACGGAATGTGGCGAGCATGGCTCGAAAACAATGTCGCGTTCACGAGTCGAACCGCCGACAACTACATGAGCCTTTTCGCGCAGACGGTCGGCGCGGCGCGCGCGGCCCTGCGGCGTCCGGTCGCGCTGTCGGTGATGCCGACGATGAAGGAACTTGAGGCCGCCGCGCACGACGTGGATGGCAAGAGCCTGTCTGCGCTCTACAAGTCCACGCGGCTCATGGCGGTCAACGCAGATCACGGCGGCAAGCGCGAAGGCGCAGGCCGCAAGCCCAAGGATGCGGACGTGGCGGCGTCGCTTAAGGCCGTCACGGAGCACGAGTCAGTGTTGTGGGCGAGCGCCAAGGGCGCGCTCGACACGCTCGTGCAGCTCGATTCCGAGCGCGGCGTCTTCCAGCGTCTCTCCAACGACCATCTCGCCCAGGTCTCGAATATCCTCGCAGATCTTTCCACCAAGGCCGCCAAGGCGATCGAACAGCGGATCACAACCGAGGCAGAACTATGAACGACCTATCCCCAATCACCACCGCCGAGATCGACCGTCTGTTTGCCGTCATGCCGGGCGACGCGGCGACGCGGATCCTTTCGTTCGCGGACGCGCTCGCCGTGTTCGCCCAGGCGCGCGACAAGAAGTCCGCCGCCGCTGCGATGGCCGCACGTCTCGAGCCGCTGGGCTACAAGGGCCTTTCCCTCAAGAGCCTCTACCGCAAGCTGGACGATTTCCGCAACGAGGGCCTGTGGTCGCTCGTGCCGGGCAAGTACCGGCGCGAGAACGTGCGCGGCATCGTGGCGAACGAGGCGTTCGTCGAG
This sequence comes from Kiritimatiellia bacterium, assembly GCA_017525225.1. Taxonomy (GTDB): domain Bacteria; phylum Verrucomicrobiota; class Kiritimatiellia; order RFP12; family UBA1067; genus RGIG6720. The sequence goes on from JAFXTB010000106.1 coordinate 8,347, forward strand.
CACTGGCAGACGCTCGTGCTGGAGAACCGGCGCAAGATGCGCCCGGCGTGGCGGCGGCTCGTGTGCGACTTCTGCGCGGGCGTGGAGATTCCCGGCGTGGGCACGTGGCGCGACGTGTATCTCCAGATGCGCGGGTTCATGCCGAGCGCGGGCGAGCCGTGTCCGTGGAGCGAGCGCAATCCGCCGCCGGGCTGGAGCTTCCGGAACCTCTTGAAGTTCAAGCCGTCGGAGTTCGCGATGGTGGCGGCGCACCACGGCATGGCGGAGGCGAAGAGCCGATTCGGGATTACGGTGTCGAAGACGCGCGTGGGGCTGTCGTGCTGCCAGGTGGTGGAGTTCGACGACATGTGGTACGAGCACTCGGTGATGTTCCCCGGCAACAGGGAGCCGCAGCGCGTGGTGGAGTTCGCGGCGATCGACGTGCTGACCGGGCATGTGGTGTGCTATCTGCCGAAGCCGATTCGCGAGCGGGCCGACGGCACGCGCGAGACGCTGCGGGCCGCGTGGGCGAAGTATGTGTATCACTATGTCCTCTGCGTCTCCGGCCTGCCGCCGGAACGCGTGGTGTTCGTGGGCGAGCGTGGCACCACCAAGGCGGACGGCGAGTTCGAGGCGGCGCTGAAGCTCGTCAACGCCTGGCGCGAGGCGCAGGGTAACGGTCCCGTGGAGTGGCGCACGGGCGCGCTCGCGAACGCGCCGCTGGCGAAGGGGCTGCACGACGGCGCGGCCAAGGGCAACCCGCGCAACAAGCCGCACATCGAGCAGATGCACGCCACGCTGAAGAACTCGATCGGGCACATCATCGGCGAGATCGGCGGCGGGCGCGGCGTCCAGCCGGAGGAGACGGGCGCGATGGTGGCGGAGGCGAAGCGGCTGGCGGCGATCGCCCTGGCAGCCAACCTGCCCGTGGAGAAGGTCAAGACGCCGTTCCTCTCGTGGCCGGTGTATTCCGAGGCGATCGAGCGGGCGCACCGCCAGATGGACGAGCGCGCGGACCACTCGCTCGAGGGATGGGAGGATTGCGGATTCGTCAAGGGCGAGTTCCGGCTGAAGGCGGAGGCGTCGTGGCGGGCGGTCAAGGCGATGGCGGACATGTCGCCGGAGGAGGCTGGCGCGGTGACGGCGCTCGTCAAGGCCGGGATGGCGGAGTACCGCGAAGTGCGGCTTAGCCCGCGCGAGGCGTGGGAGAAGTCGAAGTATGTCTTGAAGGCCGTGCCGGAATATCTCGCGCCGCTGATCCTCGGCAGCGAACTCTGCTGCGTGGCGAAGGTGACAGGCAACATGCAGTTTGTATATAAGGATCCCAACGTCGGCTCGCGCCTTACGGTGGCCGCGATCGCGGGCGGCCGGCTACTGTCGCGCGGCGCGACGTATCGCGTGTGGGTGAACCCGCTCGACGGCGGCAAGGCGTATGTCTGCGACATGCAGGGACAATACCTGGGCGTTGCAAAGGTGCTGCAGGCCGTCCGCGCGGACGCGACGCCCGAGGACCTTGCGGCGCAGCTGGGCCTGCGGCAGCGGGTGCTATCGGACGAGGCGCGCCGGCTCGCGCCGATCGCGCGGCGTCGCCTGGCCGCCGCGAACGAACGCGCCGCCGCAAACCTGGCGGCGTTCGGGCTCGAGGATCCCGTGGCATCCGGCGTGGATCCATCGGCGAGCGGCGATGGATATTCTCTGGCGGAGCTTGCCGGGGCAGTCACGAACGAGGAACCGGCGCAACCCGTCGAAAAATCATTTTCACTCGCCGAGCTGTCGAGCGTGTGATTCCAAACAACCAACCAACCCAAGGAGAAACAATGAAGGAAAACAACGATGAGATGACGTCCGCCGAAATGGAACGGCAGGACCATGTGCCGGCAAACAAGGGCATCGCCTATCCGGCCTCAAGCGTACAGGACAACATGCGTCGGCTCGTGGCCGAAGGGAAAATCGACGAGGCGGGTGCCGACGCGATCTTCTGGCTGTACAGCTACGCACAGGAGAATGGCTTCAGCTACGATGGCTGCGGCCGTGCCGTCGGCCTGAGCGGAACGGTGGTGTTCCGCCTGTTCCGTGGCGACTATCCGGCGAGCTACGCGGGGCCGCTGGAGAAGGTGCTGAAGTTCCGCAAGATCGAGCATGAGCGCGGTAAGCAGCTGTCGATCGGCTTTGTGCGGACCTGGGCTGCCGACCAAATCTTCCATGCGTGCACGGCCGCGCTCTACGACGGACTCCCCGCGTTCATCTACGGGGCGTCCCAGACCGGCAAGACCACTGCGCTCCTGGAGTTCCAGCGCAACCACAACCACGGCACCACGAAGTACATACGAATGGGCGTCCGCTGGTCTAAGCGCCGCGTGGTGCGAGAGTTGGCGCGCGCGTGCAAGTGCTTCAGCGAGACGTCGCACTCCGTAGAGCTGGAGGAGCGCATTTGCCGCACGCTCACGAGCCGGATGCTACTGATCGTGGACGAGTTCCATCTGGCGCTTGAGACCACCACGGACCTGGCGGCGAAGGAGGTGGTCGAATACTTCCGGGAAGTGTACGACCGTACCGGCTGCGGGCTGGTGATTTGCGGCACCAAGGTCGCTGAGACTGGGCTGGAGTCTGGGAAAAACATGCTGCTTTTCGACCAGATGCGGCGTCGCGGGCTGGTGAAGCTCGTGCTGCCGGACGTTCCCCGCCGGGCGGACATCAATCTGATCGCGCGCGGCTTCAGCCTCGACGCCCCTACCGGCCAGGTGCTGGAGTCGATCAAGGTGATCCTCAGGCGCTACGGCCTCGGGATGTACATCAAGTACCTGCAGAAAGCCTACGCGCTCGCCTGCAAGGCTGGCAAGCCGCTAACCTGGGACACGTTCTCCGCCACAGCCAACGGCTACGCGGCCCTCGCCAACATGAAGACGGAATATTGACAGTTTGTCAACAACCAAACCACAAGGAGAGAAAACAATGGCCTGCAAGAACTCCACCTGCGAGTACAACCACGCCACCAGCCCGAACGGCTGCAAAATCTTCCCGGGTGAATCCTGGATAAACTGTCGTGGCGCCAGCGTCACGCCCGTCGCCGCAAATAACACAACCACGAAAACGAAAGGAAAGTAATCATGGCAACAAGAAGAGTCAAGCATATACCCGTCGCTGGGCGCGCGGAGTGCGAGCAGCTGATTGACGAGCTCGCCCGCCTGGAGGTGGAGCGGCAGCAAAAGGAGGTGGATCTGAAGGAGGCCCACCAGAGGCTGGACGACGAAACCGGCCCCGCGATCGCGGAGCTCGAGAAACGCATCTCCGGCCTCATGGCGCGCGTGGAACCGTACATTGTCGAACACCAGTCCGAGATGTTCAAGCCCGGCCAACGCGAAGGAGAGACCGTTCTTTCGCGCTATGGCATCCGGCTCGGCAACCCAACCGTCGGCAAGGACCGGAAGTACACCTGGGAACAGTTGTGCGACACGTTCGAAATCGACCCCAAGACGCGCAAGTTCGTCCGCACCAAGTCCAGCGTGGACAAGGAGGCGCTCCTGAAGGGATGGCGCGAGAACGACCCGGACTTCAAGTCCATCGCGGATCGCGGCCTTGTGAATATCACCCAGGGCGAGTCCGTCTGGGTGGAGGCGAAGGCCGACAAGCAAGTTTAATAGATGCGCCGCACAAATGCTAGGTAGTGCGGCTGCCCCGCCAGCTCGCCGGTCGGCGGCGGTCAAGATCGATTGCCACTTGTGGCCAGGCCGGCATTTCTAAACACAAAGGAGAAACGATGAACGACCAAGAACTTATCAACCAATACCTTGAGCGTACAAATCAGCCGCCCAAGGTATTTGAAGCCCTGAAACAAATCGGCTATTTCGACGCCCCGGCGTCCAAAGGCCACCACCTCGCCGTAGCTGGCGGACTAGTCGAACATTCGATGCACGTGACAAACATCCTGCTCGCAATGAAATTATTTACCGAAGAATCGTGCCACAGGATCGGCATGTACCACGACCTTGTGAAATGCCTATGCTATAAGGCCGTTGCGGGCGGTGGATTCGAGTATGTTCAGCCGCCACATCCCGGGCACGGCGTCGCAAGCGCGTTGATCGCAGCCGACATCGGGATCGAGCTGATGCCGCATGAACGTGCAGCCATTGTGTGGCACATGGGCGCGTTCTGTCTCGACGACCGTCAGATGGCCGAATACCGGGCCGCTCTCAAACAATGGCCGGACGCGATAGTCCTCACGCACGCCGCCGATCATCTGGCATCCCTAACGGAGGAATAGAAATGCTTTCTAGTTCGGATTTTGTGGCTGCGATGAACTCGGTGTATATGCTGACTCATCCAGAGATTTATCGCAAGGCGCTCGCCAATCGGCGTGCCGCGCGGCGAGCGCCGACCGTGATTGTGCTGGCGATTAAGCCAAAGTATGCCAAGGCGATCTACGAAGGGCGCAAGAACTGGGAGTTCCGGAAGGCTCCTCCACCGCTCTTTCGGGAGATGTACGTGTACGAGTCTGCGCCAGTATCGGCAGTCACCGGCACCATTACGTTCAGCGAATCGGTGACGGGCATACCGATGGCGGTCTGGGACATCGTAAAGACTAACAAGTGCTTCGCGCGAAACCTTCCAGGCATTTCGTTTGAAGTCCTTCAGGCTTATACCGGCAAACGCACCGTCACGGCGCTCCGAGTCATGGATTCTAAGCGATTCGATGAGCCGGTCAAATTCAGCGCTCGTCCCCCACAAAATTGGGGTCGTTACATCATCCAGCGTGCTGCGGCAACTGAAACAGAAAGCGAGTCCACCCATGAGCAAGCTTAGCGGCCTCAGCGAGCCCCAGCGCCGCACACTATTCTCCTCGATCCGAAATGCGGCGCGGGAGTGTGGCGAACTGCCGGAAGCGTATCGCCGCCGGATCATGCGCGAGGAGCTGGACGTGGAACATCTCTCCCAGGTGTCGGCCACGACCGGATTCGACACGCTCATGGCACGCATCTGCCGAGACTCGGGCGACTTCCAGCGGGCGGCCTCTTACGCGACGCAGGCCGCGCGCCGGCTGCAGCATCTGATCGAGGATGTTGCGCGCGCGATCGCGCCAGACGATCCCTATGGCTACGTGGCTGGCGTCATGCTGCAGTCGCGGCTTGCGCCCATTGGCGACGACGCCACGCTGGCCGATCGGCTGCGGCGTGGATCCGCTTGGCTCGATGTCCCGGAACCGCACTTGCGGCGCATCCTGGCGATGCTCAAAACCCACCTCCGCCGCCATGCCAATTGAGGCTACTCTAGCAGGCTTGTACCACCGTCGCAAAGAGGCCGAGCGTTTTTCCCAAACTGCCACTTCGGCCGAGGCGCGAGCATGGTGGACAAAAGAGGCGCGCGCAGCCGATCGGATGATAAAGGCGCGCGAAAAAATAGACGCCCTGAATAAACAATTCAAGCCCCCTGCAATCCACTTGCAGGGGGCTTTTTTGTGCCTTGCGGCACCCTTATGCGGCTTCTTGATATTCTCAAATCTTGATTGTTATGCCTGTTTCAGTCATCCGATCGGCGGCTTTTTCTCAAAACGCCTTGCGCGCGGATTGCGCCGCGCCACCCTCGCCAGGCATAAAAAAGCCCCGTAAAAACGGGCCCCGTCGCACATAGTCGCGCCCAGTCTCACTTTTTCTCACTTTCTCAACACCCCCCGCACAAATCA
>JAFXTB010000107.1 GCA_017525225.1 Kiritimatiellia bacterium
AACGGTCTTCTTGCCGACCTTCTTCGTGACGGCCTTGTTGCTCACGAGCTTCAGCCCAGCGGGTAGCCCATACGCCTTCACCTCATACGCCGTCCCGTCCGTCGGCACGTCGTAGCCGAGTTCCGTCAGCGTCGCCGTGAAATACTTGCCAACCGTCAGAGTCGCCTCTACGGACAAAAGTTCCTTCCAATCCTGCTCCGAACCATCGCCGTTCAGAACGGCTATTCCGTCGTCCACATCAAGCCACACCCTGGATGCTGCATCTTCGGCGATCTCGATGCCCGCGCTCTCGCCGCCGCCCGCAATCTGCCCCTTCTCGCCGTCAGACGTATCGACAATGGCAAGGCTCGTCGCCTCCCCGTCGCCATCGCCCGACACAATCCGAATGGCAGGCCCTGGTAGGGCCGCCTCGCCGAGGCGGCCGTTCCCTATCATATCATGCCCATTCAGGTCGATCGCGATACCTCCCACGTTGTCCGGGATCTCCACCGTCCCGCTCACGTCGTTCGTGAGCGTCACCACGATGTTGTCGTCCTCGTCGAGCGTCACCGTGCCCGCCCCGCCAAACGCATCGTCGCAGACCTGCATGGCATCCGTCCATATCTCCCAGACCGCATACAGCGTCACGATCCCATTGACCTCCGCCGTCAGGTTTGACACAACCTCTCCGTCCCCATAACGAATTTCGCCGTCACTTTCCTGTGCCCATCCAACGAACCGGCGATCTTCAAGTGTAAACAACGCAGGAGAAAGCGCCTGCTCCTCATCGTATACGAATCCCTGACCGTCCATCGCACCCTCTCCGCCGTTCGCGTCAAACGTCACCGTGTACTGGTTGGCCTCCCACTGCGCCGTGTACGTGGCGTTACCCGCCGGAACCGTGGCGGGCACCGACGGCGACCAGCCGTCAAACGTGTAGCCCTCGCGCGACACCGTCGGAGTCGTAAGTGCCGTACCGTATATCTGCGTCACCGTCTTACCGCCCGTGCCGCCGTTCGCGTCGAACGTCACCGTGTACTGGTTGACCGTCCAATGCGCCGTATACGTGGCGTTGCCCGCCGGAACCGTGGCGGGGACCGACGGCGACCAACCGTCAAACGTGTACCCTTCGCGCATCACCGTCGGCGCGGCAAGCGCCGTACCGTAGTCCTGCGCCACCGTCTTGCCGCCCTCGCCGCCGTTCGCGTCGAACGTCACCGTGTACCTGTTCACCTTCCACTGCGCCGTGTACGTGGCGTTATCCGCCGGGACCGTGACGGGTACCGACGGCGACCAGCCGTCAAACGTGTAGCCCTCGCGCGACACCGTCGGTGCGGCAAGCGCCTCGCCACAATCCATTGAACGACTCCAGCCGCCCGTACCGCCGTTCGCATCAAACGTCACCGTGTATGTGTTCGCCTTCCACTGCGCCGTGTACGTGGTGTTCCCGGCAGGAACCGTCGAGGGAACGGACGGCGACCAGCCATTGAACGTGTACCCCGTGCGTGTCACCGTCGGTGCGTAAAGCGCCGTGCCGTAGTCCTGCGTCACTGTCTTGCCGCCAATACCACCATTCGCGTTGAACGTCACCGCATACTGGTTCACCTTCCACTGCGCCGTGTACGTGGCGTTGCCAGCCGGAACCGTGGCGGGTACCGACGGCGACCAGCCGACAAACGTGTAACCATCACGCATCACCGTTGGAGCGGTAAGCGCCGTGCCGTAGTCCTGCGTCACCGTCGTGCCGCCAGTTCCTCCGTTTGCGGCAAACGTCACCGTGTAATGATTGATCGTCCACTGCGCCGTATACGTGGCGTCACCCACCGGAACGGTAGCTGGCACCGCCGGTGACCAGCCGACAAACGTGTAACCCTCGCGCGTCACAGTCGGCGCGGAAACCGAGGCGCCATAGTCCATCGAACGGCTCCAGCCCCCCGTGCCGCCGTTCGCGTTAAACGTCACCGCGTACTGGTTCACCCTCCACTGCGCCGTGTACGTCGCATTCTCGGCAGGAACCGTCGAGGGGACGGACGGCGACCAGCCATCGAACGTGTACCCCGTGCGCGTCACCGTCGGTGCCGCAAGCACCGTGCCATAGTCCTGCGTCACCGTCTTGCCGCCCTCGCCGCCGTTCGCGTCGAATGTAACCGTGTAGGTATTTGTTGTCCACTGCGCGAAAAGAGTAATGACGTCGTCCGCCGCAGTTGTGAGATTGGAAACGACGGAACAGTCGAGATAGACTATCTCGCCCGTGGCGTTTGTCGCCCAACCAGCAAAAGAGCGACCTTCGAGCGTGAACTCGGCCGCACGAAGTTCCGCTGCCTCGTCATACGTGAACGTCTGGTCCAACATATCCCCAGTGCCACCGTTCGCGTCGAACGTCACCGTGTACTGGTTCGCCTTCCACTGTGCCGTGTACGTGGCGTTGCCCGCCGGGACCGTGGCGGGGACCGACGGCGACCAGCCGTCGAACGTGTAACCCTCACGCGTGACCATCGGAGTAGAAAGTGCCGTACCGTAGTCCTGTGTCACCGCCTTGCCACCCTCGCCGCCGTTCGCGTCGAACGTTACTGTGTACTGGTCAATCGTCCACTGTGCCGCATACGTCACATCCGATGCCGGAACCGTCGCCGCAACAGCGGGCGACCAGCCCGCGAACGTGTAGCCCTCGCGCGTAACTGTCGGCACGACAATCGACGTTCCGTAGTCCTGTTGCCCGATCGTCCCCCCGACGCCACCGTTCGCGTCGAACGTCACCGTGTACTGGTTGATCGTCCACTGCGCAACGTACGTGGCGTTTCCTGCCGGAACCGTGGCGGGTACCGACGGCGACCAACCGTCAAACATATACCCTTCGCGCGTCACCGTCGGCGCAGCCAGCGCCGTGCCATAGTCCTGTGTCACCGTCTTGCCGCCCTCGCCGCCGTTCGCGTTGAACGTTACTGTGTACTGGTTCACCTTCCACTGCGCCGTGTACGTAACGTTGCCCGCCGAGACGGTGGCAGGCACCGACGGCGACCAACCGTCAAACGTATACCCCTCGCGCGTCACCGTCGGAGCAGAAAGTGCCGTACCGTAGTCCTGCGTCACCGTTTTGCCGCCCTCGCCGCCGTTCGCGTCGAAGGCTATCATGTAACTATTCACATTCCAGACCGCGTACAGGTTGAATTCGCCGTCGGCAACGTCCGTGAGGTTCGTCATCGGTTGCCCTGGGATGAACGTCACGGTCGCGTCGGAGGCATTGGTTGCCCATCCGGCAAACGAATGTCCCTCCAGAGCAAATACATTGGCAGCTGCCGCCACCTCGACATCATACGTGGCATCGACCGACGGCATCGTGCCGGTGCCACCGTTGGCGTTGTAGATGATCGAATACCTGTTCGCCGTCCACTCCGCGCGCACTGTCTGCGCGCCCGTCATGTCCTCGGTGATCTGGCGTGGCGTCCACCCCGCGAACGCATAGCCCGCCACCGCAGAGGGATGCGTGAACGCCACCGTCCGCCCCTCCACGTAGGTGTCGGGGTTGGAGTGCGTTGCGCCCTTGAGGTTCGTGTACGTGATCGGCGAATTCACGATCGGCCTCCTCATGCCGTTCGTCGGACTGGACACGACGACGTCCTCCTCTCCGACCGCCTCGACCCAGTACCAGTATGTGACACCCCGTTCCCCCGTCCCGTCGCGGTAGGCGTCCGTTCCTCCGGGGAGGGTCGCGAGCACCTCCGCGGCCGAAAGGTCGTCGGAGGTTCCCCTGTGCAGACGGTATGTCGTCGCCCACGCCAGCGTGTTCCAGGTTAAGTCTACCCCGTCCAGTGATGACTGGGCCGAAGTGAACTCGACAGGCAGCGGCTCGAACTCGGCCCTGATTCCGGTCAGCTCGTCCGCATCCATCGTCAGCGGGTTCTCCGTGGACTCCACCGGGCCCGTCCAGCGCACGAACCGGTATCCCTCGTCCGGAATCGCCGTCAGAGTGATCCGTGTTCCCTTGTCGTACGTCCCGCTCCCCGTCAGGCTCCCGCCGTGCCCCGCCGTCGCCTGGACGCGCACGAGGATGCGCGCCGACTGCGTGACGGTGTACACCTCGCCCGCCACGACGATTTTGCCCACGCGCGTCTTTCCGGTGTTGTTGTCCTCGCAGATGAACCGTACCGTGCCGCTTCCCGTTCCCGCGTCGTAGCCGCTCACAAGCGCAATCCACGGCTCCGTCACAATGGCCGTCCACACGGCCCCGATGTCCGCCGCCACCGCGAACTCGCCGTCACCGTTGTTGCCCTTTACGACCGAACCGTTCGGGTCGATGGAGAGCTCGTACGCGCGCTGCGTGATGTACACCTTCTTGTCGCCTATCGTAATCCAGCCCGTCCGCGCCGTGCCGTCGCCCACGTACGGTGCGACGATATACATGATCTCGCCATCGCCCGTACCCGAACCGCCCTGGAAGATCGTGATCCACGTCGCGTCCGACGCCACAGCCGTCCACGAGACGTTCCCGTCGGGATGGATGGAGATCGACTCGTATCCACCGTCCGTACCAAAGAGCTTCGTGTCGTACTCCAGCTCCACGCCACGCGCCTTCTGCGAGACGGAGAAGTTCTTGCCCGCGATCTTCACCGTGCCGCTGCGCGGATAGACCGTGTTGTTCGCCGCCGCCTGGATCGTCACCGTCCCGGGCCCCGTCCGGGAGGTCGAGCCGTTCACAGTGATCCAGTCCAGCGACTCCGAAATGCTCCACTGGACGATGTTCGCGCACGACACGTCCACCGAACATGATCCACCCGACGCCGCGAACTCATAGCCGCTTGACGACAGCGAGGCCGTCGCCGCTGGCTGCGTCACCGTGTGCGTCTTCGCCGCCACTCCGGACGCCGTCTCGGGCTTAATCGTAATCGTACCCGTCCTCTTTGACAGGGTCGGGTTTGGCGATGCCACGTAGACCACGTTGCCGTTGCCGGCGCCGTTCGTCGTCGCCGCGTAGATCGTGAGCCAGTTCGCGCCGCTCGTCGCCGTCCACGGCAGGTCGGGCGTCGCCGTCACGGCTATCATTCCGTTCGCGCCCTCCACGCTCGCCGTCGACGACGCCGGGCTCACGCTGAACGACAGCGCCGCCGTCGGCCGCCCCTGCTGCGTCACCGTGAACGTCTCCGTGCCGATCTTCACCGTCCCCGTCCGCTTCTTGTAGCTCGGGTTCTCCGCGATGGCGATCGTCACCTGGTCGCCGCCGTGCCCGTTGCCCGCGTCCACGACGGAGATCCAGCTTGCCTTCGGCGTCACGCTCCACTGCGTGACGGCGAGCGCGTTCACCGTGATCGGGATCACGTGCGTCTCGTAGTTCTGCGTGGTGGAGTACGAATTGAGCTTTATCCGCCGCCCGTACTGGAACACCGTGAACGTGTTCCCCGCCACAGTCAGCGTCCCCTCGCGAGTCGCCACCTCATCGTATGGGGCGACACGATAGGTGACGCTTCCCGTGCCCGATCCACTTGTAGGCGTAACATTAATCCAATCCACATTAGGTCTCGCCCACCATGCCATCTTGTTCGCCGCCGTGACCGTAATGGAACCACTTCCGCCTTGATACTCAATTGAATTGTCACTTGGCGAGATGGTACTGCCTACTCCATCCTGCGTAACAGTATGTACCCATCCGCTTACATACACGTAACACGTCCGCTGTTCCACGTTGGTGTTCGCACTTACCGTGTAGGCGACGGGATAACCCACATTCCCGCTCGTCGTGTTCAGAGTGATCCATGGATCGCTCACGGCGGCCGTCCATGTAGCGCTACTGCCAGACACAAGGATGGCGTTGCCTCCTCCGCTTATGCCGAAGTTCCGCGTCGTGGGAGTAATAGAGACTTTAGTATCCTTAGACATCGGGGGATTCGGTGTGGGATTTTCAAACGTCTGCAGGGCCGTGACTGTTAACGTAGTTGTCCATTGAGTTGAACCTTTAGAACATGTTATTGTATGGTTGCCCCTTGTTCTCGGTTGCCAGATATACTGTCCCGTACCTGTTGTTATGACAACAGGAGATCCATCTACTGAAAACACAACAGCTTCTCCATTTGGCCAACTAACCGTTATTGGCGCTTTCACACTAGTCTTCCCACCAGAATATGCTAACCACCCGTCTTGCCGTATCGATATTGATTTCATTTTCTCCCATTTTGAATATTCTTTATCGTAGCACTCGACATTTATGTTTCCCGTGCGGGTCTTTCCCTCTCCACTTGATGCTACCGCAAAAGGGATCGATACCGTGTTTCCTGTTCCAGAAGTAGTCCCAGAAAAAGTAATCCACGACACGTCGGAAGAAACCCGCCACTGTATGCTTTGAGATGCGCCAGCTGATATCGTCCCAGTACCACCATTCATCCAAAATTGATTGTCATTACTTGATATAATTCCATATCCTGCTTCCTGAGCAACCTCCCACGAAACAGTACTATATCCACTCGCTGACGCATCAGGCACTCTCATAGTAATAGTGGCCGACCTTGCTCTAAGATTCGGATTTGCATTTGCAGAAAATGACACTTCATAAAAATACCCAATGCTTTGTCTAATATTACATCGAAGCCAACTAGGAGGGCTATCATTAAACGAAGGAGCACCTCGGCTACAGGTTACCGCGCCATCATCACTCCCCCCATTGGCTGGAATGGACATATGATATGTCGTATCGGCCCGAAGTGTTGCCAAACATCCGACAACTAGAGACATGATCACAGAATACATTTGTCTTGCCATTTTCTTTTCTCCTCATTTTGATGATTGATATTCTGCCAAAGCACATCGCCCAGCATCTGTCAGAATGCAAGTGTCATTTACCAACTGTAGGTAACCTTCTGCAAACAATGGCGCGATGGTAGCACCTTGAACATCCCAATCAATACACTTTGGTTCAGGGATTAAGATATACCTCTTTCCCTTAAAGGACGCAACCGGCACATACCTTGACGCATACAAGGCGCAATGCTTCAACACTTCAATTTGATCAACTGTCAATTTCATCACACTTCTTCTTTCATTTGAGATACTGATTCCACTGTCAGCCATGGCTTCTTCAACCACGACTCCTTTTTCATTTCAGAAATAGAAGCTGGGAACATACCATGCAATCTATTACATAAGGACAGGAAGTCGTCTTCTGGCAATTCTCTTTTAAGGAACATACCCCCATCTTCGGGCGTTAGAGTAAGGACTTCATCAAGGAACTTTTCCATTAACTCCATTAGTGTCAGTGACTTCGAGTTTGTAAAATAATACCGTACCAATTGAATTTCCTGACGTAATGTTTCTGTGACCTTTAGTGCAAAACTATGACGATTATTCCTATCGGCCATAAAAGAGATTTCTTGTTCCTGTAAGATTGCAGCTACCTGATGGACTCTAAAGCAAGCATCTAGAAACGCAGACGCCACACCTATGCCGCTCTTTTTAGGAAGGGTGTCATTGGTAACATCCGCTTCATCGATGGCTTTTTCTAACACCTTGTGCAATCCAATCCAAAACGAAAGCGTTTTTACCCGAAAAGGTATTAAGTCAATATTCTGATCTCGTCTGGCATTTTTATATGCCAACAATATTCCAAATACCGATATCAATGGAATTATGATATCCTTGACAAGTTGCAAATCTACCACACAACAAGCAAACATTTGCCACCTCCTCACGCATCGTATTCTTCAAGAAGTTTTCGATCTTGTTCGTAACGGTTCGCCCACTCTCCAGCAGATTGCGCCAGTTTCCCAATTCCGTTCAATACTGATTCTACATCGTTTCTTGTTAATTGCGAGTTCTTCTTATGGGACACAATGACAAAATCCCGCCAGCGTTGCTCGTCAAGCGGATGAGGCGATTGCGGATTCACATTATCAGCAAATCGCCGAAATGCATCCCACTCTTCCAGATTCCAGTTCTTCGGCATTTGGTTTCTTCCTTCTCCCGCGCCAACTGTTCGCACGTTGACACCCTCGGCGCAGAAAAGAAGAGTGGCGTGCCTTACATTCTCATGTCCCATTGAAGGCATCGCCAAACGCCCTTGAAAAAACATGATGAGAAGACACGCCACGTGGGATTTGCCCACGTAGCGCAACCCTCGTATCGTGCCTTTTCTTTTAACTTTGGCGAAGTTTTCAATGGAGCATCCGATACGCTGTTGCGTACGTGCTGGGGGCCTTTCGGGCTTCCCCAACTCCCCGGACTGGAGCGGTCACGCGGGACGCGTGACCCTACCATCGTGTTCCGAGGTTCTGCCTTACTGCCTCGGGTGGCCGCGACGGGGCGCGGCCCTCCCTTGGTTTCGGGCCGGTGGCGGATACTTGGTGCCGCTCTTCGCCGCGCTAGTCGCGTCACGAAAAGCCGTATCCGCCAATGTCAAAGATCGAAACTGTTTCTTTTTCGTCAAGAAACGCGGGATATTTTACCAAACCATAGCGGTGGAAACAAGCGGAAATTCGGATTTCCGGGGATTCGTTGGCCTATAAAACAGATACCCTGTTTTATCACGAAAGATGAACTTTTCGTTCTTTTCAGTTGTCTTATATTACCAGATTGGACTACCAGACCGTCTGAACAGGGTATTGCGGAATTATCCTATCTCGCGTGTATTGTAAAACAGGTCTGACCTGTTTTACAATGATTCCAAACGCAGCGCGACAATTCCAGCGGCGGAATCGCAAGGTTGGCAAGGTTTACATTGCCAATTTACGTACGGCCGAGCGGATGCGATCCTTAGCCTCTTCCCAGTCGAATTGAATCAGCATTCGCGGCATGGGCATCGTCTCGGCATCGACGCTTGCAAACGTTTCAGCAATTCAAGCGTTGCCGGTTCTATCGTTTCAAGGTGAAGCATCTGAATGTCTCTTCCTTGACATTTCCAAGACAGGCGGCGAATGCGAGTGTGACGGGGTCAAGCGATCGTATTTGCTGCGCTTCGGCAATGATGACGGGCATGGTATAGTGGGCAACCGTCGCCCTGATGTCCTCAAGACTTCCACGCTCCAGCACACGCTGTATCACGTAGCGGCAATGCGCACGATCATCAATTGTTTCAGGATCAACATCCCAAAACAATCTTCTTGAAAGCCTTTGTATGAATCCACTCACTATTAACGCTTTGCCATTGACGCTATCCCAAACGCGGCGATGGCGGTCACGCGGGGCGCGACCCTCCCACCACGCAGGAAATCTGTACGCCTCGCCCTTTTACAGGCAAAACAGGAACATTATACCCCATCACGGCTGTGAACGCAAGGAGGAATTTGGAGATAACGGGTTTCCGCGACCCGTTAACTCGCCGCCCGCGCTGCGCACGGGAATGTATATGAGGGTAACTTTGATGATTGCTTTCGCTGCTGGGAGATTAGGAGTTTCGGAGTTAAAGAGAAAATTTAAAGAAATCTCCTGTTCTCCTAAACTCCAAGACTCCAAGTAGCGAAAGCAATGATTAAGAATTGATAAAACAGGTCAGACCTGTTTTATCAACAAGAAACGACAACGCATCCGCCCGTCGATGCGAACGGATGGATGATATGGTTTGATGGGAAACGGCTCGGCGGGACGCCTCGCCCCACCATGCGACCGCGACGGAATGTACTGCGGTCGCGATGGGATACACTGCGGTCGCGACGGGGCGACCCTCCCGTCGCGACGGGATGCCCCTACCGATAAACGGCCATAAACATGCCCCCCCCCCTAAGCGGGTGGTCTTTTCGCAGTTATGGAGGCAGGGTGTCATTGGCAAGTCACACTGTTCTCGTAAACAAACTCTGGTGCGACATCAAGTTCTCCGCCGAGCCATGTGAGAGTCTCGTAATCCAACTTGCAATCGGCAAAGGTGGCGGCGTCCGCAAGAGGGGCGAACGCCTCCCCTTTCAAAAGAGCATGTCCGTCGAAGATACGTGTCGCGCCGTTGTTGAACACAACCTTCATGCGATGCGGAGCGAACGTCTCGAATCCCGTAATCTTCAACACGGGCAATGGGTTTTCCGCATGGCATTTTCCATCTCGTACAATCATCAAATTCCTCCTTACATCGCAGGAACGATCTTCTCGAACGGCTTGCCCTGAACGGCAAGATTCTAGGCCGCGTATGCTTCCTCTTCATGCAACGCCATCCATCCGTCAAGAATACGCCGCTGCTTGACAGGCAGTTCTCCCGACAGCATCTCGCCATCGAGCGCTACAACCGCCTCATTCTCGTTGTACTTCACATGCACATGCGGCTTGTGGTGCTGCTGCGTGTCGAAGAAGCGCAAATAGATGACCAGTGAACCTATCCGTGAAAGCTCACCCATTCTACACCTCCTTATGGTCTCGCCAAATACATACTTCTAACATACGGGCGCACCCGCCTACGCCAAGGCTACGGCGAAGCAAGCCGAAGACCCAAAGCTTTTCGGCCTTGTGCCTCCTCGCGATAGCGTATATCTCATCACGCTTCGCGCGTATCTCGTCCAGCATGCACATGTCTCTTTTCTTCCCCAAACGCGGCGGTCGCGATGGGGCGCGACCCTCCCACCACGCGGGAAATCTGTACGCCTCGCCCTTTTACGGGCAAGACATGGACATTATACCCCATCCCATCGGGGAATACAAGGAGGAATTTGTAGATAGCGGATTCCGCAACCCGTTAGCTCGCCGCCCGCGCTGCGTACGGGAATGTAGATGAGGGTAACTTTGATGATTGCTTTCGCTGCTGGGAGATTAGGAGTTTCGGAGTTTCGGAGTTGGGGTGTCATGCGGGCACACGGGTTTATCCGCCATAGCCTTGGCGAAGGCGGATGTATTCCGTGGTTGATTCTCATCTCTCTCATCCTTTCAGATCCTTTCATGCCGCCTCCTTCGCTTTGAACTCTCGTGCAGGTGCACAAAAGTTCAAAGCCACACTTGACCTACAGACAGCAAACTGATATACTACATGCGTTTTGAACTTCCGTGCAAATGCACACAACTTCAAAGCGGGAACTTGCCAATGATTATCAAAAGAGACATCCTTCTGAACAAACTCATTATGGCAAAAGGTCATAATCTTATCAAGATTCTGGTTGGAATGCGCCGTTGTGGTAAGAGTTTTCTTCTCTTCAACCTCTTTAAACAGCATCTGCTTGATACTGGTATCTCTCCAGACCATATCGTGGAAATCGACCTTGAATCCGATGATCTTCTTTTCTGCCGCGATGCAATCACCCTCGGCAAGGTGATTCGCGCGCGACTTCCCACCGACAACGCTCCCTGTTTCGTACTCATCGATGAAATCCAGCATGCGGAGCCAATACTTCCTGAAGGCACGGATCTCTCGCGCCTGCGCCCCGAAGACCGCAAGAAGGCCTACATCACATTCTACCATGTCCTCAACGGACTTCTCAAGCGAAAGCACATCTCCACATACGTCACCGGTTCCAACGCCGATCTGCTCTCGAAGGATGTTGCCACCGAGTTCAGAGGACGCGGCGAGACCATCATCGTGTCTCCGCTCTCGCTCGCAGAGTTCGCCGAAACGATGCCCAACGCACGGGATTTCTTCCAGGTCCGCGACACCTACCTCACTTTCGGCGGACTCCCCGAATGCGCCCTCCTTGAAACCGAATCCGAAAAGCGGCGCTATCTTGACAATCTCAATGCGACCATCTACCTCCGGGACATCGTCCAGCGATACAACCTCAAGAACGACGCTCTGCTTGAAATCGTAGCCGACACGGCCATGAGTAACATCGGATGCCTTTCCAATCCCACGAAACTCAGCAATGCGATAAACGCCACCGGGAAGCTTGCCTGCAACGAGACGACCGTTCGCAAATACCTCGGCTATCTTGAATCGGCCTTCCTCATCCAGAATGCACGTCTCTTCGATCTGCGCGGAAACCGCTACCTCGACTACCCTTCCAAATGCTATGCCGTCGATACCGGAATCCGCAATTCTCGGCTCAACTTTCGGCAGGACGAGAACACACACCTCATGGAGAATGCCATCTACAACGAACTCATCCGCCGCGACTACGCGGTGGATGTCGGCGCAGTGGAGATGTTCGCAACCGTTGATGGCAAGCGTTGCCGCAAGCGATACGAGGTCGATTTCGTCGTCAACAAAAGCGACATGCGATTTTACATCCAGTCCGCATGGAACATCCCAGACAACGAGAAGCGCGAACAGGAAACCTTCTCGCTCCGCCACATCGGCGACAACTTCAGGAAGGTTGTCGTAACCGGCAATCCCTATGAAAAGCCCTGGACTGACCGCAACGGCATAACCTTCATAGGTATCATGCCCTTTCTCCTCGACCCCCACTCGCTGGAAACACTGTAGCCCGCAAGATTCGCGACAACTATCCCAAGTACATCCTCACACGCAACGATCCCATCCAACAGCGCAACGGCATCATACACGCAAACCTTCCCGAGTTCATGCGCGACGGCACCTTGTTCTGATTTTCGGGATGCCGTTCGCGGAGGCAGCCCCCCGCGAACGGGCTTGGCACTCGCTACGCCAGCTTGGCGGCCGAGGCGGGGTCGAGGAACATGCCGCAGTCCGGATGCATCTGCAGGATCGAGCTTGGCAGCGTGTTCGTAACAGGTCCTTGTACGGCGCCGACGACAGCATCGGCCTTGCGCGTATCCGGGCAGGTGCAGACGATGCACTTGGACCACATTATCTGCTTGATCGTCATTGAGAACGCATGCGTAGGCACGTCGTCCTTCGTGGCGAACCACCCCTCGCCGACCTGCTGCATGCGGCACTTGTCGTCAAGCGGCACGACCTTGTACGCCTCGTTCGTGTCGAAGTCCGCCGGCGGATCGTTGAACGCCAGATGGCCGTTCTCGCCGATCCCCACGCATGCGACGTCGATCGGCGCCTCGCGGATGAGCTTCTTCAGGCGCTCGCACTCGGCGGCGGTGTCCACGGCCTCGCCGTTGACCTCGTTGAACACCTTCATGGGCTGCGGGGTCTTGGCCACGAGGCGCTCGCGCATGTAGCCACGGAACGACGCCTTGTGCGTGACCGGTATTCCCACGTATTCGTCGAGATGGAAGCCGGTGACCTTCGTCCAGTCGATGCCAGGCTCCTTCACCAGCGCCTCGAGGAACTCGAACTGGCTGGCGCCCGTGGCGACGATGATGCGCGCCTCGCCCTTCTCGGCGATGGCCTTGCGTATCTTCTCCGCCGCCATGTCGGCCGCCTTCTGGGCCATGTCGTACTTGTCTTTTCCGATGTATACCTGCATTGTGCTTCCTCTCTCTCTTTCTTGCTGTTCTGCCTTGCTTCCCGGCAGTTGGGACTATTATACCACAAACCCCGCCGGGCTTGTGCACAAAATGCGCCGCCTCAAGGTTTCGGGGGAGTGGAGCGGGGGGCGGGAAACAGTTCGTTCGCGTCCGGCGGACGGATCGGCCACGGGAACGCGTCCAGTTCCAGAAGTGCCTCGCCGGCGAGAAAGAGCGATCCGCAGACGACCGGCGTGCCGCCCGTCTCCCTCGCCCATGCCTCCGCCTTCGCCAGACCCTCCTTCAGCGATACGCATGCCGTGCAGGAGACGAACCCCGCCATCAACATGCGTTCGGCCACCTTCGCGGGATCCAGCGACCTCGTGTTGGCCAGCGGAACGGCCCAGCCCGTAGTGGACACGCCGCTGAGGACGCGCAGGTTTGCGAGCACGTCCTTGTCGCCGCAGAAGCCGCACACGAACGCCAGCGGACCTTCCAGCCTCGCCAACCGCAGCGAATCGCGCAGCGCCATGGCACCATCGGGGTTGTGCGCACCATCGACTATGAACGTAACGCCGGCCCGCTCGACGCGCTGGAAGCGTCCCGGCCACGCAACGCTTTCGAAGCCATGGCGCACCGAAAGGTCTGACACATGCATGCCGTACGTGCCGCACAGGACGTCGATGGCCGTCAGGGCGGTCATGGCGTTTTCCACCTGGAAAGCCCCCTCCAGTGCGAGCGCGATGGGCGGCGGATTGCGGCTGGGCGTGGTGAGCACGAGAGGCTTGATTGAATCGACCGCCACATGTTCATCCGCTGCCGTGAACGGGCATCCATCGAGCGACGCGATGCGCTCCACGGTCTCGCGCGCCGATTCCGGCATGACCCCGCACACCACGGGCCGCCCGGGGCGCAGTATGCCGGCCTTCTCCTCGGCGATCTCCGCGTATGTGGAACCCAGCCACTCGCAATGGTCCAGGCCTATGCGCGTGATCACGGAGACAAGGACGTTCGAGGCGGCGTTGGTGGCGTCGCCGCGGCCGCCAAGCCCTGCCTCGAGCACGGCGATGTCCGGCGAGGACTTGCGGAACAGCACGAACGCCAGCGCCGTGAGGCATTCGAAGAACGTGACCGTACGCCCCTGCCGCGAGACCATGTCCACGGCGGCGAATGTTTCGTCCGCAACCGACTCCAGCTCTTCATCCGACACCGGCCGCCCGTCCAGGACGAACCTTTCATTCAGCGACAGCAGGTGCGGCGACGTATAGCGGGCCACATGGTATCCGGCGGCGGAAAGCGCGGAATCTATGAGCGCCGCCACGGCCCCCTTTCCGTTGGTGCCCGCCACCAGGACGCATTTCAACGAGTCCTGCGGATTGCCCAGCGCCTCGAGGAGCGCCTTCATGGTATCGAGTCCGGGGCGCACCCCGGCGCAGCGCAGCGCGTCCAGGCGCGCACGAAAGCTTTTTTCTTCTAATGCCATACACGGGCCGCCAGCACGGCCCCGAGCGCGGATAGTCCGTACCCGGCTAGAATCAGCCACAGAAGACGGTCCGTCAGGAGCACCCGTTCCGGACGGCCCACGTCCCCGCGACCGAATACGAGAAACAGATAGCGCATGAGCCCCAGCGCCACGAACACACCGGTCACGGCAAGGCCGTGCGTGCCGAAGCGGCGTACGGTGTCGTCCGCCAGGGTGTAGCAGATGTACACCACGAGCGAAGACACGGCGCATAGGACTATGAGGACGTTGAGCACGGTCGGGTGGTATCCGCCGAGCGCCGAGCGCGAGGACGCGGCCGTCTCCTTTTCATGGCGGCGCTTGCAGAGCGCGAGGAACAGCGAAAGTGCGAACGCGCACGACAGCAGCCATGGCGATATGCGCACCGCCATCGACGCCGCACCCGCCACGGCGCGCAGCACGAACCCGGCCGCGATGACCACCACGTCCACATACGGCAGGCGCTTGAGGAATCCCGAATATGCGCACTGCATGACCGTATAAACGAGTATGACGCCGAAGCCCAGGGTACGGTCCGGATGGCGGAACACGAGGTAGCACGGAAAGGCGAGGCCGCAGGCGAAGAGCGCCAGGGCCACGCGCACGGCGTCGATCTTCGATATGAGATCCGCCGCTATCGGACGGTTGCGCTTGACGGGGTGGAGCCGGTCGGAATCGTAGTCGGAGACGTCGTTCAGCAGGTAGAACGCGCTTGACACCAGCGCGAACGACAAGGCCATCGCGCAGACGAGCAGGAACGGGCGCCAGCCACGCGCCATCGCGGCCTGCGAAGCGTCCGCCACGGCGAAGAACCATGCCGCGAAGACCACGGCGTTCTTCGTCCATTGCTCCACGCGCAACGCTTTCAGCCAGACTCTCATCTTCCGAACCGTATCTTGAACACAAGCTTCAGCGTCTCCACCGCGATGGAGCCGGAGATCTTCGACTGCCCCGCCCTGCGTTCGGCGAAGGTGATGGGGATCTCCGCGAGGCGCAGGCCCATCCGCCACATCCTGTAGTTCATCTCCATCTGGAACGAATAGCCGAAGGAGCGTATGCAGGAGAAGTCGCCCAGCCTCTCCAGGGCCTCGCGCCTGAAGCACTTGAAGCCGCCGGTGGGATCGCGCACCGGGGTTCCCATCACCACGCGGATAAATATTCCACCCAGGCGGGAGACCAGCCAGCGCTTGAACGGCCAGCCCACGCAGCGGCCGCCCTTCACGTAACGGCTGCCGATGGCGACGTCGCAGTCCCGCACGGCCTCGAGCAGCCTCGGCAGGTCCGCTGGATCGTGCGAGAAGTCGCAATCCATCTCGATGACGTGTGTCGCGCCCATGGCCAGTGCCTTGGCGAATCCGGCCACGTAGGCGCGGCCGAGACCCTCCTTCTTCGCGCGGTGGAGCACGGAGATTCGCGGATTCGCCGCGCAGAGGCGGTCGATGATCTCGCCGGTGCCGTCCGGTGAGCTGTCGTCGCAGAAGAGGATGCCGCCCTCGGGGGGAAGGTTCTCAAGCACGGCCGCGGCCAGCGCCTCGACGTTCTCCCTTTCGTTGTAGGTAGGTATGACGGCTATCGGTTTCATCTTGCGACGTCGCGAACGGACCCGTCAGGCGCAGCCGCCGTTCTTGCGACACAGCGCCACGATCTTCTTCTCGATCTTCGCGCGGTCGGCATCCTCGAGCCGATCGACGTAGAGTATTCCCTTCAGATGGTCGGTCTCGTGCTGCACGGCCCTGGAAAGAAACCCGCGCACCGTGGCGATCTGGGGCAGGCCGGCCGCGTCGATGTACTGCACCGTCACCTCCGCGGCGCGCTTGAGCGGAGCACCCATGTCCGGAAAGCTCAGGCATCCCTCCCGGCCCTCCTGCTCCCCCGTCTGCGCGAGTATCTGCGGGTTGAACATGACGAGCGGCATCTCGACACGGGCGTTGAACTCGCGCGTCTCGTCGTTCTCCTCGCAGTCCGGCGGCACGTCTATCACGCACAGTGACTCCAGCCGGCCCACCTGCTGCGCGGCAAGCCCAACCCCCTTCGCCCTGTGCATGGTCGAGACCATGTCCTGGGCGAGCCGCACAAGCTCGGGCGTCACCTGCGCCACGGGCGAAGCCTTGTCGCGCAGCACCTTTTCACCGTATTTGACGATTGGCAGAACCATGTCACGCAACCCCTTGAAAGGACAAGCCGCGGAAATGTCACAGCCCCGTGGAGCCGAACCCGCCCGAACCGCGGTCGGAGACGTCCGTCTCGGCCGTCTCCACAATCTCCGCGCGCACCACCGGCGCCACCACCATCTGCGCTATCTTCATCCCCTTCTCGACCTGGAACGGCTCGGCGCCGTGGTTGACGAGGATCACACCAACCTCGCCCCGGTAGCCGGCGTCGATCGTGCCGGGGGCGTTCAGCACCGTTACGCCATGCTTGAGCGCGAGTCCGGACCGCGGACGCACCTGCGCCTCGGCGTCCGGCGGCAGCTGCATCACGAGCCCCGTATGCACAAGGGCGCGCCCGCCAGGCTGCAGGCACACCCCGTCGATGGAGAACAGATCCATCCCGGCGTCTCCGGGATGGGCGTACTCCGGCAGCTTCGCCGCCGGATCAATCTTCCGAAACAGCACCTTCATCGGGTACTTCCACGGACGAGATCTGCGTGGTGGTAAATCCCAGCCGTTCAAGGTTCCACCGGTTCCATGCAGCCGGCACCGTGCCGGCCGCCACCGATGAAAGCTCGTCGCGCAGCTGCGCGCGCACCATCTGCGCATCGGCTGCGTCGCCGGGTACGCGGTTCTCCACGTACACGAGAAGCCCGCGCGTGGGGTTGGATGTCGCGATGAACTCGGACAGCTGCCCCTTGCCAAGCTTCATAGCTGCGGTGGACACATACCTGGAATCGGCGAACGAATCGCGCTGCAGCGACGACACGGAGAACGTGATCGAAGTGGTCACGCTCTGGGCGGCAAGTGCCTTCGCGTCGAACGGCTGGCCCTTCGCGATGGCGGCCGCGGCGAGCGCGCGCTGCTTCTCCACGGACTCCTTGAACGCCTTCGCGCGGGCGGCGGCGAGCGCACGCGGACGTATTATCGACTTCGCCTCGGCGAACGTCGGCACATGCGCCTTGATGAAGGACGCGCGCTCGACGAGATATACCGCGTTCGTGCCCGCGACGACCCCATAGCGCAGGTCCTCCGAATCGGGATCAAGCTCCGCGGCGGTCGCAAGGAAGCCGTCCACGCCGGGCGCGAAGGCCTCCGGACGCGACATGAACCCCGCCACGTACCCCGTCCCGGACGGCGAGAACGGCGGCGAGGTGCGCACCTTGGCCTTGTCCTCGGCGGCGATCCTCTCGAGACGGTCCACCTTCACGGTGGAGACAGAGACGGAAGCATCGTTCGGATACACGCGGAAGAGCAGGTTCGTGCGATAGGCCTCGATCGAGGCCACCAGCTGCAGCTCCTTCTCCAGTATGCCCTTGACCTCCTCGAACTTCTTCGTGATGACGCCGTTCGTGGTCTGCGTCTCGAAGCGGTCGGAGGTGGCGTCGTAGCGGTCGCGCATCTCGTCCTCGGTGATCTTGAACTGCGCGAGGCGCTTGGCGTCGTCGGCCTGGTACTTGACGTACTTCACGGTTATGCAGTCGGGCAGGGCGATGGAGTTGGTGTTTTCGCGATAGTACGCCTCCAGCCCGGCATCGTCAAGCTTCACCTTCGCGCCGTCACGGTCCGTGAACGACGCCACGCGCACGGTGAACTTGTCGGTAACGTCGTTGATGGCGCCTTCCAGCTCCATCGGCGAGACCCACGCCGCCGCGCCAAGGACGGACCTTGAGAGCTTCATGAGCGTGAGCCGGCGCTTGAGGTACGCCTCGAAGTGCTCCGGCGTCAGACCGTTCTCACGCAGCACGAGCTCGTATATGCGCATGTTGAACCCGCCGCCCTCGCCGCGGAACGAGGGGTCGTGCGATATGGCTGCGCGCACCTCGTCGTCGGTCGCGGTGAGATGGAGCGACCTGGCAACCTCCAGCGCCGCCAGCTCCTCCCAGGCGCGGCGGTTCACATCGGCCTCGGCCATGTCGCGGTTGCGCTGCCTGCCGAACCCCCGCACATCGTCCGCCAGGGCACGGAACTCGGCCACCGTCACGTCCCTGCTTCCAAGCGTGCCCGCCGTGCCGGACGAACGGCTGTCGTCGTCCCGGCCCGTGAAGAGGAAGTCGAACGCGAAGAACACCGATATCGTGACGGCGAACGCGCCCCACAGCCACTTGTTGCGGATGATGCGGTTGAAATGATGTATGACCACTTTTTCTCTCTTCCTGTTTTATTGCCTCCGGCTGTACGCCGGTAATGTTCCAGTTTCCCGTATGCAGCTCCTCGCCGCACCCGGAAGAATCAAAGCCCGTCCCCCGAATCCGCGGCCGGCGCAGCCGTTCCTTCGGCCGCAGGGGCGGCCGTGCCTTCCGTGGACGAGCTCTCGGTGGACGAGCCACCCTCCGCCGCAGGCGCGCTCGAACTCTCCGTCGAAGGCGCGGCGACCTCCTCCACATCCTCCGCGGCAGACTTGGACTTCTCCGCCTCCTCCTTGGCCGTATCCCTGGGCGGGACTATCAGCTCGCCCGTGTTGACGTTCGACCGGGCCTCGAAGAAGGCCCGGAAATTCTTGTCGCGGCCCTGGGCGTCGAACGTCTGGATCGCCACCGCCATGCGCCCGCTGCCGCCGGCCGCCTTCTCGGAGACCTTCCGCCAGATCTTGACGGCGCACTTCGGTGAAAGCGGATAGTCGATCGTCTGCGGAACATCCTTGTTCGAGCCGGTATCGGGGTCTAGAACGCTCTTGACGCCGCAATCCAGCAGCACGTTGTAGTCGCCGGATTCGCCTAGCAGCGACGTGAACAGCGCGTCCGGGGATGTAAGGATGCGCACCTGGTTCGCGGCACCCATGCGCGCAATGCCGTAGTGCCGCCCCTGCAGGCTCAGCGACCCCGTCACCACGCGTACGACCACTTCACGCCCTTCCGCCGTCTCACCACACTCGAAACGGCTTTCGCCGGCGAGGTTGGAGCATGCAAAGTCGGCCGCCGCCACCGTTATGAGACCATCCTTGAGCGACCTGGGCAGATCGAGGCCCACCGTGCCTTTCTTGAGCAGCACCGTGCGCGACTTCTCGCCGATTGCGATCTCGCGCGTGGCGAAGGCCGACCCTGGCGCAACCAGCAGGATCGCGGCCTTGGGACCTATCTCGAACCTCGCCGTCGGCGATTGCGCCGCATCGCCCACCAGCCGCACCTCGGCACCAAAGGGATAGTGACGCCCTACCACCGCGTCCTGCCAGGCGCTCTCGCCGGGCAGCAGCACCTGGGCGATGCCGCCATGCACCTCGCTCAGACGCATGAGCGGCAGAAAGCGGAATTCCTTCCTGGCAGGAGCCGCAACCGGTGCTGCGGGCTTCTCGCCTTCCGCAGCCGGCTCGGCGGCGGACTCGGCGGTATTTTCCGCACTCTCTTGCGCAAAGACGCAGGAAACCGCCGCAAGCGCAAGCACGCGACATACGGCCTTCAGCGAAAAAGTCGTTTTCATAAGAACCTTTCTCCTCCTATGGGTCCGGATATTTTACCTTTTTTTGCGGGAAAAGGCAACTGCCATCAGTGAAAAACCGCCAAGAAGCAGAGCAAGCGATATGGTCTGGGATATGGACAGGGGTCCGATAGCCGCCCGCGGGTCGCCACGAAGGTACTCGAGTGCGAAGCGCTCGAGCGCGTATCCGACGAAATAGCATCCAAATACCAGCCCGGGACGCGACATGGCGAACCGCATGTACAGCGCCAGCAGCACCGCGAAGAGCAGCAGCACCGCCGCCGCCTCGAACAGCTGTGTGGGCAGCACCGGCAGCGAGGCCGTCGCCGACGACGGCAGAAGTCCGGCGTTGACCTGCTCGTACCAGGCGGGGGAACCGCGCGGGAACGATACCGCCACGGCAGACTGCGACAGCCGCCCGTAGCAGCACCCGTAGAAGAAGCATCCCACACGCCCGAAGGCGTGTCCCAGCGGAATCACGGTGGCCAGGATGTCGGCCAGCGGCAGCATGCGTTCGCGGCGGATAAGGCACCACAGCAGGAAGTACGCAGCAGACAGGATGAGCCCGCCGTAGAACATGAGCCCGCCCTGGTCGAGACGGACCACCGAGAGCGGATGCGCCGCGAACTCCTGCTGCCAGTGCTCGATGACGTACGCTATCCGGCTGCCCAGCACGCCGGCCACCATCAGCGCCACCATCAGGTTCGACAGCGGCTCCGGCGCGCGCCCGGTGCGGCGGCATAGCCATGCCACCACCTGCCATGCCGCCAGGAAACCCAGCGCCATGCAGCAGCCGTAGGTCCTTATGTGGAGCGCCCCTATGGAAATGAGATCGGGATACATGGATACACTGCCCCGCCGCAATCCGGCACCATGCCTGCGGCCGCTACCAGCGCGCCGCCTACCAGAAATGTCCTTCTGCTGATTTCCATTTCAACCTCTTCTTGGCCGTCGTCATGCTTCCATGACCGAAGCGATGCGGTAGAGTATACCATAAATCCGTCCCACGCGCCATGCCCTCTCGTACACAAGAAAATCCTAATTGCCCTTCCCCAAGGCAGTAGGAAATGGTATACTGTCTGCAATGCAAAATGATTGGAAAACGCCAATGTCCTGAACCTTGATAGAGGGACGAGAATGATCTTGGACAAGAAACAGATGACGGAAGAGGACATCAAGTTGCAGTACATAACGCCTGCAATACAGTCCAAGTGGGGCCTCGACCGCATGACGATGGAGACCAAGATCACGGATGGACGAGTCAATCTCCGCGGCAATTTCGTCTTTCGCGAGAAGCCAAAGAAGGCTGATTACGTCCTCTATCTGTCGCCCAACAAGCCCATCGCCATTGTCGAGGCCAAGGACAACAACCACTCCGTCTCCTACGGCCTCCAGCAGGCGATCACCTACGCGCGCATGCAGGACATCCCGTTCGCCTACAGTTCCAACGGCGACGGGTTTCAGGAACACGACCTTCTGACAGGCCTGGAGCGTACCCTGCCGCTCGACGGGTTCCCGACCGTCGAGGAACTGGCCGCCCGCTGGGAGAGCGAGTCGAACGGTGGCAAGGGTATCTCCGCTGACGAAAAGAAGATCATCGCGCAGCCCTATTATTCCAGCCAGGGCACATACGATCCGCGCTACTACCAGCGCAACGCCATCAACAGGGTCGTCGAGGCGATAGCACGAGGACAGCAACGCCTGCTGCTGGTGATGGCCACAGGCACCGGGAAAACCTATACGGCCTTCCAGATTGTGTACCGTCTGCTGAAGTGCGGCTTGCGGAAGAAGGTCCTGTACCTGGCCGACCGGAACATCCTGGTGGACCAGTCAATCCAACAGGACTTCTCCCCGCTTGAAAAGACGATACACAAGATCAACTTTGCCAAGGACGATCCCGTCACCGTCACGTCGCATGAAGTGTACTTCTCTCTCTACCAGCAGCTCGCGGGCAACGAGGAGTCCGAGGAGGAAGGAAACGGCGAGGAAACGGTCGCACGGTTCGCGCAGCTCTTCAGCAAGGATTTCTTCGACCTCGTGATCGTCGATGAATGCCACCGGGGATCAGCGAAGAAGGACAGCAACTGGCGCAGGATACTCGACTATTTCTCGTCGGCCACGCAAATCGGCATGACCGCGACGCCGAAGGAGACCAAGTACGTCTCCAACATCGACTACTTCGGCGAGCCGATCTACACCTACAGCCTGCGCGAAGGGATCGACGACGGATTCCTCGCGCCTTTCAAGGTGATCAACGTCAAGACCGACATCTCGGACGGCTGGCGCCCCTTCAAGGGCCAGCTCGACAAGTTCGGCAACGAAATCGAAGACCGCATCTACACCAACAGCGACTTCGACTACAACATCGTCCTCGAAGACCGCACGCACCAGGTCGCGAAGGAAATTACCAACTACCTGAAGCGCACCGGCAGGATGCAGAAGGCCATCGTGTTCTGCGCCACGGAAGAGCATGCCGAACGCATGCGCGTCGAGCTGAACAACCTCAACGCCGACATGGTGAAGGAGAATCCCGACTACGTCGTGCGCATCACCGGTTCCGACACCTACGGCAAGAGCAAGCTCGACTACTTCATTTCCGTCTCCGCGCCGTATCCGGTCATCGCGACGACGTCGAAGCTGCTTTCCACGGGCGCGGACTGCAAGATGACGAAGCTGATCGTCCTCGACGAGATGATCGGCTCCATGACGGAGTTCAAGCAGATCATCGGACGTGGCACCCGCCTGCGCGAGAAGGACGGCAAGAGCTTCTTCGTGGTGATGGATTTCCGCAACGTGACGAGGCTGTTCGCCGATCCCGACTGGGACGGTCCAATCGAGATTGACGAAGGCTTCGATCCCGATCACGAGTCGACGCCGCGTCCGGATGGACCGGGCAAAGATCCGCCACCCCCGCCGTCCACGAACAAGTATGTCGTGTCCGCGGACGGCTGCGAGGTTCACATTTGCGGCACGTGGGTCTCGATCTACGACTCCGAAGGTCGGCTCCTGACCCAGGAAAGCATGGTTGACTACACACGCGTCAACGTCCTCGGCAAGTATGCCTCCCTCGACAACTTCATCCACCGGTGGACCGCCGAGGAGAAGAAAGAGGCGATCCGCGAGCTGCTCATGGAACAGGGCATCGATCTTGATCTGATGAAGAAGGAAGAGTGCATGTCCGATGTCGACGACTTCGACTTCATCTGCCACGTCGCCTTCGACCAGAAGCCGCTGACCCGCCGCGAACGGGCGGAAAACGTCAAGAAGCGCGATTTCCTCAGCCGATACGGCGGCGTCGCGCGCGAGGTGCTGGAGGCGTTGCTTGAGAAGTACAAGAACGTGGGTATCTACGAGATCGAAAAGACGGCGCTTCTCCAGCTCGATCCGTTCAGGAGATTCGGCAGCCCCATGCGGATCGCCGGCTATTTCGGCGGCAAGGAAGGCTATCTGAAGGCCGTTCGCGAACTTGAGCTGGCAATCTATGAAGGAGTGGGGTGAGAGTATATTATGGGATTCTGCAAATATGAGATTATGGGAATGTGGAATTATGGGAATGCCTCATGCGGGCAATCTCATAATCCCATAATTCTACAATCTCACAATTCCACAATCTCACAATGGCAAAGGAACTGAGTGATGACAAAGTTTGAACTCGAAGACAGAATCGTGCAGTTTGCGGCGAGATGCGTGAAGGTCTGCGCGGCAATGCCCGCCAAGAAGGCGGGCAGCTCAAGTATGGCTGATCAGCTTTTTCGTTCTTCGACAAGTGTCGCAGCAAACTATGCTGAAGCATCGGAGGCCGAATCGCGCAAAGACTTTGTCCACAAATTGAAAATCGTCATGAAAGAACTTTCCGAGACGCGTGTGTGGCTTAAGATCTGCGGGGAAAGTGGATATGTCGTAAAGTCGCGGTTGAAGAACCTTGTTGGCGAAGCGGAAGAATTATCGCGAATCCTGGCAGCAAGCATCATTACGGCGCGAGAGAAGATGAAGGAAAGGTGAAAATTGTGGGATTCTGTAAATATGAGATTATGAGAATGTGGAATTATGGGAATGCCTCACGCGGACAATCTCATAATCCCATAATCTCACAATTCCACAATTCCACAATCTCACAATAACAAAGGATCTACCATGGCAAGCAATCTGTCGGGATTCGTAAAGCGGCTGCGCGACATCATGCGCAACGACGCGGGCATCAACGGCGATGCCCAGCGCATCGAGCAGATCGCATGGATGCTGTTCCTGAAGGTGTACGACGCGAAGGAAAAGGACTGGGAGTGGAACGACGACAAGTATGTCTCCATCATCCCCGAGAACTGCCGCTGGGCGAACTGGGCGGCCGACGACCGTTCCGGCTCCGCCATGACCGGCGACCGTCTGCTCGATTTCGTGAACAACACCCTGTTCCCCACCCTCAAGAAACTGCCGGTGACCGCCTCCACGCCCATCCGCAAGGCCATCGTGCAGACAACTTTCGCGGACGCCAACAACTACATGAAGGACGGCGTCCTCCTTCGCCAGGTCGTGAACGTGATCGACGGCCTCGACCTTGCCGACTACGAGGAAAGCCACGCCTTCGGGGAAATCTACGAGTCCATCCTGAAGGAGCTCCAGAGCGCGGGCTCCGCGGGCGAGTTCTACACGCCCCGCGCCGTGACCGACTTCATGGCGAAGATGATCCAGCCGAAGATCGGCGAGAAGATGGCGGACTTCGCCTGCGGCACCGGCGGCTTCATCACGAGCTGGCTGAAGGAGCTAGAGCACGCGGTCAAGACGACGGAAGACCGCGAGGCCTACGGCAACTCCATCTACGGCATCGAGAAGAAGCAGTTCCCCTACATGCTCTGCATCACGAACATGCTCCTGCACGACCTGGACGTGCCGCAGGTGTTCCACGCGAACTCCCTCCTGCACGACGTCCTGGACTACACCGAGAGCGACCAGTTCGATGTCGTCCTCATGAATCCGCCCTACGGCGGCAGCGAGAAGACGGACGTCAAGAGCCGCTTCCCCGCCGATCTCGCCAGCTCCGAGACGGCCGACCTCTTCATGTCGGTGATCATGTATCGTCTGAAGAAGAACGGCCGCGCGGCGGTGATCCTGCCCGACGGATTCCTCTTCGGCACGGACAACGCCAAGGTGAGCATCAAGAAGAAGCTGCTCGCCGAATTCAACCTGCACACCGTGATCCGCATGCCCGGCAGCGTCTTCTCGCCCTACACCTCGATTACCACGAACATCCTCTTCTTCGACCGCACTGGACCCACCAAGGAGACCTGGTTCTACCGCATCGACATGCCGGAGGGCTACAAGCACTTCTCCAAAACGAAGCCAATGAAGCTGGAACACTTCGATCCCGTCGTCGAATGGTGGAAGGACCGCCGCGAACTGTCGGAGGACGGCTTCGACAAGGCGAAGAAGTTCACAGCGCGCCAGCTCGCCGAAGAGCTCGGCTACAATCTTGACCAGTGCGGCTATCCGCACGTCGAGGAGGAAATCCTCGCGCCGATGGACCTGATTCAGCGTTATCAGGAGGAACGCTCTTCGCTCAACGCCGAGATCGACCGCGTACTCGACGAGATTACAGAAAAGCTAGGAGGGAATGCATGTTAAGCGAAATGTATTTCCTGAAAATCGCTGCCAAAAACAGGCGGGATAAGTTTCGTTTCAGCGAGTTAAAAGTTTCGCAAGGAGGTTTCTAATGAAGTACATGTCTGTTGCCGAAGCTGCAAAAAAATGGGGTCTGACGGTAAGAAGTGTCCAGATTCACTGTGAAAGAGGGAATGTTCCTGGAACGACCCTTGTTGGGAAGTCTTGGCAGATTCCTGTTGATGCTGAGCGACCAAAGCGTAAACCTCGTGCGCGTGGGTTGCCGACAAGCGTACTTGAGGCTTTAAAATCAGAGAAAAGGGGCCGCATCTCAGGCGGGCTCTACCATCGTCTTCAGATTGACTTCACCTATAATTCCAACCATATTGAAGGAAGTCGCCTCACCCATGAGCAGACCCGTTGGATTTTCGAGACAAAAACGGTTGGAGATTTGCCAGACGATCTTCCGGTTGATAATATTGTGGAGACGGTGAACCATTTTCGCTGCATTGACATCGTAATTGAATCCTCCGGCGCTGCGTTGACGGAGCGTTACATCAAAGGACTGCATCATCAACTAAAGAACGGTACGACCGACAGCCGCAAGGAGTGGTTTGCTGTTGGCGACTACAAGCGCCTTGACAATGTCGTCGGCGAAATGGAGACATGCCCTGTCAAGAACGTGCGCCATGAGATGGCGAAGCTGCTGGACTGGTGGAAGGGCGCAGAGAAGTCCTTCGAGAATCTGCTCGACCTGCATGTGCGATTCGAGCAGATACATCCTTTTCAAGACGGCAACGGTCGCGTCGGGCGCTTGATTCTCCTTAAGGAATGTCTCAAGTACGGCATCACGCCGTTCATCATCGCCGACGACATGCGCAAGTTCTACTATCTTGGGCTTCAGGAATGGTGGCAGGGCAGCCGTTTGCGTCTCCTTGACACCTGCCGCACGGCACAGGACATCTTCATCGTGGGCCTTCGGAAGTTTGGCCATACGAAGATTGCCGAGAAAGCACTTGCGGAGCAGGCGAAGTCGGAAGGGAAGAGTGAGTGATGAAGGATGCGCCAGAATCACTTGTTCCTTCACCAAGGGAACAAGTAAAGGAACAAGTAAGGAAAAGAATGTGCGGATGGAGGTCGCTGGATGAACATTATGAGATTCTGCAATTATGCGATTATGGGAATGTGGAATTATGTACATGTTCTACGTGGACAATCTCATAATCCCATAATCTCACAATCGCACAATTCCACAATCCCACAATCACGAAGGGACTGAGTGATGACCCCGCAGGAACTGAAGAACAGCATCCTTCAGCTCGCCATCCAGGGCAAGCTCGTCGAGCAGCGCCCCGAAGAGGGAACGGCGGCGGAGTTGCTGGAGAAGATTCTTGCCGCAAAAGGAAATCTCACGCGGAGGCGCGGAGGCGCGGAGGATATGTCGGGAGGGTCGCGCTCCTGCGCGACCGGAGCGGGTGAGGGTAAGGGAGGCTTGAAACATCTGCCGAAGGCAGCTTTAACTCTACACGGAACACCCTCCGCGCTCTCCGCGTCTCCGCGTGAGACAATCCCCGACGACGAAAAACCCTTCGACATCCCTGAAAGCTGGGAGTGGGTGAGGTTGGGGGGGGTGATTTCTTTGCTTTCTGGCCGTGATTTGGAGCCAAATGACTATTCGGCCTCTCCGAAGAAATATCCCTATATGACAGGGGCTAGCAATTTTGCTAATGGCAATTTGCTTGTAAATCGTTGGACGGATCACCCCGTGACCGTTTCCCATCTTGGAGATTTACTTATCACCTGTAAAGGGACTGTTGGTGCAATGGCTTTCAATGCTATTGGCGACATCCATATAGCACGGCAAATAATGGCAATATCATCAGAGTCAATTGAATTGCATTATGTAAAAGTCTTTCTTGCGGCCAGTGTTCAATCTCTGAAAGCGGCAGCCAACAGTATGATACCAGGCGTTGACCGCAAGACGATGCTGTTTCGTCCGATCCCCCTCCCGCCCCTTGCCGAGCAGAAGCGCATTGTGGCGAAGATCGAGGAACTGCTGCCGCTGATCGACCGCTATGAAAAGGCGTGGAGCAAGTTGGAGGGCTTCAACAGGCGCTTCCCCGTGGACATGCAGAAGTCATTGCTCCAGATGGCGATCCAGGGCAAGCTCGTCGAGCAGCGCCCCGAAGAAGGCACGGGCGAAGAGCTGTATCGCCAGATCCAAGCCGAAAAGCAGCGCCTCGTCAAATCCGGCAAGATCAAAAAAGAAAAGTCCCTGCCCGAAATCACCGAAGACGAAATTCCGTTCGAGATACCTGATAGTTGGATGTGGACGAGACTTGGTGAGATCTCATGGTTCTTTGATGCTGGGAAAAGTCCAAGTTGTTTAAAGCAACCAGTGAAGGACAAAGAATGGGGCGTGATTACAACAACTTCCATTCAAATTGGATTCTTTGACGAAACCCAAAATAAAGTTTTGCCTAATGGCTTTTCAGTTAACAAATCGATGCAGGTAAGACCAAAAGACATCCTTATTACGCGTGCAGGCCCAATGAGTAGGACTGGGGTCGCTTGTTTGGTGAGAGCGATTCGCCATAATCTCATACTCTCAGACAAAACAGTGCGTATCAATATGACTGATAATAATGTGTATAAAAATTATATTGTCAAGGTTTTGAACTCGCCGCAAATTCGGCAGTTCATTATCAATTTGATGTCGGGAATGGATAAGCAACAGGTAAACATTTCACAGAAAAAATTCAAAACGGTTTTAATCCCTCTCCCGCCCCTTGCCGAGCAGAAGCGCATCGTCGCCAAACTGGAAGAAATCCTGCCGCTCTGCGAGCGGCTGAAGTGATAGCTGACAATCGGAGATTTCAGGTATGAATGGCTTTGCCGATGAGCTTGAGGAACAGGAATTTCTTGGTTATTGGTGGCTGCCCGCAAAAGACGGGTTGACGCAAGATAACAGGGCGGGCGTGCTTCATTTCAAGCCAGACAAGCGAGCGGATCTTAACTTACTTGGGTCGTTTGAGAAAGATATTCCATCTTTACAGTACCACCCATTTAAGAAGTATCCTGTTATACAAGGTGCTGCACATGGGTTGAAACGATTTTCATTGTTTGATTGCGTTACAACGAATCAGAATTTTAATTGTTTTGAGCCACCAGAACTTGCTGCTGTTCGGATTGATTTTATTGAGGGATGGATCGGGGGCGAGTCGTATGTACGTAAGGATGATATTTGTTTCATAAATTTCAGTGCTGGCATGGAGGGGCTTGCGCCTTGGCATAATGTATCAGCATTTGAAAGTAAGTATGATTTTCAGAATCAGAATGCTGATCTTCACTATATATGTCCCAAGCCTTTAGAGCTGTTTAAAGATGATTTAGTTGAGATAGAACTCTCATATTCGTGGCAGGGACCGTCGCAACAGATTGCACAGAAAGAAGGTCGCATCTCTCATGACCCTCGCATTCTCATTAAATCACTTAAAGGGAAACTGCCGTATTATGGAGATCACGAGAGCTATCATTTTTACCTTAGCAGAATACGAACTATTTTAGGCTTGATGATCGGACGAGGTTGTTCGCTATATGATTGTAGTGGGTTGGCTCAGAAGTATGAGCCGCTTAAAGATGGTGGTAGTATCCCAGAGATTGTCATGCGTCATTTGTGGCGTCGGGACATAGAGGATTCTCCACCAATGTCTCCTTTTGATGTGTGGATTCCATATAATGATGTTAATCCGTATCTTAAGCAAGTCGTTGAAAAGTTTATGAAAATGGCCGATGTGCCTGCTGGTTTTTCAGGGCACATTGTCTATATGAATGGAACAAGGCGCACGAATTTCACCCAAGGCGTATTGCCGGAGCTAGTGTATTTGTTTGAAGGCTTACATCGAGAACTATATGGTGAACCCAAGAAAATACTAAGAGCAAGGTTCAACGATGAGTTTTCTCGCATTTGTGGAGTATTCCCTTTTCTTGATTTAGAGGGACGAGAGAAGCTTATAAACTATGTGAAGGTTCGTCGGAATAACTATTCTCATGCTAATCCAGATTCTTATCGCGACGATTTCTTGTTATACATTTATGTAACTACTTGGATGCGTATGTTCTTGGTTGCAATGTTACTCGAATATTGCGGCATTCCGGTGAATGTCCTTTATGAAGCTTTGAGTAAAAATCATGAGTATGCAGAAGTCGCAAAGAACATTCCTCTGTTGTTACAAAAGAGTGGATTGTAAAGAGTCTCCGTAATGGGATGCTAGAGGGACAGACCCCATGGGTGGAGTGAAAATGGTGGAGTAGAGGCTATGGCGATGCCGCAGAGAGACGATCCACCTACGCCAAGGCTACGGCGGACAGGCACGATTGAGGCGATCAAGCGACTTGAGCCGCCTTCGCGCGTGCGCTTCCTCCTTCGCGCTGCGCGCTACGGAGGACAAGACGGCGTGTCATGCGCGTTGCTTGAGTATGCCGTCATGCACGGTGACGAAACCGAACGCATCCGCGAAGAAAGGACCGGCGGGCGCGTTGGTTTTGCGGAAGGGCGGCGGCCCAAGGGGCGCCCGCCCTACCGGCGCGAGGATGAGTGTGGTATAATCTTAAACAAAGAGGAACGACAATGGCAAAGAAGTTGGAGAAAGAGTTTGAGCTGGTAAACCGCATAATCGAGCGGCACTGGAACAGGGCCGTCGGTCTTGCCAACGCCGAGTCGCTGATGACCTACTGGACTGTCGGCGCGTTCGTGTCGGAGCGGCTCAAGAAAGCGCAGTGGGGGTCAAAAACGGTAGAGGCCCTTTGCGATTACTTGAAGATGCGCAATCCCAAGCGCAAGGGGTATGGGAAACGCAATGTCTACAACATGGTGTAATTTTACGAGGCATATTCCAGCCTTGAATTCAAGAGCGTTTCAGAACGCCTTAAGTTGCACGAATTTGTGCAGATGCCGTCTGCACAAATTCAGGACACGGAAGTTCCTGGCGATAAAAAAGGTGATGGCATTGTGCCGTTGGCCACAATTGTGCAGATGCCGTCTGCACAATCTGAATATGAAAGGCGGTATTTGGATTCGTTTCCAATGTTCCTCACCTTGACGACCTTCTCTAACCATCTGGAAATATTGGGACGATGCAATTCCATAGATGAAAAAGTTTTTTACATCCTTTATGCCGCAAGGGAACGATTGACATACAAGGAAATGATACGGTCAATTGCTGCCCAGACCTATGAAATGGTCATGAGCAAGGAGAAAAAGATGTCATCTGCGCTAAAAGCTTCATATCCTGGTGCCGAGTTTATGTTCAAAGATAAAGTGTTTGTCGACTTTTTGCGTTTGCCGGAAAGGCACAATGAACGTCGGCTCCATGCCAGCATTCGAGAACACATAAAAGAGTTTATCCTAGCCATGGGCAAGGACTTCCTCTGGATGGGCGACGAGTATTCGATACAGGTCGGCGGCAAGTGGCGGCGGCTAGACCTTCTTTTCTATCATCGGGCGCTCAGATGCCTGGTCGACGTGGAGTTGAAGGCTGTACCGTTCGAACCGGAATTCGCCGGGAAGATGGACTTCTATCTTGCTGCGATTGACGACCAGTTAAAACGCGAAGACGAGAATCCGTCTGTAGGCATTATTCTCTGCCCGGAGGCTGGGAAGTACGAAGTGAAATATGCAATTGATCGCACGATGAGTCCGATGATGATTGCTGAATACAAGCGATTGCTCATCCCGGAAGAGGTGATGAAGAAGTCGCTGGAGGAATATTGCACGTTCATGAAGAAGGAAGAGGGTGGCCTAAAATAGGCGGCAAATGAAAGTCACCATCAAATCCTTCTCGTACAAGCGCGGGTTGCCGGAGGACAAGACCGGCAACGGAGGGGGCTTTGGGTTCGACTGCCGGGCGGGATGCTAGAGGGACCCCATTGGTGGAGTAGAAATGGTGGAGTAGAGGCTATGGCGATGCCGCAGAGAGACAATAGAAAATGGGTGTGATTTTAATTCGTTGAAAATCTGAGCCATATTACGCCGCGCTCCTGAGCTGTGCGATGATGGCGCAGACGCACGCGGCGTTGTGGTGACGCCAGTGCATCCCCGCCTGCTTGCACCTCCGCGCCACGAGGATT
>JAFXTB010000108.1 GCA_017525225.1 Kiritimatiellia bacterium
AATGAGGATAACATGGTATTGTTCACAAATGGCAATTGCCACAATTGTTCACAAATGACAAATGGCAATTTGTATTGGTGGCATTGATGGCATTTGTGAACAATTGAGATTTGTGAACAATACGAAGTTATAGGCAAGTCGCTAGTGGTTAGTCGCTAGTGGTTAGTCGTTAGTCGCTAGTCTTTAGTGGTTAGTGGCTAGTGGTTAGTGGTTAGTCGTTAGTCGCTAGTCTTTAGTGGTTAGTGGTTGGTGGCTAGTGGTTGGGAAGAGCGCAAAACTCTTAAGAGACAAGAAGGCAGGAAGTCTCAACCTTCAGCACCTTCTCAACCCTCACAACCCTCACAACCTTCACAACCCTCACTACCTTCACTACCTCTTCAACTAGAAACCAGAAAGCTTACCAAACTTGTTTCTTTATGATAATTGCAAGAACAGCGATGTCTGCGGGGTTGACACCTGGGATTCGCATTGCCTGTGCCAGAGTCTCTGGCCGGTTTCGTTTCAACTTTTCACGGCTTTCATAGCGAATTGCCGGGTACTTGTCATAGTCGAAGTTTTCTGGAATCCGTATCTTCTCGTCTTTCTTGGCTCGTTCGGCTGCGATGCTTTCCTGTCGGATGTATCCTGCGTAGTGGTGGCGGATTTCAAGTTGGGTACGCAGTTCCTCGGGTAGATCGTCTTTCTCGCGATATCTGGACTGTTCCTGCGGCGACAATGATTCAATTTCCGCTATTCTATCTATCCATGCGCGGGTTTCTTCGCGAATGCTTGAAGGAAGCACACCGATGCGGTTGGCGGCATCCAGCAGACGATATCGTGCATTGTCCTGGCGAAGTATCAGCCGACGTTCGGCACGTGAAGTGAACATGCGGTATGGTTCATCCGTACCCTTTGTCACAAGATCGTCTATCATGACACCTATGTATGCATCCTGTCGACTCAGAATCAGTGGCTGTTCGTGACGGACTGTGAGAACTGCGTTGATTCCGGCTATGATCCCCTGTGCGGCTGCTTCCTCGTAGCCAGTAGTTCCATTTACCTGTCCGGCAAAGAACAGCCGTCCTATGCGCTTTGATTCAAGATTGTGCTTAAGTTCCCTGGCATCTATGCCGGAATATTCTATTGCGTACCCGTATGCAAGAAATTCGCTTTTTTCGAGTCCGGGTACAGCATGGACCATCCTTTCCTGTACATCCCTAGGCAGGCTGTTGGAAAGTCCATTTGGGTAGACAATCTTCCCTGCGCGGTCTTCAGGTTCTAGAATCACATGATGGTGCTGGGCATCCTTGAATCTGACGATCTTATCCTCGATTGAAGGACAATACCGCACACCAGTTCCAGTAATCATCCCACCATAGAGCGCGGATCTATCCAGGTTTGAACGGATGATCTCATGCACTTCGGGGGTTGTCTGGGTGGCGAAACACGGCATCTGGATGCTGTTTAGTGGCCAAGGTGCTAGGTTTTTTGTCCAGATTGAAGGCACACGACCATCATTTCCCCATGAGGCATCTGTAGAATCTGATTTGACATGCCCGCTGATTGGTGTAGACAAGGAGTTCTCCCGCCCAATTTGCCCCTCCTGATTGTTCCACGTGGAACATTGCGATGCATCATTGCTAGAATCTTCTAATGGAATGTTCCACGTGGAACATTGTGGCGGATCATTAGAATGATCGAGTTGAATGTTCCACGTGGAACAATTGACATCTGTGTCCAGTGGCCGGTACGCTTGAGGGTAATCCGTTATAAGTTGACGCGTACGAAGGGAAAAGAAAGGCGGATTATGCTCGCCTGGCTGGACGCGGCACTTTGAGAAATCACAAGTTTCTGCCTTTAGACGTGGCGGAGTCCCTGTCTTGAGGCGTATTGGCGTAAAACCGAGATCAACGATAGAATCAAGAAGCCTATCGACAGTTGGGCGTCCGTCACCACCAGACGGACGCATTTCGTTTCCAATGAAGATTCGCCCATGTAAGGATGTTCCGGCGGTCAATATGATGGCCTTGGCCATGATTTCACCATGGTGGTCGGTCCTTATACCGGTAGCAATGGATTCATAGCTATATCCTGCAGGGGAAGATGTTGGAAGGTAGGAAGGACCAAGCGAGGAGGCTGGTTGTACGATGATGTCCGTAGCCACGTCCTCAAGCACGGTCAGTCCGTTCTGTCCGGCAACGACCTGTTGCATGCGGCGTGTATATTTCGACTTGTCGCATTGGGCGCGTGTGGCCTGTACTGCGGGACCGCGACTCGTGTTCAATGTCTTTTCCTGCAAGGATGTAAGATCGGCGTTGAATCCCATTTCGCCGCCTAGCGCATCAAGTTCAAAAACGAGGTGGCTTTTGGCAAGTCCGCCGATTGAAGGATTGCAGGGCATTCGAGCGATGGACTCCTTGATTGCCGTGACAAGGATCACCTTGGCACCCATGCGTGCAGCGACCAATGCCGCTTCGGCACCGGCATGTCCACCACCAATGACAATGATGTCTGTATCCGTTTGCATTTAACAGTCTGTTGATTCCTTTGAATGTACGGCCAAGGGAAACATATTATAGCACGGCGGTTTCGTGATTGCAATGGTGGGCAAAGTATTGGATTCCTAGTTGCTGGTTGTTAGAAGGTGGTGAAGGTGAGAGGGTTGAGTGGGTGGTGAGGGTTGGGGAGTGGTTAGTGGCTAGCGCGCCGCCCGCGCTATGTACGGGAATGTAAATGAGGATAACTTTGATGGTTGCTTTCGCTGCTGGGAGATTAGGAGTTTCGGAGTTAAGGAGAATATTTAAAGAAATTTTCTGTTCTCTAAAACTCCAAGACTCCCAGTAGCGAAAGCAAGTAAGAGAAGTCACAAGGAAGTTATAGGCAAGTGGTTAGTTACGAAATACCAGTTAAAATGGTAGGGTCGCCTCGTCAGGGCGACCGTAGACGCAAATGATTAGCAATGCGATTCAACGTTGATGGCGGCCCGCTCGGCGAGCGGGCCCTACCATCTTCCCCCCACAACCCCCACAACCCCCACAATCCTCACAACCTTCACAATCCTCACAATCCTCACAATCCTCACAACCTTCACAACCTTTGCAACCTTTCAAAACTTGCCAGCTCTTGCCCAATTCTTGTTCAACCTTCACAACCTTCACAACCTTCCTAACCTGCTCCAAAATTTCAGTAGTTCGCAATAAAACAATGAACAGAGTTATTGAAGTTATAATATTATTGAATTATTATGGTTATGCGACACGAAATTATACATATATTCATAATATGCTGTTTAATGCTCGGTTATTTACGAATAGCAAAAAGCAAGAAAAAATTATTAAAAGAAACTAAAAATTATGAACGAGTTATGAACAAGAGTTGTAAGACATATTTTTCGGTTTTTCAAAGAGTATTTTGGATGGTCATTGCGATTTGACCACGGAAATCTCGGAAGCCCGCGTTCGCGGGGCACTGAAAGCAGCTCGAAAGAGACCTTTGGATATTTCGCCGACATTTGTCCATCTTTCATTTTCCGATATCTGGAATGGGGGAGGATTTGCGGTTGAATTGTGTGAAACCTCTATTTCTCAGTCGTTTCTGTGCCGCACATGGGTGCGTTTCGGAGCATTCAGTGGTTGGAATCTCCACAAAAACTTTGAAGAGTATGTTTTCCCCAATACAAATACACTAACGACGGCGAATCAGTTGCGGTGGTTTTTCCGCACGACGAGGAATTCGGGCGACATCTGTTTCAGGGTGAAGGGTATGACCCACGTATCGGATGCCGTGCCCAGCGGTACACATGAGCCATCCTCCGCCATGCGAGACACCTTGGTGCCGACCCATTCGCCGGCGAACGCGAGGGGTACGCCGGTCCGCTCGTCGCCTGACAGGTTGTTCACATGGAGCAACATTGATCGGCCGTCTGCCGCCACGCCCGCAAGCATCCATATCCCGGGCGTTCCGTTTGCCGCCACGGGGACAGACCCTGGCGAAAGGCGTTCGAAGAGCCTGCCGAACATCTCCTGTTTCCGGAGGTTGAAGAGGCCTGACGCCCTGTTGTGGACGAGCGAGACCGCCAATACCGCCACGTTCCCGCCAAGGCTGTTGCGGGTTACGGTCACGGATGGCATGAGAGGTTTCCTGTCCACGCCGTAGAACTCGCTCCATGTCTCGGTTCCTTCATGCGGCCTTATCTCCGCGAACTGCGAGACGGTTCCTTCCGTTCCGGCGGTGAAGATGTAGAATGCGTTCAGGTGGCGTCCGCGCCGCTTGCATCCTGCTGCGGGGAGGATGATTTCATCTACGATCCTGGGGCGTCCCTCGACAAGCGCGACGTCCGCTCCGATCTCCTTGCTGAATCCGCGTTTCGCAAGTAGCGCGGCGGCGGGCGCGTCGAGGATGAGTCCGCCGGAGAGCAGCGCGCGGATGTCGTCGTCCGACATCGTCTCGGCCGCCTCGCCCACCAGTAGCGCGACGCTTTTGGAGTCCTTGCGCGTCGTGTACGGGACGCCGAACTTGGAAAGCAGGTAGCTTCCGCAGCTGAGTTGCACGCCGTGTCCCAGGCCATGGTCGCGTATGAGATACGAATCGGCGGCATCCCAGACAATCCTTACGCCTGAAAGCCTCGCGCGATGCTCCACAAGGAACGTACGCGCGGCCTCGAGGCGGGGCCGCAGCGAGAGGAAGGCCCTGGCATATCCGTCGTCCTCCAGCGGGTCGTCCAGGTTCTGCAGGCAGTAGAAGAGGAAATCGTCCGTACCCATCATCAAGGCGCCCGCCATGAGCGACATCAGCTGCGAGGCGGACGAATAGAAGCGGTTGTGCGGATAGACGTCCGCCTCGTAGAACGTCTCGATGTCCTTTGGTAGATGCTCCAGCGTCCAAAGCGTGCGCGAGAGCGCCGTCGGGATGGATGCAGGCGTCGTCTCAGCGCCGTAGATGGCGCCGCACGGACGCACCGCGGGGCGCGTGCCACCCGCGAAAGCGCGCACGAGCGGTTCGAGCGCATCGCCGTCCTTGGTAATGGCGCCCGGCTGCGAGAGCATGATGCGGATGGAAGGATCCACCTCGTCCACGGCGGCCCGTACCTTCCTGGCGAGCGAGACGAGCGATTCGCGCACCGTATCGGCGAAAGCTTGGCGGATAGCGCGGTTCTCGGGGGTACGATGCTCGAAGGCGGCCTCGATCTCGGGACCGGTCAGCGCCTTGCCGTAGCGTTTCGCGAAATCGGCAAGATGCAGTTTGCAGAAGCATGCGCCGCTTACACCAAGCCCGCGTCCCCAGGAGAGCGTGTAGTCGTCCTCGATGCAGATCATCTTGGGATGCACCTTGGCGACCGTCTTCACCTTTGCCGCGTAGTCCGCCGCGAACGCCTCGTCCAGGGGGCACTTCTTGTTGTCCTTGCTCTTGTTTCCGTTCGAATCTTCTATTGGCGTGAATCCGGAGAAGTACCGTATGGACGGCGAGCACCACCAGGACACCTCGATTCCGTCCTTCGCGAGGTTCTCGCGGACGGTCCCCACTACCTCACCGATCTTCGCGTAGAGATCGTCCGGGACGGGCCCGAACATCACGTCGGTGAAACCCGGACCTCCGAGGAAGAACCGGTCGATGCCGGTATCCGCCTTGATCCGCCTCAGCTCGCGGCACGTCTCTTCGACGCCGATCGTCTTGTACGGGAAGGGCACTATCGGGCGCAATGCGCCGCCATGTGCGTCTGCGGCCATGGCCGCAAGCGCCGCAGCTGCCAAGACGCGGATAAACCTGTCATGCATCATCGCTTCATCCTTTTTGGGTGGTCACATGTTTGACGGTATTCTAGCATAAAAACCCGTGTCATGGAAGTGAGGGCGGGATCCGGTCGACGGGAATCGGCGCGAAGCCGGGGCATGTCTTCAGGATCACGGAGCCTGGCGAAAAATGGAAATCACCGTTCGCGGCGCCTTCCAGCCCGAAGGCGCACGGTGCGTCCTTCGTGCCGTTGAGCCAGGTGAACGCCGCCTCTATGCGGATGTTGGGGCGGGCGTATGCGACATCGTTCGTGCCGCGGGTGTTGACGGCCACGTTGTTCGCGATCGGCGCCATGCGCTCCATCGGCATCCTTCCCTCGAACGCCACGAGCCACCTGGTGCAATCTATGAATATATTGTTCTCCACGGGGTTGTAGAGCGGTTCGCGGGGATGATCGTTCATTATGTCTGCGAGGCGCGGATATCGGGCGGCCCATGTCCCGTTCGTGTAGGAGAACGCCTTGGCCTTCTCCTCCAGGCCCCAGCCCTTGTCGGGCCGGTTCCATTGCGGCCATCGCATCCCGCGGTTGTCGATGGAGATGCCTACCAGGCAATGCGAGAAGATGTTGTTGCGGACAGGATGCTCTCGCCCGCCTCCTATCATTATGCCGCGGGCCACGTTGTGGAAGATGTTCCCGTATACCTCGTCGCCGCAGTCACAGTCGTCGAAGTAGAAGCCCATGGTGTTCGCCATCGCGCCCTCGGCGCCAAGATCGTGCGTATAGTTGAACCTGAGCACGTTGCCCTGCGAGGTCCAGTCCTTGCCGCTGTAGTAGGCGCCGGCGTCGCCGGTCTCGAGCAGCACGCGATAGACGTTGTTGTATTCGAAAAGATGTTCGTTTCCGCCGTAGAACACCGCAGAGTGCGGGGCGTCGTGGACAACGTTCGCCCTGAACGTCAATCCGCATCCGCCCACGTCGAATCCTGCGACGTGCGTTCGCTGGAATATCGCGAAATCGTGTACGTGGTTGCGTTCGAAGACGGAATCCGCGCGGCGCAGGGCCCTGCGGTCTCCGCCGCTCGCAGTGATGCCGGCCCTGCCCGTATGGGCCACCTCGCATCCACGCATCATGTTCGCATCGCCATGGAGCGACACTCCGCCCATGGCGCAGCACAGGATCCTGCATCCTTCCAGGCGGATGTCGTTTCCTGAAAGCGCTACGC
Source organism: Kiritimatiellia bacterium (assembly GCA_017525225.1). Lineage (GTDB taxonomy): Bacteria > Verrucomicrobiota > Kiritimatiellia > RFP12 > UBA1067 > RGIG6720. The sequence goes on from JAFXTB010000108.1 coordinate 6,933, forward strand.
CCGTTCCGTAGGAATATTCGAACACGATCCCCTCGAAGCGGACGTGCGATATCCTGGTGGTGCTTTTCAGCAGGGGTTCGCCAGCCGATGCGAGAAAGACCTCGTCCTCCTCCGCAGGTTTGCCGCGGGGAGGGTAGAGGTAGAGGACCTTGCTTTTGCGATCGAGGAACCATTCGCCCGGCATGTCCAGCTCGTCGATGACGTTGAACGCGAAAAAGCGTCTTTCCCTTCTTCCCCATGTATCGCCCAGTATGCCGAACGGAATGTTCGCCGCGATGCGGATCACATCGTTCGTGCCGTTCTCCATGCCGTACGAGGCCGCCCTGACGGAATGGTTATGCCAGTCGTGGGTCCAGTATCCGTTCATCCACACGCCTTCCGAGAAATTCCATCGTTTCGCGCGCGGATGGGGACAGACGAACGCGCCCGGCGTGAAGATGCGCGCGCCGCTGGGCGTCATCCTCACGATGCTGCCGCGATCGACGCGGTTGGAGAAGAGGGCGTATTCGCGGTTGGGCCATCTTGCGAGCGAACCGAAGGCGTGATTTACGAAAACCGCGGGGGCGGAGGGCGTCCCCTCGAACTCATCCTTCAACGCGGGAACACCGCGTGGGAAAAGCGCTGAGACATCCGCCTGCCACACCTTTCCGCGTGCCTCTTCGGGTATGCGCGCGAGGATGGCGGAGTCGTAGACCGGCGTGAATGCGGCCTTTGGGATGCGATGTGCCCCGATGATGCGCGCCGTTCCATGCTTTGCGGCGCGCCAGACCACGGGTGCCATCGCGGAGCTTCCGCCGTCCTTCGCATCCATGGCGAATCCCTCAGTCTCGATGTAATCACCCCGGGCGAGCACGATCTCCACGCGTTCGCCTTGTGCCACGCGCCCTGCCCTTCGTGCCGCGCGGAGACCATCGCGCGCCGCCGCAAGGGTGGAGAACGGGCGCGCCGCCGACCCGTCGCCGCCTGGCGCGGCGTCTGGGCGTACATGGAATTCCGCCGCCGGCAGCGCCATCGCCAGCACCGCCGCCGCAAGTGTGGTTCCTGTTTCCCTGTGCATCTCCGCCCTTGCCTTTCCTACGCTAGCGGAAGTTGACGACTATCCCTTTCGGACGTGAGCGCGTCTGCAAGAACTCGGCCGGTACGAGAGCGCGGCCGGTGATGCGTAGATCGTCCAGCATGCCGGTGATACCCGTGCCTGCCACGAAGATCGAATCGATGAACGCCTGTGCGCGGTCGGCGTAGCAGGACTGGTATTCGGCCATTTCCTGTCCGTCCACGAACAGGCGCGATCTGCCGCCGTAGCTTTGCGTGCTGTCCACGACCAGCGCCACGTGGTGCCATGCGCCGTCCGCGATGTCGACGGCCGTGCCGGCCGTGGTGTCGACATTGTCCATGATCACGTCGGTCCCGGCGGAGTCCTTGAAGCGTCCGCATGTCCAGCGCGAGACGAGTGCGGGCGATCCGCCTGTTGCGTCAAGTTCGACCCCTGCCGCGCCTGGTGTCGTGGCGAGCGGCAGGGACGTCGTCTTGAACAGGGTCCGTACGCCCTGCTGGGCGCCTGGGGGGATGCATGCGAAGCATTCCACGGTGAGTCCCGTGTACATGTTGAAGGGCAGGTAGGCGTCCGTGGCGAGGGATGCCGCGCCCGACAGCATCGCGCAGCCGGCCGCGAACGACGCGGCTGCGTTCGTGAGCGCGTATCCGTTGCCGGTCTTGTCGTTCAGTTCGCGTCCGTAGTCGAACGGCCAGTAGGCGATCACGTCGTTGGCGTTCTTCACGGGCGAAGGCCTGGAGAGGACGAACGATCCCGGGCGCAGCGCACCTTCGGATATTGCCACGTCGTCCATCGCGCCTGTGAAGCCGAGCGTGTCGCCGCCCCTTGCGCCGAGGAATATGAGCGTGTTGCCGCGGAGTCCGCTCAGCGAGGCGCTGGCGACGCCGTCGGGCGCCTTTTCGCCGTTGACGTAGAAAGTAACCTGGTTGTACGGCTCGGACTCGTCGAAATCCATCACAAGCGCGAGATGCGTCCATTCGGAGCTGTTCATCCTGCGGCCGGGCCAGGACCTGTAGTTGTTGTTGAGGCCTGCCCTTATCTGGCCATTGGCGTCAAGGAGCATGTAGAACTGTGTCGAGCCGAACGACGTGTAGTTGTATCCGTGCTCGATCAGCATCTGCGTGCCGCCCTGCGCGGGATTGTCCGCCCGGACGAGGAGTTCAACCGTCACGGCCCTGAACCGGTCGAGGTTCAGCGCGTTCGCCGACTGGAATCCGGAGTTTCCGCTGAAGACGGCCTTGCCGTCGGAACAGGCTACCGCGGCGTTCGGGGCGAGATCGTTGCCGTTTCCGGAGGCGTCCGCGCGCGGGTTCTCCCCTTCGAAGTTCCAGCGGAGTTCCGGCGACGCCGTGGGGTCGGCCTCTTCGCTTCGAGAGGCGATCAGATCGTCGCCGGTACGCAGCCCCGCTGAGATGCGGATGTCGTCCATGCGGCCCGTGAGATAGGGGAACTTCTTCCATGTGCCGCTGTCCAGCTGGATGCCGCTGCGCCAGCCGATGTTCAGCTTCCTGTCCGACGTGAAGGAGGAGGGTGCCGCATCATTGAAGGCGTTGGCGTCCGCTGGAACGGCGACGCCGTCTATTGAAAGCGAGGTGGAAAGCTGTGAGCCGGAGTTGTCGATGTGGCAGACCCAATGGTGCCATTCGCCGTCGCCATAGGATCCCGACGGCTGGAGATGCCCGCGATACTTCCCTGAAGTCGCCGTCTTGAACAGAAGCCCCGCGCGGGCCGGTTCGCGCATGTATCCGGCGTCCGAGGAGAAGCGGAAGGTGCCTTGCTGGTATTCGAAGCCGTCCGTTATCTCCAGGAACGACATGTCGAAGCTGAGGTCTTCCGTCGCGCGGTCGCGCATGCGCGGGTAGTTGATCCAGAACTCGATCGTCAGCTGGCTGTACGGACTCATGTCGAGCGGCTGGTCTGTGGAGAGGCCGCCGAGGCCGGTGAACACCGCAGCTCCGCCGGAGAAGTCCACCGTGCCGGAGCGCGGCATCGTGAGCCTGTAGAGTCCGGCATCGTCCTCCAGCGGCGAACGGCGGCGGAACGACCAGTGCGCCAGCGTGAACGGCTCGAGGGCCGGAGTCGCCGGAGCGGTGCCGAAGTCGGTCGTCCGCGACGCCATGAACTGCGCCGGGGCGAGGGCAGTCGCCGTGACGCGTACGTCGTCGATCTTGCCGGACAGCTTCTGCGTTCCAGTGTACGAGTGTCCGCAGCCCAGCCTGAGGAATCCGTTGCCGAGGACGTTCAAGGTACTTTCATAGCCGCTCATGGAATCGGCCAGGGACTTGTCGACATAGAGCCGCGCCGTATCCGGCGAAGCGCCGGGATCTATCACCCATGCGACATGGTGCCATTCGCCGTCCACATACGATTCGCCCTGCGCGGTCCTGTCGTTGTTCCTTCCCCCATCGCCGTTCCAGGCGTATGAAGAGACGTTCCCCGAGGATCCGATGCATGTTCCGAACACGTTCCTGGGCGAATCGCCCGCAACGGTCGCCGAGTGGTAGACAAGCGGCATGTTGGCGGAAGGGGATCCGGCCCGGTTGAACCAGCATTCGATCGTCAAGCCTTCCGTGCACGCGCGCAGATCGAGCGGGCGGCGTGTCTGGCAGAACTTCTGCGTGCCATCGAGCACCAGCGCGCCATCGCTGCCCAGCGTAGCGCCCGAGGACGTGTAGAGGTGGTTCGAGCTGCCCGAGACGTCCAGAAAGCCGTTCGTGCCGAACGGCCAGTATCCGACCACCAGACTTTCCACCGGGACCCCTGTGCGCGACTGGAGGAACTGTTCTGGCGTCAGCGCGGCGGCAGTGACGCGTATGTCGTCCATCTGGCCCACGAGGCGTCCGTTCGCATTGTTGCGCGCTCCGATGAAGAGCCTTTTGTTGAGCAGTGCGCACGGTCCTGTCTGGCCGTTCAGCGTCGTACGGTATCCGGAGTTCGCCGAAATCACGCCGTCGATGTAAAGCGAGACGCACCAGTCCTCGAGGGCGGACGTGCTGTAGGCGGCGGTACTCCGGCTTTTGATGACGAGCGCCACATGGTGCCAGAGACCGTTCTGCAGGACGTTCGGCACGGTATCGATGCAGGCGTATCCAGGGCTTGCATTGCTGAGATGCCAGAGTGCGTTAACCCGCTGCTCGCCGGCGTTGCGGTCGTTGACCGTCACAAGGAATCCACCGAGGTTGTCGTTCATCGAGGTTGAATGTTCGACGAGATATGCGAGGGACTGGTTGTCCTTCGCCCTGACGAAGAACTCGATTGTCACATCGGTGCATCCAGAAAGGTCGAGATTACCGATGGTGGAGAGCGACGAGTTGACGGTGCCGTCGAACGTGGCGCAGTCCGAGATATCGGCCCCGCCCTCCAGCACGTTGCCGTTGCCGGAGGCGTCCTCGAGGCCGCTATCGCCGAACGGCCAATATGCGAGCACCTGCGGTGCGTCGGCGCGTACGGCGCAGACCGCCATTGCCGCCATGCCCATCGCGGCTGCAACCGACGCCACCGTCGTCTTGCGGGGTTTCATCGTATCTTTCTTCATGGCTTTCATTCCTTTCTGGCATTGTTCCGCAGTCCGAGAGCCTCTCGCACCGCCTTGCCGAATGCCTTTGCCATCGACATCATGCCGAGATCGTTGGGGTGTCCGCCGTCGACGGTGCCTTCACAGTCGCCGGAATACATCTCATCCTTCGGCAGGTAGAAAAGATTCTTCCAGCCTTCGGCCTTGAGCTTTTCGTAGAGCTCCCTCACCAATTTATCCTTGCCATCCGGACCGTCGCAGAAGACGTCGCAGCGTCCGGCCATGACGATCGGCACGTCCGGCCGCTTTGCGCGCAGGGCGCGCACGAACGGCTCGTAGCGGAATCGTACCATGGCGAGCGGATCCTGTTTCTTTGTGGGGGCCTTCAGGTCGTATCCGGCCGCCGCCATGTCTTGGAATGCGGCTCCTGGCTTGTCGTAGAGGCACCCCATGTTCCTTAGACAGTCCAGCACGTAACAGCTTGCATCGATACGCGCGAGGTATCCGGCCATCCCAAGCTCCATCCGTCCCGCCCCGGAGAAGCCGAGATTGCACACGGGAACGTCGAGGTCGCGTCCGACAATGTTCACGAACGCCATGCCCGGACGCGAGGCGCAGCCGCCCTGCGTGATGGACGTGCCGTAGAACACCACGGGCCTGGAAATTCCGCTTGCGCGCGGCCCGAGCGGCGAGAAGGTCGCGTTGGTGTCCATGCCGACGGTAAACTCCCTTATCCCATTGTAGAGAGGCAGATTGACAAGACACGGATCGCCGGGCGTCCAGCCGGTCTCGAGGATGCCGCCAGCCTTCGCATCGTAGACGAATCCGGTTTTCACATAGTGCCAGCGCCCGGTTCCGTCGCGCCGGTACACATCGATGCCAGACTGTCCCGTCGCAGGCATGTGGTCGGCCGCCAGCGAGGCGGATGTGGGCATCCAGCGGAATATGAGCTTCCTGGAATCCGTGCGGAAGCGGAACTGCATGCCGGCCGTGTGGCTCTTCAGTTTCCATACTCCCGCATTGATGTTCGTCGAGACGCGCCCCGGGAATCTGTCGTAGTAGGAGTCCACATCGTCGAAACACCTGCCTTCCAGCGGAAGCATCCGGCCATCGACCCACTTCACGCCATTGGAAACCGCCGTTCCGGCGCTTGTCGCGGAAACCGATGCTGCGATGCAGACGGCGGCGAAGAGCGTTCCCGTCTTCGCCGTGCATCCTAGAGGCTTGAATGTGCATCTCATCGTATTGCGACCGCCTTTTTTGCCGAACCGATTATGATTATAGAAAATCCACCTTGCGACCGTCAATCGCAATCGTACGAAATAGTGCAAGAAAATAGTATCATATACCGCAATCATCGTACAGCCCCGTTTTTTTTGATATAATCTGCGCCGCTCGCCCATGAAAGAGAAGGAAGTATACGTTCTGACCAACACGACGCGCAATTCTGGGCGCAGGCTGCTGCATGGCATACTGCGTTTCTCCATGACGCGCTACGACTGGCGGCTCCGCATCATGGAGCCGACCGCGTCCGGCAGAAGCAAGATCGCCCGTGCGGCCCTCTCGCGCGCGGCGGACGGCATTATCACAAGCGTTCTAGAGCATCCTGCCCTCTATCGCGCGCTGGAGAAGTCCGACGTTCCGCTCGTTGCGATCGGCACCAGGAGGGATCCGCTTCCCGGGCGCAGCAGGAATTTCGCCGCCGTCATGTTCGACGAATGCAGGTTCGGGCGTGAGGCCGGGCTGCACCTTTTCAGGCTCGGCATGTTCAGGTCGTTCGGATTCGTCCATTCCCGGCTGGAGTTTCTCCGTCATCTTTCGTCCTTGCGGGCCAAGGGGTTTCTGGAGGAACTGGCGTCCCATGGCGTGAAGGTGGTGGAGTATGTTCCCGTATGTCCGGCCTCGGCGGATGCGAGTGCGCTCGCGGCGTGGGTCGCCGGACTTGAAAAGCCGGCCGCCATACTTGCCGCCACCGATTCGAGGGCCACCGAAGTCTATGCGGCCTGCGACGCTGCGGATGCCGCGATTCCGGACGACGTCCGCGTGCTCGGAATCGACGACGACGAGCAGACGTGCCTTTCGCTGAAGCCGCCGCTTTCCAGTCTCGCGACGGACTTCGAGCAGCAGGCGATCTTCGCGGCGGAGACGCTGGAGCGGATGATGTCGCAGCCGAAGGCCGGTTTCGGACGCAGGGAGCTCGTGTTCCCCGGGGGCAGCGTTCCGGTCGAGAGGTCCTCGACGAAAGTCCTTGCGCCGGGGCTTGAGCTTGTCAGGCGCGCCTGCGAGTACATCGAGAGGAACGCCGACAGGCGGATCACCGTAGATGACGTCGCCTCGTTCCTGCGCGTGTCGAAGAGGACCGCTTTCCTCCGGTTCGCGGAATTCTCCGACACGAGCATCTCCCAGACCATAGCCGCCGCCAGGATCGCTTACGTCAAGGGCAGGCTCCGCACAAGCCGCCAGTCGATCCTGTCCATATCGCGCATGGCGGGCTTCGACAGCCCAAACCACCTGAAAGCGCTTTTCAGGAAGCATACCGGCATGACAATGCGCGACTGGCGGAAGACGAACGCATAGCGGCCGGGTCGGCATCTCGTCCGGCGGTTTCGACAAAGGGCTTTGGCAATTGTTTTCGCAACCCGGGCGCGGCGATCTCATCGCGCCGTTTTACCACGCCATTCGCTGGGTGACATCCTGTGGCGCTTGCGGAAGGCGGCCTCGAAAGTCTTTATGTTGCGATAGCCGCTGGCTGCGGCTACCTGGCTGATGCCGCGTGCCGTTTCCGCCAGCGCCTTCTCGGCGATTTCGAACCGCCGGTCCTCTATCACCTGCCTTATCGACCGGCCTTCGACGCCACGGAATCTCATGTCGGCAAGGCTCCGCGAGACGTTGATGTGGGCAACGACATCGCGGACGCCTATTCCGCTTGCAGCTTCACGGCGTATGAACGCAATAGCAGCCCGGACAAGATGCGCGGCAGGAGGTATCGGCTTTGTGGATTCGCGTTCCGCAATGCGCAGAATCGGGCACGTCAACGAACGCGGCGACCTAGACGGATATGACATGAGTGCATTCAGTTCAGCGGCCGCCATGTAGCCTGTGCGTTCGTGGTTTGGGTGGACGCTCGAAAGCGGCGGTTCTGCGTACTCGCACAGCATCGTGTCGTTGTCCACTCCCAGCACCGACACTTGCCCGGGAACGGAGAGTCCCAGTTCGCGGCATGTCCCCAATACGCGCAACGCCAGCGGGTCGAAGAACGCCATGATGGCGGCAGGCTTGGGCAACGATTTAATCCAGTCCCGGAGATTTGCGCAGTCGTCGTGACCGGTCGAGATTTGCGTAGGAGAGATGGATAGCCTGTAACATTTCTTGCCAACGGCGGCGAGCGTGTTGCGGAAAGCCCTCTCACGCGCCGATTCGCTGTTTTCATCTGTCTTGATGCCGATGAATCCAAAGCTGTTGAATTCGCCATGCGACAGGAAATGTCGTGCTCCCATGGCTCCGATAGAATTGTTGTCACAGTCGATGAACGATACGGCACCCCCGTGTGCTCTTTTTATGGCCTGCGGAGATGATATAAGCACAAGAGGCACGGGTAATGCATTGAAAAGGCTGTCTAGCGCACTGTGCCCGAAATGGCTTGAGATGATCCCGTCTATTCCGGCCGAGACCACATTTTCGATCATGCCGACGTTGAACCCATCTGGCATTTGGACAAGTTGTATGTCCCATGGGCGGTGAGTCCTGACATATCGGTATATTCCGGTCAGGATATCCCTCCCGGACTCTCCCCCCATCCACAATGCGACGAGAACTCGCTTCGGGCCTTGCTTGCCTTTTGCCATCGCGCCAAGTATACCAAAATTCATGTGCAAGGTGCAATGCTTGTTTGAAATTAGTATAAAGTGTTGTTTGATTTTTACCATGTGGACGTTGCGTCATGTACGTTGGCTTTGGTATAATCGCGACATCATGACACGAACAACAGTTTGTCTGGCATTTTGCATCGCAGTGTCGTGCGCTACGCACGGGGCGTGGGCACGCGGTGCGCTATGCCTCACGTTCGACGACCGCAACTTTGACGCCTGGGAGAAGAACATTCCTCTTTTTGCGAAGTACGGCGCCCATGCCACTTTCTTCGTCTGTGGTCCGATTGACGCGCGTGCCGAGGAGTGTCTACGGAGTCTGTCGGCAGCAGGCCATTCCATCGGGCTTCACGGCTTCGGCCACAGGCGCGCTCCGGACCTGCTCGCCAAACTGGGCGAGGAAGGCTTTGTGCGAGAGGAGATTCTGCCGCAGCTTTCAGTCTGCCGCGCAAAGGGGCTGCCGGTGCGGTCATACGCCTATCCGTTCTCGTCGCGGACTCCGCAAACCGACGCGCTCCTGCTACGGCACTTTGGCCGTCTGCGCGCCGGATGGGGCGGTGACAGCACGCCGCGCACGATGGACGAGGTTTCCGGGATGCGGGTCCTTGTCGGAATGTGCGGCACGCATCCCGATGACGTGCCCAAGAAGATTGCGGACATGATGCCAATGCTGGCGGCCAGCAATTCGGTTCTTGTCGCGTATGCGCACAGCATAGAACCGGACGGGGCCAGACACGACAACCACCACATGAGAAGGGCCGATCTCGAGGCGATTCTTGCCGCGGCAAAGGCTGCCGGAGTCGGGATTGTCGGATTCGACGAGCTTCCAGGAACGCCTCCGGCGCCTAGACTGTCCGACAGGGTCGCGTGGTCTGTGGTCAGGCCGGATTCTGCGGGCGGATTCATACAGAAATACTCAAGGTATGTCGCGTCCATATTGGGAGAGACGACGGGTTCGCAGGTGCCGTGCGTGAAGGAATCGGCGTGGAAGGGCGTCGGACGTGCCGTGTTTATTGGCGACACGGCCAAAGCCAGGGCTGAAGGATTGTCGTCCTCCGGCATGCCGTACGAGGAGTACGCCGTCAAGTCCGTCGGTGAACACGTGGTGGTGGTTGGCTCTGGGGTTACCGGAACTGTCTACGCGATGTTCGAATTCCTTTCGCGCGGTCTTGGCGTAGAGCATTTCGACCCGTGGAACCGCCATGTTCCGTCCGTCCCGGACCCTGATCTTCGGCATCTTGACATACGTCGTGCGCCAGATTTTCTGTATCGCCACATCTTCGATCTTTCTGGATGGACGGACGGGCCGTTCGAGTACCGCGCGGCCCTCAAGGCAAGCGAATGCCGCCTTCCCAATCCCATCTTCGGCTCGCCTGGCACGATACACACGTTCCACGACTACCAGAAGGACTGGCCTGCGGACCGTACCGACTGGCTGGCGAAGGATGAAGGCGGTGCGCCGCGCAAGCTCACCGGCAAGCTGGGCCCGTGCTTCTGCATGACCAATCCGGACGCGCGCGCCGATTTCAGACGCAAGTTCGTCGCCTTCATCGCCTCGGATGAAGAGGACAAGCGAAAGTTCGGCATTCACCCGCCTTTCATCTACAACGTGTCGCAGAACGACGCGGCGGAGTATTTCTGCAAATGTCCGAGGTGCATGGCCGTCGAAACCCGCGCCGGGGCATCAGGTCTCCTGCTCGACTTCATAAACGGCCTTGCCGCCGCGGTGCCGGCATCGCGTCCCGACATACTCGTCTCGACCGCCGCGTACTCGTTCACGGAGAAGCCGCCGCTCGACGACACGCGCGCCGCCGACAATGTGATGGTAGAGCTGTCGCACACGAAGGGCAACTATTACGTTCCGGTTGAGTCCGACACGACCTCGGTGTTCCGCGCATACCTCGATGGCTGGAGCCGGAAGGCGAAGAATCTGTCCGTGTGGGACTACTGGATATTCTACTGGGACAGTTTCCCGAGCGTATACCACAACATCGAGCGCATTCCGAGGGACATTCGCTACTACAAGTCCCGCGGCGTCAGGAGCCTCCGCTTCGAGTCCGAGGCTGCAGACACGGCAAGCTTCTTCGCGCTCAAGAACTGGCTCGGGTTTCGCATGATGGACAACACCGGCGACGACCCCGCAGCGCTTGTGGAGAGTTTCTTCACGCACTACTATGGCGCGGCGGGGGCCGAGATGCGCGAGCTCATGGAATACATAGCATTGAGGCAGAAGGGGCAGTACGCAAGCGTGTTCGACATTGGGCATAAACAGTACGAGGTCCCTCCGAGGCCCTGGCTCGACCGCGAGTTTTTCGCGCGCTGCGACGACATATTCTCGCGAGCGGAGGCGAAGGTCGCATCGGACGCCCATGCGCGGCTGAACGTGCGTCGCGAACGCATACCCGTCGACATCTCGCTAATGCGCATGTATGATTCGATCTCTCCCTCGGTCTCCAGGGATGCCCTTGCCGCGCGCTATTCGGCGGCGGCCGAGGCCTTTGCGCGGGAACGCGAAAGGCCGGACAGGCTAAACGGCAAGCTCATGAAGATCAAGGCCGAGGCCGACAGGTGTCGCAAGGCCGACGAGATTCGCCGCGTGGCGTCGGCTCCGCTACCCCGGTTGCGCATACCGCGCTCGCCGGAGAAGGCAACGTGCCGCGAATGGTATGACAACAACGGGTTCCGCACGGACCGGCGTCTATCCGTGTCAGCCAGCGTCGACGATTCCGGCGTGCTGGAAATCGGCCTTCAGGACGAAGACATTGCCGACGCGCGCCTTGTTGCGGGGCGCCACATCTGGGACGGCGACGAATGGGAAGTGTTCCTGATGGACGCCCGGAACGACTATCTGCAGGTGCTGGTCGATCCAAACGGGAGGTTTGAGGTGTTCACGTCGATCGGCGGAGTTCAGCGGGCGGTGCCGCCTGACGGGGTTTCCGTTGCCTCGGAGAGAAGCGGAGGCACATGGCGCGTCAGGTTGCGTTTTGCGGCTGACGGACTTCCGGTCGGGAAAGCCGTCCGCGGCGACTTCTTCCGCAGCACGGCCACATGCAAGTATGCCTGGGCGCCGACCGGCGCCGACAATTTCAGGCTGAAGCACAAGTTTGGCTGGTTTGAACTTTCAGATTCCAGAACAAAAGAAAACAAGGATAAACCATGAAAAGAATTCCCGCATTCGCCCTTGCGCTCTGCACGGCGGCGCTTCCCGCCTTCTCCGCGGAGTGGTTCGTGTGGAAGGACTGTCCGACGCCCGGCGACGGATCCACCACAAACACGGCGAAGAGTTCAATCGCAGCCGCCTTGAAGATATCGTCATTGCAGAACGGCGACATCGTGACCGTCCTGCCGGGCGAATACGACCAGGAGACGATGAACGACGGATGGGCGCTGCCAAATCGCGTCTACATCACGAAATCCATAACCTTGCGTTCGCGCGATGGCGCCGCCACGACGCACATTGTCGGTGAGTTCGGACCCAACCCCAAGGGCAATGGCAACGGTGGCGTCCGCTGCATCGAAATCGCCGCCGACAACGTGGTCGTGCAGGGATTTACGCTTCGCAACGGGGCAACCAGGAACAACTCCCTGGATCATGCCTCGTGTCAGGGCGCCGGGGTCCTCTTCAACGGCAAGAATTCATCCTATGTCGTGGACTGCGTCATCTCCAACTGCGCGGCCGGCTCCGGCGGGGCAGCGGCGTGCACTAGCGACGCCCTTGCCAACTCGAATGCACTTGTGCGTACGCTTGTCCTGGACAACCGGGCCGACAAGAACAGGGCGGTCCGCTCCGTAGCGCTGTACCATTGCGTGGTGGCAGGGCATCATGAAACATCCTATCCGCAGTTCTACGGGTCGGGCAACATCGTGAACTGCACGCTTTTCGACAACCACTCCCATCATCTCTTTGACGGTGGTTCCCCGATCGTCTGCAACACGGTGATTGGCAAGTATTGCTACACGCACGCCTCGGCAAGCGGCGCCGTGTTCTCGAACTGCGTGTCGTCAATCCAGGACAACACGAACCTCAGGACGGATTCCAATTTCATTGCCGGCTATCGTAGCGCAAGCTCATGGCAGATGGTTGCACCCGCGTTCGGCGACTATCGTCCGTACGGAGGCATGCCTGCGGCCACGGCAGGCTCGGCCGAGCACCTGTCGCTGATTCCCGAGACATACCGCTGGCGGGATCTGAATGGACGGGACTTCTCCAACGCGTCGTCCGTCTGCGCCGGGGCCGTGCAGGAGGTTGCGACCGCAACCGGAGGCTACGTGTCCTTCGCAGGTCAGGCCAACGAGGCGACATCTTCGTCGTCTGTTCCGCTCTGGCAGGCCAACGGGCGTGTTCCATACGGATCTGCCGACGTCCTGTACATGCGCAGCGACCGATGGCCGGCCGTGTTCCGCGCCGAGGTTCGGGTGCCTGATGGCAAGCCAGCGCTGTTCGGTTTCAGATGTACGGACGGTGCCGCCGCCACGATGCGCGTGCCTCTCTACGACGACGATGCCGGCATAGAGGTTGTCGCCAACCCGAAGGCGAACCAGGGCATATTCCTCACCCCCCTGGCCGCCGACGCCCTCTACTACGTGGCAAAGGACGGGAATGACGCCAACGCAGGTACCGAAGAGTCGCCGTTTGCCTCGATCGGCGCGGCCGTGGCCGCTGCCGCCGTCGGCGAATACACCGTGATTCGCGTCAAGGCCGGAGTGTATGCGGAAACAGGCGCAAGGGCATCGGAGGAAGACGTGAAAAGCAGCATCGTGCTGCCTAACGGGAAGTTCATAAGGCTTGTCGCCGTTGAAGGTCCGGAGAAAACCGTGATCGAAGGCGCACCCGATCCCGACTCTGCGGCTGTCTGGCAGAATTGCGGCATCAATGCGACACGCTGTGTGACAATCGGCACCAACTGCGTCGTGCAGGGATTTACGTTCAGGAACGGCCATGCGGCCTCCGGGGCGCTGCAAGGCGTGACATCCCTCGCGACCTCCGGCGGAGCCGTCCGTGCCGAAGACGCGACGTCGCAGATAGTCGATTGCGTTGCCACCAACTGCTTCGCCGGACGCGGCGGCGCGGGGATGGGCGGCACATGGCTGCGCTGCCGCATCGGCAGCTGCCAGGCCGACTACCTTGGCTCTGCCATCTACTCGGCCTGGGCCTACAACTGCTTTGTCGACGGCAACAGAGGCCAGGGCTGCATCTACAACTTCAAGACGTTTACCGCCAGCACCATCGGACCAGACAACCTGACTCTTGGCGATGGCCGGTACGCGGAGATCTCCGGTATCGGATCTACGGTATACGATTCCCTCCTGATGGGTTTCGGTACTGCCAACGGAACGCTCCGTCACTGTGTCTACCCTCAGGGTTACGACATGCCGGAAGGGCATGTGTGGAAGGCGGACAGTCTCGCGGCCGATCCGGCCGCCCTTGCCATGAACGGCACGTCTCCGGCAGTCGGCGCGAACCAGGCCGTCGATTTCATGGAACCGTCGGCCGTGGAATCCTATCCTTGGGGGTTCTGCGGCTTCTACGATGTAGATCGCCGGCCGCGCGTCGTAAACGGAAAGATGGATGCCGGAGCCGCAGAGGCGGACTGGCGCGATGCGTACGGGCGGACCCTTGGTGGAAGACGGTGCGTCGTTGAACATGCCGCGCCGTGGATCGTTGCCCCGGGCGACGGAACCGTGCGCATCCCCAAGGGGACGCTTGACGTTCTCTGGACGCGCCGTTCACACGGGTTCTCGTTCGTCGCGTCCGTCACAGGCAATGGACGCCTTATCGTCCTGGCGGACGGAACCGAGGTCGCCAAGGTGTCGTCCTCCGACGGCGAAACGACGGTGCGCTTCACCTCGGACAGCCCCGTGGTCGCCATGTCCCTGACGTACTTCCCCGGGGTCGGCGACATAGGCGCGGCGGTTCTCTCGAAGTTCGCCAACAACGACGGAATGGCGTTTTACATTCGATAAAGACGCCACTTCACGATTTCCGCTGTCAGGTGGGTCGGTAACAACCGGCTCTTCCTTGATGCGCAATGTGCGTTGCGCATGTTGCGCAATTTTCTATGCGGATGGGTAAGACTTCGCTCGTCAAGCATGCGATAGGCGGCATGCGCGGGATGCGCAAAAGGGATGATTTTTTCTGCGCTAAGGTTGTTTCCAATCTCAGAACGCATGGGGAAAACGCAGATGCGCCCCCGTTGGACTTGACTGCTGGTGAACTTATGTGCTACAATATTCGCACGTAAGGAGAAATGTCAATGAGCATAACACTGTCGGCTCCACCTGAGGTGATACAGGATGTCCGGTTCTACGCGGAACGGCATTCGACGTCCCTCAACGCCATCATACGTGAACATCTCGAGAAGATCGCCGCTCTCGAGCGGAAGGCCCGTCGGGATGGGGCGGACAGTCTTCGGGACTTCTTTATGTCGGAGGACGGCTGGTTTGACGGCAACGTTGAATTCGATCGCGACCTTGCCAACGAAAGGTAGATCATGGTATTCATCGACACGAACATCTGGGTGTATGCGCTCAGTTCTCAAGACCATGCAAAGAAGAAGGTCGCGGTCGAACTGATTGCGAAGACGTATCGCGACGACATGATATGCGTGAGTTCCCAGGTCCTGAAGGAGTTTGCCAATTTCGCCTTCCGAAAAACGAGAAAGTTTGCCGCCGAGATAAACGCCATGCTTTCACGAATAGGTTCATACACGTTTGTCGCGGATACGAAGGAACTTGTCGCCGACGGGGTGACAGGCAGGGAGACGTGGCAGGTCGGATTCTATGACGCGCTCATTATCGCCGCTGCGAACAAGGCCGGATGTACCACGATTTTCACCGAAGACTTGAATAACGGGCAAAAATACGGCAACGTCGTGGCCATCAATCCCTTCGACCAGTTCCGCCGATGAACCACGGTTTCAGCATTGCTCGCTCGGCTGTTTGGCGCGTTTCCATCCGGTCATGGTCATGCCGGTCTGCTTCTTGAAGAACTTCCTGAGGGAATTGGGATGGTCGAAGCCGCAGAAATCGGATAGGGCCTTGAGCGGCATGTTTCCTTCTGAAAGCAGATGTTTCGCGAATTCAAGCCTGACGGCGTGTATCTCGTCCAGCACGGATCGCCCAGCCGCCTTGCGAAACCGTACCTCGGCCTGACGGCGCGAACAGGGGAAAAGCTTCAATACTTCCTGCGCGGAAAGCCCGGAGCACGCCTCGTGCCTTATGAGTTCAAGCGCATCGGCCACGGCGGAATCCTGGACGACAAGTTTTCTCGTGGAGGCGCGCCGGACAACCTGCAAGGGTCCGAACGTCCTGCGACGCGATCCCCTGAACCTGGACTTGTCCCTCAGCCTTGCCTCGAGAAGAAGTGCGGCAAGTCTGCCACCGTGATGGAAGTTCGGCTTTACTGAAGAAAGGGCTGGCTCCGTGTGTTCGCAGATATCGGCAAAGAGCGTTCCCGTCTTCACGTGCGTAACAGAGGTTTGAATGTACATCTCATCATGTTGTGACCACCTTTTTCTACCGGAACCAGTATGATTATAGAAAATCCTCCTTGGAGCCGTCAATCGCAATCATGCGAAATAGTACAAGAAAATGGTTGCCAGATACTGCAACCATCGTACAGCCCCGCATTTTTTGGTATAATCTACGGCGTCGGAGACTAAAAGGAGAACAGCAAGATGAGCATCAAGTGTAATGCAGGGCAGGAAGGTACCGCATCGGCGGTGGAGTCTGGGTGTGGGTCCCAGCTCTACAACAGGAGAGGTTTCATAAAGGCAGGGACGTCTGGTGCCGTATCGATTGCCGGCGGCGCGATGTTCGCCGGGAACGTTCTGGAGAACCCGGGGCGAAAGGGGAGGAAGCGCGTTCTCGCCTACAGCCCGCC
>JAFXTB010000109.1 GCA_017525225.1 Kiritimatiellia bacterium
GCGTCTGGCCGGTTTTCTCGGCCAGGCTCCGGGTGTGCCGCTGCGGGATGTCGCCTACACATGCGCCTCGGCCTACAAGGCGCTGGAGGAGAAGAACGCAGTCCTTGCGCTCGTTGTGTCATCGGTGCCAGAACTGCAGGCTAGGCTCGCCGTGGCGCTGCCGCGCATAGAGGGTGGAGCGGAGCGCGTGCGCGACAAGTCAGGCGCGTATTTCTTCCGCAAGCATGCGCTCGGTCCTGGCACAGAGGGAAGGCTGGCCTTCATGTTCCCTGGCGCGACGAGTTTCTATCCCGACATGCTTCGTGACCTTGTGATAGGTTTCCCTGAATGCCGGGCGGCATTCGACGAGCTGGAGGAGGCCCTTGCCGGAAGCGGCCGCTTCTCGCCGTCGTCGTTCATATTCCCGCCGGCGCCATACTACCGGCGCGATGCGGATGTGTTCTCCGCGGGTGCGTACGCGCAGGCGATGGTGTCTACCTACTCCGCCAACGCTGCGCTGTACAGGATGTTCTCGCTCCTCGGTGTCAAGCCGGACGGCGTGATGGGATTCGCGGGCGGCGATCTGAACGCACTCGCTGTCGCGGGATACCTGGGCGGCTTCAACCGTCCCGACCGCCTCAAGTTCCTGAAGGAGATGTATGGCGTGGTCGATTCGGCCGTGGCGCATGCAGGGCTTCCCAAGTGCCTGATGGCGGCGATCCTCTCGCCGCATCCCGAGGAGACCGACGCCATCCTCGCCACGTTCCCCGCCGACAAGGTGACCACCTTCTTCGAGGCGACGCCGCGCCAGCGCATGATAGCCGTGGCGTCGGACGCGGTGCAGGCTGTCCAGCATGCGCTTGCGGCCGCGGGTGTGAAGGGCATGCGTCTCGATGTTGACCGTCCATTCAACACGCCCTGGTGCGAGAAGATCATACCGATGTTCCGCAAGTTTGCCGGCCACTGGGCATGCGCAAGGGCGCAGACGCCCGTGTGGTGCTGCGCCACGGCCGCGCCGCTGCCCGAGAAGGGGCGCCAGGCGCGCGACGTGTGCGCCGAACTGTGGGCTAGGCCCGTACGGCTTGGCGAGACGATCCGCAACATGTACGACGCCGGCTTCCGCGTGTTCCTGGAGGTGGGTCCGCGCGGCGTGATCGCAAACGCGGCGGACGACATCCTGCGCGGCATACCGCATGCGGCAGTCAGGTCGAACGCGATGCACCGTTCCGGCCTGCTGCAGTTCCAGCATGCGGTCGGCTGTCTCGCGGCGCTGGGCGCGCCCATCGACCCCGACATTCTTTTCACCCACCACCGCTGCCGCATGCTCGATTTCAGCTCGGCGCTGCAGTTCGAGATAAGGGCCGACTCAGAGATGGTCCTGCAGAGGGAGTTCCCGTCTCTGCGGCTGCTCACGCCGGAGGCATCAGCCGCCTCCACAATGTCCGCCCCCCGCAGGATCGACAAGGTGCGCGGACGGCAGGAGGCCGCTGCCGCGCGGGCTCGCCGCCGCCGTCAGCTAGACTTCGGCGCCACCATGCCGATGATTTCCGACATGGACGTTGTCTCTGAGCAGCCGGGTGAATCCGTGGAGATCCGCACGACCCTTTCCTTCGCCAATGCTCCGTTCCTTGCGGATGCGGCCCTCGGCACATCGCAGATCTCCTACGCCAATCCAGAGCTGCGCGGACTTGCCTTGCTGCCGCTGGCGGCAGGCGCCGAGATCATGGCCGAACTCGCCCAACGCATCGTGCCGGGGCGCAGCGTGGTGGCGCTCGAGGATCTGCTCCGGCGCCGCACGGTAGCCTTCCGCGACAATGGCGAGCTGGCGATCCTCGTGCGCGCGGAACGCATCGCCTCCGACGATCCTGGCCTCGCGGCGGTGCATGTGCAGCTCAGGGACGATTCGCCTGACTCCGCATGGACCTGGCCCGCGATGGAGACGACGGTGCGGCTTGCCGCCATGCCGGAGCCTGCGCGCGCCGCGCCGGAACCGCTGCGTTCTCCACGGAGCGTGCATTGGACAGGCAGCGACATCTATCCTGCGCGCCTCGCCTCGGGCGGCCTGCTACGGCTTGTACGCAAGGCGGATCTATGGAGCGACGGTGGGTTGGACTACGAGATCGAGACCCCCGCCACGGCCGGCGCCGTGGCGCATACGCGTTTCCCCGTGTGGGTGGTGAACCCGCTTCTCCTGCAGGCCGTGGTCGACGGCTATTCGCTCTGGCGCAGCCACGAGCGCTTCCCTGGTGCCTTCTCGTTCGCGTTCCGTCTGAGGAGGCTCTCGCTGCACGCGCTCTCGCTGCCGGAAGGACAGCGCCTGCGCGGCTATCTGCGCCTTGCAGGCGTCACGCCCAATTCGCACATCTGCGACATACAGGTTTCCGACGGCAACGGCAACCTGGTGATGGATCTGCGCGGATATGAGGAGCTCGCGGAGCATGTGCCGGACGAGTATCGCACGCTCGTGCTGCGGCCGCCCCTCGCCTATCTCACGGAGGAGCTTCCGGTGGAGGACCTCGGCGCGCCTGCGACGCCGATCGCCTCGGCGCTCGTTACGGGCATAAACTATCCGCTCTTCACGCGCAACGAGAACATCTGGCTTAAGACCGTGTCGCGGCTGGTGCTGGGCAAGAACGAGAGACGTTCGTTCGATGTGATGTCGGGTTCGGTGCGCCGCCGCACGGAGTGGCTGTTCGGGCGCATAGCGGCCAAGGAGGCAGTGCGCCGCTTCCTGCAGCGCCACTGCCAGGCGAGATGGACGGATGCGGACGTCGAGATATGGGCTGACGATTCCGGCAAGCCGCACGCACTCGGCAAGTGGGACGACGACGAGAAGCACGAGCTGGACATCGCCATCGCGCACACCGCGCAGTTCGTGATCGCCGTGGTGGCGGCGCATGCACGCGTCGGAGTGGACGTAGAGGAGGTCGATCGCGATCTCTCCGACGAGTTCACGCAGGGCGTCTTCAGCCACGAGGAGCTTGCGCTCGCGGCGGACTCCACCAACCCGCACGCGGCTGTGATACGGTTCTGGTGTGCGAAGGAGGCAGTCTCCAAGGCGCTGGGCACGGGCATCCGCTATTCGCCGAAGGAGCTGGTGGTGGATGCGTTCCGTCCGGAGACAGGCGAGATGGAGCTGCTGCTCACGGGCGCGTGGGAGGAGAACTTCAAGATGCTGCGGGGACGGCCCATCCGTACCAGCAGCACTACCATGCGGGGGCACGTTGTGGCGGCGTGCTTCATACCCGCCAGCATTTTCGAATAGGGAGAATGGAGGCACAATGGAGAAGAAGAAGATTGTGGTCGCATGCGGTGGCACCGGCGGACATGCCTTTCCCGGGCTTGCCGTGGCGAAGGAGCTGCTGTCGCGAGGACACGAGGTGGCGGTATGGGATTCAGGTCGGATGGTTGAAAGCGACGTGATGCGCAGCTGGCCGGGTGGCACTTTCTCCACCGGCGCCAAACAGCTCGCGCTGAAGAACATGTTCGCCAACGCCCTGGCGTTCATGCGATGCCGCCGCGAGATGAAGAGGTTCTGTCCGGACGTCCTTCTCGCGATGGGGTCGTACTCCTCGCTGCCGCCTGTGCTGGCCGCCCGCACCGTGGGCGTGCCGATAGTGCTCCACGAGGCCAACACCGTGCCTGGACGCGCAGTCGAGACGCTTGCCCGTTTCGCAAAGGCCGTGGCCATATCTTTCTCCGCCACGAAAGAGCATCTCCACGGACACGAGACGGTGCTGACAGGCCTGCCGGTGCGCGAAGGCATCGGGAAGGGGGCGCGCTTCGCCGATGTGCCTGCTGACGCCTTCTGCGTGTTCGTCACGGGCGGCAGCCAGGGTGCGCATCGCGTCAACGAGCTTGCGGCGGCGGCGCTGCCGCTCGTCAAGACGGCTCTCGCGCGCCAGGGCAAGAAGCTCTACGTGATACACCAGACGGGTATCAAGGACGAAGGACCCGTGCTCGGACGCTACGTCGCCGCCGGGATACCTTCGCGCGTCAACGCATTCGAGCTCGAGATGCCCCGTGCGTTCGCCACGGCCGATCTAGTGATAGCGCGAGCGGGCGCATCGACATGCTTCGAGCTTGCCTGTACCGGCAAGCCAGCCTTCCTGATCCCGCTGCCTACGGCGCTCAGGAACCACCAGCACTACAATGCGGAGGCGTTTGTGGCGGCCGGCGCGGCGGATGAGGGCAAGCAGGACGAGATCACCCCGCGTGCCCTTGCCAACTACATAATAAACCGCGTCGAGCATCCGCATGTGCTCATGCGCATGGCCGAGCGCATGAAGTCCCTTGCCACGCCCGATGCCGCCAAGAAGCTTGCCGACCTTGTGGAACGGTGGGCGCGTCCGACTACCTCTGCGACAAAATGAAGAAGAACGCCAAGGAACTTCTCTGCACCTGCGGCATCGCGCTTCTGCTGATGCTTTCGCTCGCGTTCGTCTTCCGCGTGTGGATGATGGTCTCCCCGCCGCCGCCGCGACCTGCGACGGCGGAAAAGCCCGCAGAGCTGACAGCGTTCGCAAAGGCGCGGGCGCGCGATCTTCTTCGGAAGCCCCTGGCGGAATGGACGCCCCATGAGCGCGAAGTTGAGCCGGAGCTTCACGCCTGGCTTGAATCCGTAGGCAGGAAGCTGCTGCCATGGGAATGGTCCCAGGCGGCTCGGGGCAAGGATCCTGAAGGCCATGCCAAGGCATGGGGTGATCTCTTCTCGGCAGAGAGGAAGAAGCTCGAGTCGTCGCTCGAGAAGGTTGAGCAGCACACCGTTGCCATCAGGAAAGACATTGCCGATGAAACGCTGCTCCGCGACCACGCCACCGACCAGATAGCACGGGTGGAGGCCATCCTTGCCACCAATGCCTATCCGGCCACAGTGATGCTGGAGACGCTGAAGAAGGGGCTTCTCTGGGGCTGGAACAGGGGCGAGGAGTCGTTGCATCTGGCGGACGATGCAGCTGGCGCGAGCCTAATGGCGACGCTTGTCTCCAACCGTAACGTCCATGTTCAGGCGATCGCCGCGAACGAGGCCGTAATCGTGGAGGATGACCGCGACGGCGCCTTGCACCGGACGCTGCTTGCATCCATCGAACACATAGTGGTGGAAAAGACCTTCTCCGACGAGAACGCCACTCTGGATGCGCTCGCCTCATGCATCCGCTTCACCGAACGCCGTCGCCATGGCGCACGTTGAAGCGCGACGCCATGCGAGATCTCACGTGGTCGAGCGGTCGAGACGGATGCCCGCGAACCTCACCCTGCTGTTGGCGCCGCGCCGGAAGAACAGGACGCAGTCGTCCGAGGCTTCCTTCGACTTCTTGAACTCGAAGACGATACGGAGCGTTCCGGGCGAACCTGGCATTGTGTGTACGTTGCCGTAGGTTATCGCCCTCTGCCTTACCACTTTGACGGCATCCTTCACGCTGATCTCAAGCATCGAACCTTCGTCGTTTTGACGCATGTCGAGATCGCATGCTAGGCTGAAGAGCGTCCCCGCCGGCCCCGCAAACGAACCAGCAGGCATCAGAAGGGTGGTACCGCTTGTGGGCGGGGCGTAGAATCCCTCCGCATCGGGTTTGAGCTCCGCGGCCTTTGGTCCGGAGACGAACCGGAAGCCTTCCGGCAGCCCTCTCACATCGAACAGGGGCTTCATCGCTTTCTGCGCAGGCGCGACACATTCTGTCGTGAGCGGCCTGCCTGCGGTTCCGTAGCCTGTCAGCGGGCGGACTGTGAATCGAATATGTTCGCCGGGTGTGAAGTATCCCTGCTGGAACACGATGCACCTTGAAGGCATCGGCTCCTTGAGGTAGAAGTCGCCGAAAGAATCGCGGATCGCGAAGCGGGTCCATTTACCGTCCGCATCGCGGCGTTCGACTTCCGCGCGGTGCATGAAGGCGCGCGTATGGCCTTCGACCTCTGGGAACGAGAGGGTGATGCCGCCGTGCGCATCGGGCTTCGCCACCAGGGTCGCGCCTTTCGGATACTGCGGCAGCGCGGCGCGGGCCTTCTTGCGTTCCGTGGTGTAGGCGGCGGTCGCGGCGGAGAAGGGCAGCGCCACGTTCCACGGCATGTCCGGCTCGATCTCGCTGCCGTCGCGGACGTCGAACCTGCGGATGAGCAGGCGAGTCGGGAACACGTCGACCGTCAGTACGCCGTAGGATTCCTTGCGTGATGGCGGGCATTCATTCACCGGAACGCCGTCCCAGTGCTGCAGGCAGCCGGAGTTGACCACGGTGAATTCGCCCTGCCATATCATGAGGTCGTTGCGAAGCGAGCCGTGGACATGGCCGGAGAAGTCGACGACCTGCGGGAACTTGCCGTAGATCTTGCGCTGGAACCCCTGCCCCCAGTTCCAGCTGTTGTAGACGGTCCCGCTGGGTGGAACATGGCTGAACACGAACACGGGCTTGCCGGGGTTCGCCGCCGTGGCTTCGGCAACCATGCGCTCGAAGGTGGCGGGCGTATCGAACTGGTTCAATACGACCATCGGAATGCCTTGGAAGGTGAAGGAGGTCGTGACGGGATCCTGGGCCTCGAGGAGGCGGCGGACCTCGGCGAACGCCTCGGGCGCGTATTTCACTGTGTCTTCGCGTGGTACGTCTTTCTTGAACTCGAAGGCGTCATGCCAGGCATATACCCAGATCTCGCGCGGACGTTCCGCCGGGTTGGGGTAGGTGGAATTGTAGATTGATCGGAGCGCGCGGTAGCCAGATGCGTAGAAATGGTCGGCAATGTCGCCATTGTTGACTATCATGTCCACCTTGTGGGACTTGAACAGCTCGAGCGCCGCTTTCACGCGCGAGCAGCTTTCGAGAGTCGTTCCGACGTGCGTGTCGGTCATCACGCCCATTCGGAAGAGAGGTTTTTCGTCGGAGGCGAATAGCCTTCCGGCAATGGGGGTGAACGCGAAAGCGCCCGAGGTTCTGAGAAATTGCAGTCTTGTGGCTTTCATGGGTTGTATTATACCAGAATCCGCGTCCATACGGTACCCAAAATTTCAAAACTCCCACTTGAACGCGGGCGAGGGATATGGTATAATTTGCGCCGCTTTTTTCGAGGGAGTGCATCCCTCATGGAAAAGGCAGGTACTAAACAAAGAGAGAAACAATGGAAGCCTACGCAGTACTGGAGACCGGCGGCAAGCAGATGCTTGTGCGTGCCGGCGACAAGATCGAGATTGAAAAGCTCTCGGTCGAAGAGAACGAGGAAGTCGTTCTCGATACCGTCTGTGCCATCTCCGATGGTACGACGCTCAAGGTTGGCGCCCCGTATGTCGAGGGGGCCAAGGTCACGCTGACGATCATCGCCCCGAACAAGAAGGGGCCCAAGGTCATCAACTTCAAGGCGAAGCGCCGCAAGGGCGAGCGCCGGAAGGTGGGGCATCGCCAGCAGTACACGGTTGCGACGGTCAAGGCCATCGCCTAGCGCGGAAAGGAGCAACTAGAAATGGCAACATCCGCATCAGCACGAAACGGCCGCGACTCAAACCCGAAGTATCTGGGCGTCAAGGCGTTTGATGGCCAGCTGCTCAAGGCCGGCTCCATCATCGTCCGCCAGCGCGGCACGAAGATCCACCCCGGCGCCAACGTGGGCCAGGGACGCGATTTCACTCTCTTTGCCCTCAAGGACGGCAAGGTGAAGTTCATCAAGGACGGCAAGGTCGTCACCATTATTCCGGTAGAGGCGAAGTGAACCTCCACCCGGATGCATGATTGGAGAGGCGCGGGCTGGTCCCGCGCCTCTTTGGCATAGACGAAGTATCGACAGAAGGAAAGTCATGACCGACAGGCAGCTCAAGGCGCACTATCTGAGAAAGATCCTGAACTCGCGCGTCTACGACGTGGCGGACGAGACGCCGCTTGAAGTGATGTCCGCGCTTTCTCGGCGGTTTGGATGCACCATGATGTTGAAGAGGGAGGATCTTCAATGCGTGCATTCGTTCAAGCTTAGAGGGGCCTACAACAAGATGAGCCAGCTTTCGAAGGCCGCTCTGGAGAGGGGCGTGCTGGCGGCATCGGCCGGTAACCATGCCCAGGGTGTCGCGTTGGCGGCGTCCCGGCTTGGTTGCAAGGCCACGATCGTGATGCCCGTCACCACGCCCGAGATAAAGACGGCCTCGGTGAAGGCGCTGGGGGCTTCGATCGTGCTATCGGGCGACAGCTATTCCGATGCGGCCGCCGAGGCGCATAGGCTGGTCAAGAAGCATGGATATACCTTCATTCCGCCATACGACGATCCCGATGTCATCGCCGGTCAGGGGACCGTGGCCATGGAGATCCTTCGCCAGCATTCCGGTCCACTCGACGCAATCTTCGTGCCTGTGGGCGGTGGTGGTTTCGCCGCTGGCGTCGCGGTGTACGTCAAGGCTGTACGGCCGGAGGTTAAGGTGTTCGGCGTGGAACCTACCGATTCCGACTGCATGTACCGGTCCATCAGGGCCGGACGGCGGATCGAGATGTCCGAGGTGGGCCTCTTCGCCGATGGCGTGGCGGTAAAGCGGCCTGGACGCATCACATTCGACATCTGCCGTCGATTCCTCGATGGCATCGTGCGCGTGTCGACGTCGGAGACATGTGCCGCGATAAAGGACATCTTCGAGGCGACGCGTGCCGTATGCGAACCTGCAGGCGCCCTCGCCCTGGCCGCGGCCAAGCAGTATGCCCGTGGACGCGACCCGGCCGGTCGTACGTACGCATGCATCGTCTCAGGCGCCAACATGAACTTTGATCGCATCCGCTTCGTGGCGGAGGAGACTGAGATCGGCGAGAAGCGCGAGGCGATACTCGAATGCAGGATTCCAGAGGTACGCGGAGCGTTCAAGAAGTTCATCCGCAAGATAGGCAAGCGTAGCGTCACCGAGTTCAACTACCGCTATTCAGACCCTGGCCATGCGCATGTGTTCGTGGGGCTGGCCGTGGCCGACCGCGAGGAGGCGCGCAGGCTTGTGGAGGCCCTCAAGGCGGCAAACATCGATACCATCGACCTTTCAGACGACGCTTTGGCGAAGGAGCATATCCGTCATATGGTGGGCGGCCACACACAAGGCATTCACGACGAGGTGGTGTATTCCTTCGAGTTCCCTGAACGCCCTGGCGCGCTCATGGACTTCCTTGAGGCGATGTCCAACAGCTGGAACATAACGCTCTTCCACTACAGGAACCACGGCGCGGACCATGGAAAGGTACTCGCAGGCCTGCAGGTACCCGCAAAGGAGCGCAAGGCGTTTCGTGCCGCGCTGGCGGGGCTTGGCTACGCCTGCCGCGAGGTGACCGCCGAGCCGGCCTACCGGCTCTTCCTCGGCAATCGCGATTGATAATATGTTGCTTGAATGCAGCTGCTCTTAGCTGCTGCGGTAGCGACCGCGGCAGTTGCTGCAGAAGAAGTCGGGGCCTGCCCAGGTGGTCTCTTCCTCGCGGCCACACTGCTTGCACGTCCGTATACGCCGTTCACGTACCAGGCGCACCTCCGCGGCATGGTCGTCAAGATACACCGGCGGAAAATCGCAGGTACGATGTCTGTTGAAGAGAGATGCATCAGGACGCATACCTTCCGGAGGACGTATCCCCACTATCTGCATGCGCTTGCCCATGAGCCTTGCCCGTCGGATGGCCGGCTCGAACTCAGGGTCGTCGCCCATCACGATGGCGATGTCGTACGCTCCCGGCTGGGCCGCATAGTAGAGAAGGGCGGCCGAGAGGGAAAGCTTGGTCCAGCATTCGTCGCTTCGATCCCCGGACGAGACGATGTCGATCTCGTGTATCTCGGTCTCATAGCCGCAGCTGCGTTCCAGAAAATCATAGAAGGCATACTGCTTCGAGGTATTGAAGCCGGAACGCGCCGAGGGAATCGTGCCGAAGTAGTTTGTCCGTACAAGCGATACATCCTCGTCCAGAAAGTTCGCCACATCCTCGCAGAGGATTCGGGGAAGTTTCGCATAGTCGATCTCAAAGCCATTCTCTTCGCCGAGCTTCTGGAAGAGCGTGCCGCGGCTGCGATAAAGCCATACACCGTCTATGAAGACCATTGCCTTTGCTGACATATCTATTTTCCTTTTCTGTTGTTGTTGTCCGTGAAATCTGTTCGACGATGTCTAGATTGCATCGTCATGCCGCCTGGAAGGGGCTTATTGCTCATCCAGCCGCTGTATGATCCATGGTACGCCGCTGGAGTCCTTCCCTCCGACATTGATTGTCTCGGTGGCCGGGGGCGATGACTTCTTGGCCTTTTCCTTCTCCGCTTCCGCCGCAGCCTTCTGTTTTGCAGCCTCCGCTGCGGCTTTCCGCTTGGTTTCTTCAGCGGCGGCTTTCTGTCGGGCGGCCTCCGCCTCCGCCTTGCTCTTGGCGGCTTCCGCCTCGGCTTTTCTACGCGAAGCCTCCGCCGCTTCTGCTTCGGCCTTGAGCTTTGCGGTATCTGCTTCCGCCTTCCTGCGCGCGGCTTCTGCCGCATCGGCCTCGGCCTTGCGTCTTGCGGCTTCAGAGGCGGCCTTGCGGCGTGCGGCTTCCTGCGCCAGCGCCTCTAACTCCGCATCCTCGTTGTCTGGAGACTGGTTGAAATATCCTACAGGACGTATATTGTCGAGCGCCTGGGAAGGGGGCTGTGGCGATTGGGAAGGGGGACGCCCCTGCACCGCCCTTTTCGACTCCCTCTCCTTTGCGGCTTCTTCCTTATCCTTCTTTGCATAGTATTCTGGATAAAGACGACGACGATGGCGTTCAATTTCGGCCTGGCGCTTCTGATCCTCAAGCTTCTTTCGTTCAGCTGCCAATTGTTCCCTTTCCCGCTTGATCTGCTCGCGAATCTTCAGCGCCTCGGCCTCTGCAGAGGCAACCGCAGGCGAGACCGCGATAGGTTGCTGGACAACCGGCTGCTGGACTGTCTGGACTGGCTGGACAGGCTGTACCGGCTGTTGCTGGATGACAGGCTGTTGCTGGACAACCGGCTGCTGTGGAATGACCGGCTGCTGGACAGGCTGTGCCGTCTGTTGTGGTTGCTGCTTGGGCTGTTCGGCAATGGCTTTTGCCAGACGCTCGATCTTCTCCAGTACAGGTTTGAGGTATGAAGACGGCGAAGGTTGCGGCGCTGGCTGCTGCACAGGCTGTGGCTGGACGATCTGCGGCTGCGTCTGCTGTACCGGTGCTTGCTGCGGCTTGAGCGCAAGTTCGAGCAGACGATCCGAGAGAGTCTGGTTGCGGTTGATTATACCGATGACTATCAAGGTGAATGTGACGACGACTATGACAAGCAGCAGAATGAAGAACGCCGACAACCCCAGCATGCGCTTGCGCGCCTTTGCCTGTTCGGCGTCAATGTACTCCTGAAATGCCTTCAGCACAGGAAAGTCGTTCATGCCCTGTGACTGGCCAAAGATGCTCACAGCCGTATTGGAAGCGCCGTTGCCACCATTATTCATATCCATATATCTAATTCCTCCAATTGGTGTTATAATTCTACCATCCTTAAATCGTACGCGCAAGCAAAATCCCGACAAAGATAATTCGCATAATGTATGTTATGTTTACTACGAAATATGACGAATCTAGCCCCAAACCCTTCTGGGATTTGGTAGAATATCCGGCGTGAAAACCATAGCAAGACCTGCCTTCGCGGCAATCATGGCTTCAATTGCCACTGTCTCGGCCATTGCCCAGACAACCAACAATCCCCCCGTTGAAATCTCGGAGTCTGCTTCAAAGCTCAAGGCCAATGCCGGCGCCGATCTACGAGTCCGCCAGGAAGTGATGCACAACGTGCCCGGTCTTCCTGGAGGCTCCGGTGCGATGATGCCCGCATCTCGCAAGGAGGCGATCAACCAGTTCCGGTTTCGTCCGCGCGTATGGGGGCGCCTCGACTATGAGAATTTCGGTCTGTATACCCGTCTTGCCAACGAAGTCCGTGAGTACGTGGTGAAGAATGGCAAGCGCCGGGACGACCGCAACTACAACTTCCCCGATGAGGTCGTTGTAGACAACCTCTATTTTGAGGGCATGGGGCTTTTCGATGGTTTCCTTGATTTCCGTCTTGGACGCCAGGATCTCTTTGACGGAAAACATTCCGTTTTCGGCCTAGACCACATTCTGCAGGATGGTGCGCCGTATGTCGGATCTCGCTCCTGCTATGCCGACATGGCCCGGTTCACCCTGCATCCCACTGAGGATTCCAAGTTGGATCTTTTCTCGCTCTATGACAACGGACGCAATGTCCTGCGCTTTGGAAACCACAACTCATCCGTAGGCAGACCCATGAACGCCATCAACCCCACCGACAATCCGGAGATGGACGAATGGGGCGGCGGCGCCATCTGGTCGAGCGATCTCTTCGAGAAGCGTCTGCCCTACCAGCTTTATGCAGTGCACAAGCACACAGAATCCTACAACACCGCCAAGGGCGTGCGCATGGCGGAGAAGCAGATCACGACGTTCGGCGCTCGCGTCCAGCCCCAGATAACGGATACTTTCTCGTTCGACTTCGAAGGTGCAAAGCAGGTCGGCTCAAAGTCCAATGGCAACAAGCAGGCCGGCGGCTATATGGGCTACGCGGCGATGGACTTCCATCCCGACATATCCAAGCAGTGGCATCCATATACCCGCCTTTCCGCATACTATCTTTCCGGCGACAAGCATCGCACCGATGACGGCAGCGACAACGACACCGCCTGGGATCCGATGTGGGCGCGCGCCCCGAACGATTCCGAGCTCTTCCAGTACGGCACGCTCTATGGCCTAGGATACTGGAGCAACATGCTCTATACCAAGTGGACCCTTGGCGCGGACTTCGGCGCGCATCATGGCGTATGCGCCTACTCTGGTCCGATGTGGGCGGCTGTGCAGGACAATCTCGGACACGCGGACGGTTCCGGCGGCTCGATGTACAAGGGATGGAACTCCGCGGCACGCTATGACTTCCCGATCCGCCTAGCGCCTAAAGGTGCAAAAGGCTGCGATCGCTTCGAGGTGTTTGGCCATGTGCTCGCCGAGATATTCAATCCGGGCGACTACTACGACACTTCCAAGCCAGCCTACTTCCTGCGCTGGGAGCTGATATTCAAGTTCTAGTAGCAGCCCGAAGTCACTTGAGCGAGGCAAGCAGTCCTCCGCAGAGGATCAGCCTGCGTTCGCGTCCGGAAAGCGCGGTGAACACCTTGATAGTACGCTTGCCGGCCTTGACGGTGGCATGCCCATCCCCTTCTATCGCGGCGCGTATCCCATCGAACTGCAGCGGCATTCCTGCCTCTACAAGGTCGTAGTCGCCTGGATTCTCGAAGGTGAACGGCACGATGCCGAAGTTGATCAGGTTCGCGCGATGGATGCGCTCTATCGACTTCGCGATCACCGCCTTGACGCCAAGATACATGGGGCAGAGAGCTGCATGTTCGCGCGACGAGCCCTGTCCATAGGATTCACCGGCGACTATCACGTTGGCGAGTCCGGCGGCCTTGCTGGCCATGCACCTGTCGTGGAACTGCGGATCGCATGGTTCAAATACGAATTTCGCGTATGCCGGAACGTTCGACCTGAACTTGAGCCTGGCGCCGACCGGCATAATGTGGTCGGTAGTTATCTTGTCGCCTACCTTGATGGCGCAGACCGCCTTCAGCGATGCGGGTAGCGGTTCTCCCTTTGGCACGGGCGCGATGTTTGGTCCACGAACGATCTTGGCCCCCTTCACACCCCTTCTCGCCGTGGATCTGTAAAGGAACATCGAATCGTCGATCGGGAAACGCTTCGGCGGCGGAACGGAGGCGACCGGATCGACGCATGGATCCGCCACCTTGCCGGTCAGCGCCGATGCAGCCGCCGTCTCGGGCGACACAAGGTACACCTGGGCGCTCTTCGTACCGCTGCGTCCCTCGAAGTTGCGGTTGTTCGTGCGCAGCGAGATCGCGCCCGTACGCGGCGACATGTGTGCGCCTATGCAGAAGCCACAGGCGTTCTCCAGGATGCGGCATCCGGCCTGGATGAGTATCGCGAGCGAACCGTCCCTGGCAAGCATCTCTACAACCTGCCGCGAGCCGCACGCGATACCCACCTCCACATCCTCGGCCACATGCCTCCCCTTCAGGCGCAGCGCAACGGTGCGTATGTCGCGATACGAGGAATTCGTGCACGAGCCTATCATGATCTGATTGACCTTGGTGCCCTTCATCTTCCGTACCGTGACAATGTTGCCAGGAGAATGAGGTGCGGCCATGAGCGGCTCCACCTTGCCAAGGTCTATCTCGAAGACGTCGTCGTAGGTGGCGCCGCGATCGGCTGTCAACTCGATCCAGTCGCCGACGCGTCCTTGCGCCTCAAGGAACTGCCTGGTAACGCCCTCTGAAGGGAACACGCTCGTCGTCACACCAAGCTCCGCGCCCATGTTGGTGATTGTTGCGCGCGAAGGTACGTCGAGCGTCCTAACCCCAGGTCCGAAATATTCGAATATCCAGCCTACGTTCCCTTTCGTGCCGTACTTCTCCAGCACCTTGAGGATGACATCCTTGGCGCTGCATCCGCGACGGAGACGGCCCGAAAGGCGGATGCCGCGTACCTTGGGCGTTGGGATATGGAATGCGCCGCCGGCCATGGCGACTGCGATGTCGATGCCGCCCGCGCCTATCGCGATCATACCGATCCCGCCACCCGTTGGAGTGTGGCTGTCGGATCCAAGCAGCGTGCGGCCAGGCTTGCCGAAGCGCTCCAGATGCAGCTGGTGGCAGATGCCGTTGCCGCACTTGGAGTAGACGATGCCATACTTCTTGGCGACCGACTGCAGAAAGTCATGGTCATCGGCGTTCTCGTATCCGATCTGCACGGTGTTGTGGTCCACGTACGATACCGCAAGTTCATTCCTGACGTGCGGCACGTCCATCGACTCGAACTGCAGGTACGCCATCGTGCCGGTGGCGTCCTGTGTCAACGTCTGGTCTATGCGGATGCCGAGTTCGGCGTCCTTCAACGGGTCGCCTTCTACGAGGTGGGCCGATAGGATTTTCTGGGTGACGTTCATTTTTCCGTACATGTCGCATGTCCTCTTCTTGTTTGAGCCGTATTATACCACAATCCATCGGTTCGTGCATGCATTTCACCAGGCGCCGGGTGAACGGGCGGCGATGTCGATCTGCCGCTTGAGCTCTTCAGACAGTTCGACCTTGCCGAAGAATACCTGTGAGAGCCAGGGCAGGTTCACGTCGGGATGGAAGCTGTGCTGGGACGCATCCACGTTGGCGCGAAGAAGGTAGCTTCCGCCATCCAGCCCGCTTGTTGTCTTGAGGTCTACATCCTCGAACTTTCGCGTGGCCGGATCGGCGTACTTCTCGTAGTATGCCACGTGCAGATTGCCGGAAGCTCCGAGCATCTCGTACGCGCGCCTTACCTTTTCTATGTGTCGCTTCCACGGTCCCCCCTCGGCCAGAATCATCGGCCGCGGGGCCACGGCCGCCATGAGGTCGGGCTGGTCGTCGAACCAGCGGTAGAATCCGAATGGGCGACGCGCATCCACGGGACCGCGCACCTTCTCGGTCACTGTCATCGCGCGAATCGCCGACGAGCATACGAAGTCGTTATAGACGACCGCCGCGACATCGTCGCTCAGCACGGCGGAATAGAGCGCCGGGATGCAGCCGAGCGAGAGGGCGGAGAGCGCAATGCGCCGCCTGTCCACCTGTGGATGATCCTTGAGGAACTCTACGGTCTGCAGCACATGTTCGACCATGAATCCCCACATGCTACGCCCGCATACAGTCATGAGGCGCGCGAACTGGGCCTGTGTCAGATAGTGGTCCACGCCCGGCTCGCCGTTTTCCGCCGTTGCTGGATTCTCGATCGCCACCGCCACCATTCCTGCCTTGACGTAGAACCAGGCCTGGCGGTTGCGCAGAGGGAAGTGGTTCGCCGATGAGTCAGGTTCGCCTGCAAGCGAATTGAGACTTGCCCCGCTGCCCGGCATGCAGACCACGGCGGGGACCTTCCTGCCCGATGCGATGGCATCCTCTGGAACAAGTACGAGTACCGGCACGGCCAGGGCTTCTTCTGGATGGAATTCGTAGCGGTAGAGCCGGTAGCCGTCCCGCCGCGCCTCGGAGATGCGGACGAATCCAGTCTTGAGGTTGTCGCCTACCTGAAGAAGCTCCTTGAGCTTGGCGCGTACCTTCGCGCGCCATGCAGGGATTTCTTCGGCGGACTTGATATCGTCGAAGGAATAGGCGGGCTTCATGCGCCTGAGATAATCCATTACGAACCCGAGGCTGCGGTCGAAGCGTCCATCGGCGCGCTGCGTCCGGAAGTCCGAATCCCGCAGCTCATGGCGTACGCCTGGTCCCAGATTGGACATCGTAGGCATGTTCGCCGCCGACGCCTGTATCGCGGCCGCAACCGCAACCGCCGACAGTGCACCGCTTAACGCAGGCACGATTTCCATCTTCCTCATCTGTATACTCCTCTTTCCTATTGGGGTGTATCTGTCCCATGGACAATGTTACACCCCGAAAACTATCGTTTTTCAACGAAATCCATCATGTCCTTGTAGAGCAGGTCGAGTTCCTTGATCTGAAGGTCGGTCAACTTCACGTCCTCCAGCTTCCACTCCCTCCTCGTGCCGAAGCTGCCGGCATCCTTGACGACGGCGTTCTTGTACTGGCGTGAAATCCTGTTGCGGAAGACCCCTTCCTTCTCCAGAAGATATAGATGATATCCACGCAGTCCCCCGGGGAAGTTCCGCTGATCGGTCAAGAGACGAAACATCGCAAACGATTCCGCGAGCCGTACGCCCCTTTCGCCCCGCTCGAAGTCTCGCCAAAGCGCACCGAGGATCGGCGCGTAGGCGCACCGTTCCGTAACAAGCCCCTCGCATCCGCATTGCCGCATCTGCATCAACATCTGCCAGCCGCCCCAGCCCGCCATGAGCGTCTTGATCGCATGACGATGCTTGTTTTCCTCAAACATCCTCTCGACCGCGCCATAGCCGGCTGCTTCCTCCTTGATATAGCCATAGATGTCAGGATGCCGCCCGGCAAGCCGAACCAGCAGTTCCACCGATGGCGTTGGCGTATTGGACGTTCCGTAGGTCTGGAAGATCACGGGACGTTTCGCGACGGACGCGAGGGCCTCCCATGCCCTTTCGACATCTTCCTGCGAGCGGACGTCGTCGGGCGGACGCGATATCATTGCAATCTTCGCGCGCGGATGCCGCGCGGCAACACGTTCTATGTCCGCCGCAACTTCCAGCATCTCGGCCGTATTCGTGCCGTTTGCGCCAAGCGCGAGCGTGATCTTCAGTCCCTCGACGGCTTCCGCGCAAGCCTCGAATCCCGCTCGCTTCTCATCCCGCGTAAGAAGGTCTATGGCATCGTTCGACTGTCCCCAGATGCATCCTGGACAATCGGAACGATCGACAAACCTGGCCTCTCGCTTCAGTCCTTCGCAATCGATGGAACCATCCTCGAAATATGGCGTAGACATGATCGGAAACGGCCCGCGTATGTCCGCCGCACACGGAACCGCCGCCAAAAGCGCAACACATCCTGCTAAAAACATTGTCGTAGTCCTTTCTCATTGCGGTTGCATCGACAGCCGCCCACAGTCCATCACATGATTGGAACCCGTAATGCAACGGCAGGCGTCAGACGACAGGAACAAGATGAAGTCGACGAGTTCCTCCGTTTCCGCAGCATGTCCAAGAAGAGTCTTCATCCCGGCCATCGATGGACGCGTCATGACAGGGCCTGGCGTGACGCAGAACGCCCGCACGCCATGTTTCGCGCCTGCTTGCGCGAGTCCCTTGACGAAATTGAACAGGCCGGATTTGGCCGTACCGTACATCGCCCCGTTGCCGTCCCCCTCGAATCCCGTCACGGACCCCAGGCAGCAGATGACGCCCTTCCCCGCCTTGACCATGGCAGGCATGCAGGCGCGTGCGAAGTACACCGCCCCCTTGAGATTGACGTCCAAACCCCAGTCGATCACCTCGATCGGCTGTTCGTAGAACGGCATCACACTGTTACACATGCGCGGTTCGTATCCCCCGGCGCACGTGACAAGCAGATCGATGCGCCCCATCTTCTCCAGCGCGAGGGCCGCAGCCTTTTCCGCATCGGCGAATCTACGGACGTCCGACACGCACGGATAGGCGTGCCCCGCGCCTTTCGCGTTGATTTCGGCGGCAGCCCCGTTCAAGGCCTCGCCGTTCACATCGCACATCACAGCCGATCCGCCAGCCGCGCAGATCTTCCGCGAGAGACACAGCCCCATTCCCGAAGCCGCGCCCGTGACGACGGCGACACGTCCGCCGTATTCCGACAAGTCAACCATTCAATACCTCCTTGATTCTGTCTCGGTTGAAGGTGAAGAGAAGCGATCCAAGCATGAGAAGTGCGGCCATGGCCAGGCTACCGCCGAGCGCGGCAAAACCCACCTCCATCCCGTGAACGCCGAATCGTTCCGAAAGCCATCCGATCAGGATCGGCGCCATCGAACCGACAAGTCCTGCGACGACATTGAGAAAACCGACCGCGCCGGCACGGCAGTCCGGCGGGATGACATCGAAGAGCGAAGCATACTGGCACGACTCGAAAGTCCCCCGCAACAAGCCGTAGACGCCGGCGGCGACCCACACGGCAGGCAACGCGGACGCCATTCCGAACACGGCAAGGACCGGCGTTGCCGCTACAAGCGCCGAAACCTGAAGAGCCAGTCTGAAACGCGGCCATCGCCTGACGAATCGGTCTGCGATGGTTCCGGCAACCAGGATAGAGGCGAACGCGGCCGCGAAATGCCAGAACATCACCCCGGTACCGGCAACCGCCGGCGACACACCGAACTTGACGGCGACGAACTTCGGCCCCCATGCCGTATAGCCGAACGCGGCAAAGACCATGGCGACATATCCACTTGCCGCCAACAGGGCGCTCGGACAGCAGAAAAACGCACGGAACGACCGTACGACGCCAGATGCTGCAGCAATATTCCCCGGTTTCTCGTCGAGCCCATCGCAAGTACGCTTCCTTGTCCAAAGGAGAAACGCAAGACCAATCGCTAGCCCGAACATCCCGAAGGAAATGTATGCGCCCCGCCAGCTACCGAGAATCGACAGCGCTGCCGCCGCGACTCCCCCCGACGCGAACCATCCGATATAGTAGGCCGCCTGATGGATGCTAAGAGCGACAGCCCTAGTGCCGACATGTTCCTTCGCGATAAGAGCATTCGCCGAAGGTCCATAGAACGTCTGCGGCAGGGTAATGGCGACCGACACGAGTAAAAGAAGCGACCAAAAGCCACCCGCAAACCCGGCAAGTGCGGCCATGACGCTCCATGAAAGTGCCGCCACGCCAATGATCTTTCGCTTGTCATACCGGTCGCCGACAAGCCCGGCGAACGGCACTGCCAGCGCATACGTCCAGAACACCACCGAATTCAAGATGCCGAATTGCAGATCTGACACCCCGGTTTCGTTCTGTATCGGAATTGCCAAAAGGCCCAGAAGCGCACGATCAACCGTGTACACGAAGAATATTCCACACAGGAAGGCAAGTGAGTGCCATTTATTCATCGCAAGCATTGGTTGGCGCCCTTCCCGAACTTCTCAAGTATCTTTCCGAACGCGGCACGGACGCTTTCGGGATCTGTAACGTCCATCCGGCAGGTATGGATGCCGGAAAGTGTTCCCGTCGGACGACTGAATCGCTCTGCCAACACCTCCTCCGACAAGTCCGTAGCTACCACCCTCACGCCATATTCCGCGAGCATCTTGCAGATGGCTACTCCTATGTTGCCGCAAGAGCCCGTCACCACTGCCACGCGGTTGTCGAACTTTACAAGCGGTTGCTCGAATGGACCTTTTCTCGTCATATCTCTTCCTTCCTTTTCACAGTCTGTGATTCAGCATGTCATCAACCCTCTTCGGTTCACCTTTCCTGGCGGTCTGCAGGGAGGGCCAGTTCCGAGAGCCGTTCGCTTTCGGCGAAGGCGGCACGCTTGAGCTGATGGTAGCCGTAGGCACGCCTTTCGTCGTCGGTCCAGTCAGTCGCCTCGCAGTAGGATCCGCCGAACGGCACGCCGAGGTCGATCCAGCATGCGAAAAGCCGCCGCTCCTCGTCGGATGGCTTCGCTCCGTGGTGTCCGCCGCCGAATTTCTTCATGATAGTACTTCTTCCCGAACCCATCGCATACGGCGGTATCATCTCGCTCACGCTGGAGGACGAAGGCCAGTTGAGACGCGGCGTAAGCTTGCCGCGCGACGTGAGCGAGAGATACGATTCCGTGAAGCGGCGGCGTCCATCGATATCCTTGCAGCCTCGAGCCACCCTTTCCGGATGGTTGAGAGCGCGCTTCTTCGCCTCCACGCCGCGGAGGTCGGGCCTTGCGGGATCCTTGCCGTCGTGGCATCTCGCGCAATGTCTGTCGAGGATGGGCTGCACGAGCCGCGGATAGCTGAAGCCTGTCGTCGGCGCATCAGGATCGAGAGGCGATGCGCCATGTATCCCTGCGAAGTCCGCCGCCGTGGAAAGACGGCCAAACCGGTCGAGCCGGGCAAGAAGCGGATGTCTCACCTGTCCAGCCGAAGGCTGTAGCCTCTGCACGCGGACTGCCCCGCGCGGCCCCTGCGCCACACGCGGGGCGCCGGTCTTCGACTCGTGGCAGCCAACGCATCCCTGATATTCGCCGGGCATGAGTGTCGCCCAGCTGCGCATCGTCTGGACGCAATACCCGTCGGCATCGAGAAGCTGGAAATAGACCGGCGTGCATGCTGGTGCCTCGAACGTGCAGGAACCGTCCGGCGACACCTCGGCTTCGCCCAGGACGTGCTTCACGTCCCACGTACCGCCGGCTACCGCGACGCCCTCGCCGGAAAGATCGCCATTGTAGGCGATGAACCTGTCGAACTCCTTGTCCCAGTCCGCATACATCAGCCCCATCGCGACGTATGCGGGTCTGCTCTCCACACCCACCACGCGAAGGCGCTTCACGGTTCCACGCTTCACGCCATCGAGCCCCGGACCCTCGTACACGTCCTGCACGTGGAAGGTGCCGTATGCCGCCTTCGGGTTCCATGGCACGTACCTTGGTGCACGGGCCTTGGCGCGCGGACGTGCCGGCACTGGCTGCGAACATTCGATCGCGGGGTCGTACGCGAGAAGCTCGCGCTCGCCCTGGGCGTTCTGCCAGTAGATTCCGAAATTTGGGTTGTCGCCGCATTTCGTACCGGCGAGCGAACCTTCCGGCACGAAGCCTGTGATCCATTCCGTCTCGGAAAGCGGATATGGGTTCTGCCACTGCGCACCATGTATCGCGCCGAAATCCTCCACGTACGGATCGTGCTTCGCGCGGCACTGAAGATAGACCGGGTCGCGGTCGTAGTCGCTTGGAACCACGGCGCCACGCTCGCGGATGTCGCTTCCGGCGACGAATGAGATTCCGGCGTCTCCCTGCGTGCCACGCGAACGATCGAGCACGACGAGCTTCCCCTTCTGTGCCACGTGGTGCCCGCCTATGATGCCAAGCACCTTCTCGGTTCCAGGAATCTGGCGGAAATGGATGAGCGATGTGGGGAAGCGCGAATTGTTACCGTAGTACTCCATCTGCGCGGTGCCGTCGGGATTCATCGTGAAAAGCGGCTGCTGAAGCCGCGCCGAGCGGTCGTTGTACTCGTAGCGGGTGTAGAGAATGCGTCCGTCGGCCAGCTCCTGCGCGCCGATCGTGGCACCGCCGTCGTAGCCAAGCCTGCGGATGTTGCGTCCGTCGGCGTCACAGACGTACAGGTTCGCGGCCTCGTTGCGGTGGCACGGGATTATCTGTACGCAACGCGTCGATTCGAACACGATCTTTCCGCCGCTCGTCCATATCCCCTCGAAGTCGCAGCAGCGCGCGGGATCGGAGAACGTCAGCTGCTTCGTCTGGCGGGTCTCGAGGTCGAACACGTAGAGATGGTAGTCGTCTCCTGAGACTTTCACGTAGTCCGCCCAGCGGCGCGGGCCGCGCCGTACGCCCGTATCGGAGCCGAAGCTCCTGCGCATGGAGAAAAGCACCTTCTTCCCGTCGTGTGAGACGTCAGGATCGCGGATGCATCCTTCGGGACAATCCACCAGCACCTCGTTGGACACCGAGCCGTCCGCATTGACCGTGAGCATGCAAAGCTGTCCGCCCTTGCGCCAGTTCCTCGGCCAGAGTATGCACGATTCGTCCGACACGAGCGCGTTGCCCGAAAGCTCGGCGTCGCCCGAGATCGTATAGTGCTTCACATAGACTATCTTCGGACATTCCGCCGCGATCCTTGCGAGGCGCTTCGCACGGCGCGCACGGCAGACGGCGTAGTATGCGGCGTCGTTCGTCGCGGACGCCTTCGCGAAGCCGTCCCAGCCGAAGTCCTGGAGTAGCCAGTCCTTCTTGAGACGCCCTTCCGGGAACGCCCGTGATGGATGTGCGTTCCAGACGGGCGCATCCTCGGGTGTACCGTCGAGAAGCTCTACCTCGGCGATGTCGACGATACGGGGTTCGTTCGGGCCGTTCGAAGGAAGTCCCATCATGCGTCTCGCGTGCCAGTCGCCCCAACTGTGGTAGAGACCCCAGGAATTTATTGCGGCCATTCCCGCGTCGAGAACCTCCACGCGATAGTAGCGTGCGGACGTCCTGGGCCAGAATACAAGCTGTGATTCGCCAGCGAAAGCGGGGTGGAGACGCTTGTCCTCCGCAAGCTTCGCCTTCGGTCTGCGTCCATCGGGATCGTCACACGCCGTCACCCGGACTCCTGCGGGCGCGGTGGTGATCCATCGGTCGGGTTGCGATACGATCCTAAGGCCACATGTGGACCTTTCGCGGCCCAGATCTATCGTAAAGGAACATGTGACGGGGCGTCCTTGTGGAGTGGAATCCTCGAAGCGTGCGAAGGTGGATGGATCGCCGTCTAGCATAAGCGCCGCCGGACGGTCTATTTCGCACGCGCTTGCGCAGGAGATGGACGCCGCGACGACGCCCGGATCCGTTTCGTCGCGCACCATGCCTGCGGCATATACACCATGCATGATAAACGATGCGCAAAGAACGAAAAGCGGAAGAAAGTTTCTAGGTTGCCTCATGCCGGACAGTATACCATAAAAAGCCTTACTCCACCACTCTTCCACCAATGGGGTTCGGCGTGGCGCCCGCGCCCGTTTCAGACTGCTGCAGCGGCGTCAAGGCAAATATGGTCCAAAGAAGGAAAAGTCAGGGGTTCCGCACAGATTGACGGCAGCGGCACTACAACCTACCGCAACGCCCAGGGAAACGTCGCATACACCGTACAGGGGGAAAAGACCATCGCCGACATGGGATTCATCGCGTTCAAATTGCTCGAATAGCGATCGCTCCACTAAAACAGGATCATCTTATGAAATCCCTTCCCTCGCCTGTGATCCTTGCGTCGAACGTCCGACCATCGGCGAACTTGACCTTCTTTGTGCGGCCGGAGTGTGACGCGCCTGCGCGCAGCATGAGCGATACGGGCCTGCCGTCCGCAAACCGCGCCGACACCTCCACGTCGTCATAGGCCCGGAGGCGGAATGAGAAATCCCTCCACGCCGACGGAACTGCCGGCGCCACGCGCAGCACGTCGCCCTCGCACTGGAGGAGCATGTCGTGCACGGTCTGCACGAACGTGGCCGGAGGGGCCTGGCACCACGGGCAAGATCTGTAAGACGGTTCGTTGATCTCAAAGATCTCATTGAAGAATCCAGCCGATACGTTCGCGAGCGACAGGTTCCTGAACGCGGCCTCGCCATCGAGAAGCCGCGCATAGTCGTCCGCGAGCCATGCCGCATACCATGTGCAGATGCGCGTTCCAACTGAATACATGTTACCCACTCGGATGCCGTTGCGGTCGAAATGGTCGACCGTCGCCTTCTGCACGGCATCGTCCCGCGGCAGTACGTTGTAAGGGAAGAGCCCGGATAGCGTCCCCACGGACGTACGGTCGCATCCTTCGAACGCGAGGTAGCGCCCGCCCGCCTTGGGCAGATCCCTGCGCAGCGCCGCCGCCGTATCGCACCATGCAGGAACGGATGCGGCGTCGACGCCAAGCACGGTCGCGGCGTCTGCCGCGCGCTCAAGCGCGTATATCGCGCTGCAGGTGGTGAGGAACGCATTCCGCGCAGGACACGGCAGGCGCTCCAGATCGCACACCGGGCCGATGACCGTACGCCCGTCATCGAGACGCTGCACGAGCCACGTGCGGAAATAGTTCGCGCAGTCGCGGATCACCGGATACGTGGACGCGAGGAATTTGCGGTCGCCGGTATAGAGCCATGCGTTCCAGCAGTCGGCCGGGATCGTGCCCATGTGCATGAAGTGATCCTTCCAGCGTCCGTCGCCCGTGGTCTCGTGCCCATCCTCCACCGGCTGCCAGGCAAAGCGCGCGCCTGCCGCCGGATTGGAGAGCCCCTCCTTGCGCTTCTGCCCGCCAGCGCGGTGCCTCGCCTGCGGAAGGATGCCCGCCCAGAACCGCCCAATGCGCTTCGCCTCGTCGAAATGTCCAGCCACAGCGAACGCCGCGCCGTTGAATCCGAAGCCGAAGTACTTGCCGTTCCAGTGCGTCGGCAGGATACCGATCGGCACGGCCCATTTCGTGGACCAGCACTTGAGGTTGTAGAACGCCGTCTGATACGTGCGCAGCACCGATGCGTCCGGGATCTGGACTTCGGACCTTTTCCAGAACTCCGCCCATTCTGCCTCGTGCCGCGCCTTGAGAGTGTCCCACCCGGCCGCGGCTACGGCATCTCCGGAACACGGCGCATCATCCATCGAATCGTTGAACACCACGAAGAAATCGACATTCCCTTCAGGTCGCTCCACCGTAGCGTACAGTGTGTCGCCATCTGCGGAGAGGCGCACCGATGGACATGAGCATCGCAGCTCCACGGTTCCAACGAGCGGCGG
Source organism: Kiritimatiellia bacterium (assembly GCA_017525225.1). Classification (GTDB taxonomy): domain Bacteria; phylum Verrucomicrobiota; class Kiritimatiellia; order RFP12; family UBA1067; genus RGIG6720. The sequence continues at coordinate 24,855 of JAFXTB010000109.1, forward strand.
CTCGCCATCCGCGGCAGCCTCCGCGCGCAGCCCATCGAAGTCGGTACTCCAGCGGATGCGACCCGGTTCGACGGCAAACGCCACGCCCGCAGGAGGGCGACCGGAGGGCCCCGGACGGCGGAACACCCATTTGAACACGTAGCGCTCCACTTCTCCAGAAAAGGACTTGCGCACCGCGAACACCGGCTTGCCGCTCGCGACGAACGCCGTCGAACCGATGCAGGAGCCGTTCGCGTAGCCGTTGCTACACACGCTCGCCGCACCGAAGATGTCAAGACGCTGGCTCCAGGATGTCGGCTTTGCATCCTTTCCTCCTCCAACTACGACCTCCTCCTCCACCCGACCGAGCGTCACGAGCTTTGCGTCCGGCGTGCGTCGTCCCTGACGGCATGTGGCCGGAAAATAGCCGGCGCCTACGGCATGGATGCTCTTCAGCGACGGCGTGTCCTGATACTGGCAATTGCGAAAATCCACAAGCATTCCGATATCGCCGTTGGAGAGGATCGGCGGCGAATAGCGCGAAACATGCTCTTCCACCGAAGATGAGACCGTCCACGGTTCCATTACGGGAACCGTACCGGCACACACCGCCGCCACGGCTAATGCCAGCGGAAGAATGAGGGTCTTCCTCACCATTTCACGACGATTCCCTTCAGCTTGGCATCGTCGAGCACAATGGGCTCGGAAAGGTTCCCGTAGCAGTCCGCCGCCCGCACCTCGAACTTCAGCGGACATTCATGCGGAATGGTGTCGGCGTCAAGCAGACACTCCATCTCCGCCGGCATCAGGCCTTCCGGCTTGTTGAATCCCTCGGCCATGAAACGGCGCACCATGTACGTTTCATCCACCAGCCCGCCCTGCGTGATCTTCACCTCAACCCGGTAGTCCAGCACGCGTCCGTGCGTGGAGTCCGACGGCATCGCCTGCGGGAACCTGAGCGCTACCTTGATGCTCTTCGCGCCATCGCGCCTCTTGCCCTCCGATGGTTCAGAAAGGACGGGCTTCGCATCGGGCGGGAAGCAAGGCGCATGGGCGGCGGCGGCGCGGCTGCGCAGGTCGAACGGGCGCGATCCGTCCAGCGGAATCACCCAGTCCGGGCCAAGCGGCAGATTGGAGACATGCTCGTGGCGTGCCACCACTATCCTGTCGCCATACACGGTCATCATCAGGCCCTGCCTGCAGTCGTGCGTGGAGATGGTCTCCATCTGCTTGAACCAGCTGTTGCGCTTGGGCCCCGAATTCTCGCGTCCGTTCGGCGGGCAAGTATAGCGCAGGGAGCCGGCGTTGATCGCCGTGAAGCCGCCCTGCCATATCGAACGTTCGTTGGTAATCGAACCATGCGTATGCCCGGTTATGGCCACGGCGTTCGGGAAGGACGAGAGAAACTTGGTCACGGCCTTCCTGCCGCCTGAATCCTTCATCGTTCCGGGAAGCGGCGGGTGCTGGAAGTAGAAGAACGGCTTGTCTCTGGGCAGCGTGCTCTTTACCGACTTCAGATATTCCGCGGCCTCGCGGTCGTGGAACGGCCAATGGGCGCCGATGAACCTGTATCCCTTCACCTCCTTGTCCACGATCTTCTCGAACGGCTCGCCGAACGCCGCCCTCCACGCCGCGTCCAGGTTTTCGCAGATGATGTTGCGTTTCAGCTCCGCCTCGTCGGGGAAGCGCTGTACGCCCTTGCGACCGTACTTCCACCCTTCCCAGTCGTGGTTGCCGCCGATGATGAGCTTCACCGGGGCTGGCGCACCATCCGGAAACACCTGGCGCCACGCATCGCCCACGGCCAAGAGCTGTTCGGTAAAGCCGTCATTCGCGAGATCGCCGGAGATCAGCACCGCGTCGACCTTTGCATCGCGGAATCGCTCTAGCGCGTGGATGAACGTCTTCGCGTTTGGCGGGCCGTTTAGTTCGCCTGCCGCTGCGTCCCCCAGCACCGATATGTGTATGTCGCTAACCACGCCGACCTTCAGCCTCGCGCCGGGACCGTCGCAGGAGCCTGGAATGGCAGGATAGGCGCGGTTGCAGATGAATGAAAGCAGGGCAAGAGACCCGCCACCGAGGAATTCGCGTCGTGTCGCTCTAGTTGTGAACATGATATAATCGAGGTATTTTATAGACCTCTCTTTCGTGGCATTTGCGGCTTTGGCCACCCAACCCGAAAAAGCCGCACAGCTGTAGAAACACGATCAAGAAGTCCGCGGCGGGAATTGTAGCACATTTCCCGCCTCCGACGCAAGCCAGAGCCCGCATCGACATGACATGGGGGGGCAGTCCGCCAGACCACTCTCCGCATGCCCTCAATGGGTAACCTCCAGGTTGGTTTCCGCTCGCAGACGTACAAGATGTTTCACCGGCAAAGTCTATAGACAGCCTCAAAAAAGAACTCAATCGTAATCTTGAAGTCCTCAATGAACTTAGAAAGGAGAATCCTGCTTGCTATATCAATCCCAAAGACCCATCATGCCCCATTTTATCACAGCGCATAGCGACGAATTCACGGTACAGTACGAGTGTCAAGAACAACTATGTTCGAGACGCATTCTATTGCTCCAAGTGTAAACGGGTAACAAGTTATTGCGGTGACAATCTTGGTGCTTATGGTCATGGCTTCTGTGATGTATGCCGCCAGAATAGCTTCAACATATGGCTCAAGTATAGAAAGGATGTGGATAAAACAACAATGCTAAACGCAAAGATTGACGAGTTGAGCACAAAAATAGACTCGTTAAAGAAAGAAATCAGCTCAATGGAGCGAGTCCGCTCAAGACGGCGATAAGATTTCATCGTAACCGTCACAGATTAAAGGTTACACTACTGATTGCGGCCTTTGTTCTCAGCGGGATGATTCATTTACGAAACGTTCAAACAGACGGACATCCGGTAGGGGAAAGAGACGGCACCGACCATCGCTTACATCTCTGCTGGAGTGGTGAGGTTCACGCTTGATGCGGATGGTCTGTGGTGGATTGTCACAGCCCCTGTCGGCGTGGCGTGGAACGTTAACCACCAACAGATTACCAATGTGTCTGGTGACGGATTTGAGTCCCATTGTGCGGTAGAAAATTTTCAACCGACCAGTGCGGGGTCCATAGATGCAACCTATGGATGCGCGAGGGGACTTCCGATTACCCGATGCACGCAGCATCATGGTAGAATATGCGGCGTCAACCACACATGAAAGGAGCAACTGAAATGAGCAACAGGAAATACCACATCGAGACGCTGGCCATCCATGCCGGGCAGGACGCCCACGGAGACCCCGCCACTGCAGCGCGGGCCGTTCCCGTCTATCGCACCACGGCCTACAACTTCCGCGATTCCAAGCACGGTGCGGACCTCTTCGCCCTGCGCGAGCTCGGAAACATCTACGCCCGCCTGATGAACCCCACGAACGACGTCCTCGCCAAGCGCATAGCGGCGCTGGAAGGCGGCGCGGCCGCCCAGACGCTCGCTTCCGGCACCGCCGCCATCTACTTCACGATTACGAACATCGCCCGCGCCGGCGACGAGATCGTGGCGGCGAACAACCTCTACGGCGGCACGTTCAGCCAGTTCGACGCGATCCTCCCCAACGTCGGCATAAAGGTGAACTTCACGCCAGTGAACGACTTCAAGGCCGTGGAGGCGGCGATCAACGACAAGACGCGCCTCGTCTACATCGAGTCCGTAGGCAATCCCGCGCTCGAAGTCGCCGACATCGAGAAGTATGCCGAGATCGCCCACCGGCACGGCCTGCCGCTCGTCGTCGATGCCACGTTCACCCCCCCGCCGCTCCTGCGCGCGCTCGACCACGGCGCTGACCTCGTGATCCACTCGCTCTCCAAATGGATCGGCGGGCACGGCACGGGCATCGGCGGGGTCGTGGTGGAGAAAGGCGGATTCGACTGGACGAATCCCCGGTTCGCGCTGTACAACGAGCCGGACAAGGGCTATCACGGGCTTAGGTTCGCCCATGACCTGCCGGATCCTCTGAAGGCCGTGGCCTTCTCGATTCGGCTTTTGACCGTAGGCATCCGCAACCAGGGACCCACGCTCGCGCCCGACGCCGCCTGGCTCTTCCTGCAGGGCGTGGAATCGCTGCCGCTGCGCATCGCGCGCCACAGTGAGAACGCCCTTGCCGTGGCGAAGTGGCTCGCAGGACATCCGAAGGTGGCGTGGGTGAAGTATCCCACCCTCACGCAGCCGGAGCTTGCGGCCAAGTACCTGCCGTCAGGCGCGGGCGGCGTGGTGGTGTTCGGCGTCAAGGGCGGGGCCGACGAGGCCCGCAGGGTCACGGACGCGGCCAACGGCGACATCTTCTCGATCCTCGCCAACGTGGGCGACGCGAAATCCCTCATCATCCATCCCGCCTCCACCACCCACTCGCAGCTGTCCGAAGAGGATCTGCGCAAGGGCGGCGTGCTGCCGGAACTGATCCGGCTTTCGATCGGCCTGGAGCATGTGGACGACATCATCGGCGCGCTCGACGAGGCGTTGGCATCGGTCTGAGAAAAATGGTAGAATATATGGCGCATGAACGACATAGAACTTCTTTCGCCTGCCGGTTCCTTCGAGACCGCCCGCGCCGCGTTCGCAGCCGGCGCTGACGCCGTGTACCTCGGTCTCGACGCCTTTTCCGCGCGGGCCGAGGCGGAGAACCTGTCGGAAGCCGACCTTTGCCAGCTTCTCGCCATCGCCCGTGCGCAGGGCAGGCGGGTCTATGTGACGTTCAACACGCTGATCGACGACTCCCAGCTTCCCGCCGCCGCGGAGAAGCTGGCGATGCTCGCCGATCTCTGTCCGGACGGCATCATCGTGCAGGACCTCGGCATTGCGCGACTGGTCCGCCGCCGTTTCCCCGAGCTACGCCTCCACGCCTCCACCCAGCTGGTGGCGCACAATCTCGAAGGCGTGCTGGCCCTCCGTGAACTCGGCTTCACGCGCGTTGTGCTGGCCCGCGAGCTCTCCCTTGCAGACATCCGCACAATAGCCCGCAGGTCGGGCGTGGAGATCGAGGTGTTCGTCCACGGCGCGCTCTGCTACTCGCTCTCCGGCCTCTGCCTCTTCTCCGCGATGGAGAAAGGCCGTAGCGGCAACCGCGGCCGGTGCGCGTACTGCTGCCGCCTCGCGTATTCCGACCAGTCCGGCACACGATGCCTCCCCTTCTCCATGAAGGACCTCCGGCTCGACGAACGCCTGGAGGCGCTCGCATCGGCGGGCGTGGCATCGCTGAAGATCGAGGGGCGCATGAAGTCGCCGCTCTACGTGGCGTCCGTCACGAAACGCTACCGCGACCTGCTGGACAAAGGACGATCGGACGTATCGCAGGCCGACCTGGAGACCGTCTTCTCGCGGCGCACCACCACGCTCTACCTCGACGGCTACCCCGTTCCCGGCAAGCCCGGTGAAGACGTGATCGACGCCGAATCACTCGGGCATCTCGGCACGCCCATCGGCACTGTGAAGCACGTCACGAAGGACCGCGAGGGACGCGCCTGGCTGCGCCTGCACACAAGCCGCGCCCTCGAACGGCACGACGGCATCCAGTTCGCCGCCCCCGAAGGCGGCAAGCCGTGCGGCTTCGGCATATCCGAGATGCGCACCGCCATCTCCCGCCGTGGAACCGTTCGCGTGCAGGCCGGCGAGGACGTGGAGCTGCTGCTGCCGGATGGACTTTCCGTGCAGGAGGGGGCGACCGTGTTCTGCAGCGCGTCGAATGAGGTCAAGCGGCGCTTCCCGGTGCCATCGTTCCGTCCAAGCGACTTCGCCGCCGGAACGCCCGTGGACATCGAGGTGACGCTCGGCGCGGATGGCCTTACGGCACGTACCGCATCGCCAGACGCCAGCGTCCGCATCCCCCTTCCGCTTTCCGCCGCCCAGCATCCCGACAGAACCTTCGCCGCCGTTGAAAAGGCGTTCTCGAGGATGGGGACGAGTGGCTGGTCGGCAGGAAGGCTCGCCGTAAACGATCCCGACAGGCTCTTCGCGCCGGTATCGGCGCTGAACGAGCTAAGGCGCAGCCTCGTATCCGCGCTTGACGCAGCGCGCGCCGAACGTCGCTCAGAACGCATCAAGATGGCCCTCGCCGACTGGGCCGCCCCGCAGCCGGATGGGCGCAAGGAACATCCTGGGATGCAAGGCGAAACCCTTAAGCTCCGTATCTCGCAGGCGATTCCCGCAGGAGACTGGATCGAGACGATATGCGACATCGGCCATGGCGGCGACGTTCCCGCGCCCGATGTACATGTGAGGCTGGCGCTTCCGCTTTTCACGAGGGAAGGCGACTTCGCGGCGATGCGCACGCGCGTGAAGCGCCTGATGCGCGCGGGCCATCTGCGGTGGGAGGCGGCAGATGTCGCAACCTTGCGTCTGCTTCGCCAGTGCGGCGTCGAGGACCTGACGGCGGACTGGTCGCTCTACGCCTTCAACCGCGAGGCCATGCGTCTCCTCGGCGAACTCGGCGTATCACGATTCACATGCTCGGCGGAGAACACGCGCACCAACCTCTCGGACATCTCCGACATCGCGGTCGGCGACCCTTCCCTGCCAAGGCCCGAGTTCCTGGCGAGGCAGTGCACGCCCCTGTTCATCTCGCTCACGCGCCCACGCACGACGGATCCCACGCGTCTCACAGGGATGCGGGGCGATGTGTTCACGGCCTACGAACGGGACGGGCTATGGGCGACGATCCGTCCGGAACCGCGCCTGTTCGATGCCCCCGCAGGCTGGCTGCGGCGGACGGATATAAGCTGGGACGCCTGAACCTACGGCCGCACACCCTGCCAGGCGGCGAACCGCTGGGCTGCCAGCCGGCGGTACTTCGCCCCGACGCCGCCGTTCACGAAGGGATCGATGGTGATGCCGCCGCGGGCGGCGAACTTGCCGAATACCTCCATGTAGCGGGGCTTCAGCAGCTTTACAAGGTCGTCGTAGACGACGTTCACCACATCCTCGTGGAAGTCGCCATGGTTGCGGAAACCGAAAAGGTACAGCTTCAGCGACTTCGACTCCACGAGCCGCTTCGCAGGTATGTAGCGGATGGTCAGCGTGGCGAAATCCGGCTGGCCGGTCTTGGGGCAGAGCGTGGTGAACTCCGGGCAGGTGAAGGTAACCCAGTAGTCGCGTTCCTGGTGCCGGTTCGCGAACGCCTCCAGCAGCGAGGGATCGTAACTGCACGGCACGCGCGCCGCGTTTCCCAGCAGACTGAGTCCATCAAGATCGTTTCTCATGCCATCACTCCTTTAATGCTTCCATGCAATCCACCTCGCCCACCAGCACCTGCGGGTGCGCGTCCGTTATCCTCACCCGCACCGCGTCGCCGGGGGATATCCCGGGCGGCGGAGCGAACACTACGATGCGGTTGCCGGAATCCCTGCCGCTCCAGCGCGCGGCATTGCGGATCGAAGGCCCTTCCGCAAGCACCTCGCGGACAGTCCCCACGAGACGCTCGTTGCGGCTCTGTCCACGCACCTCCTGGTCCGCCAGCAGCACCTGGTCGCGGCGCTCCTTCTCGGCCGCGGGCACGTCGTCGGGAAGCTCTGCGGAGCGCGTGCCAGGCCGCGGGGAGTACTTGAAGATGAAGGCGTTGTCGAACCCGGCCTCGTCCATGAGCGAGCGCGTCGCCTCGAAATCCTCCTCCGTCTCGCCGGGATAGCCAACGATCACGTCGGTGGTGACGGAGAACTCCGGATCGAACCCGCGCAGCCTTCGCACGGCGTCGAGGTATTCGGCGCGGGTGTAGCGCCGACCCATCTCCGCGAGCAGGCGGTCGGAGCCTGACTGCACGGGCAGGTGCAGGTGGCGGCAGACCTTCGGGAGTTCGCGGTAGGCGCGCAGAAGCTCATCGGTGCAGCCCTTCGGATGGGCGGAGGTGAAGCGTATGCGCATGAGCCCGTCGATTGCCGAGAGCGCCTCGAGAAGTCGCGGGAAAGGCTCGGTAAATCCGCCCGGCGAAGGGGCGTCGGCATCTGTCCAGGCCTTGGTGCGCATGCCGTAGCGAAGCACGCTCTGGCCGAGCAGGCACACCTCCTTCACGCCGCGGAGGGCGAGCGCACGCACTTCGGCGACTATCTCGCGCGCAGGACGCGAATATTCATGTCCACGGACGTCGGGCACGATGCAGTAGCTGCATCGGTTGTCGCAGCCGAGCAGGACGGTCACATGGCTCTGGAAGGATGCGCCGCCGCGCGAGGCGTCGGGATGGGCGTCGAGTCCGGCGGGCACCTCGTCGTCGTCGGGCAGCTCGAGGATCCGAGTCTCGCCCGCGAGGCAGCGTTCGACGAGATGCGGAATTGCGCCGAAGCGACGCGGGCCGACGGCGAAATCCAGGTGGGGAAGCGCCTTGAAGACATCCTGCCCTAGCCGCTTGACGGCGCAACCCATCAGTCCCACGATGCGCACCGAGGAGCCTTCCGCCCTGCGGCCCCTGCCCTCCTTGGCGGCAATGAGGTTGCCACATTTGCCAACTGCCTTGCGTTCGGCCATGTCGCGCACGGTGCAGGAGTTGACCAGCACCAGCTGCGCATCGGCCTCGCACGCGGCGCGTTCGTGTCCTGCGGCCTCAAGCAGCGCGGCAACGGCCTCGCTGTCGCGCACGTTCATCTGGCAGCCGTAGGTATGGATGTGGTAGCGCATCGTCACCTGCGCGCAAGCTGCACGAAAGTCTCGAACCGCGCCGTGCGCGGGAAGAGGTCGAAGAGCGCGGCCTTCTCGATGCGGTATGCAGGCATGAGGGCCGTGAGGTCGCGCGCGAGCGTGGCTGGATCGCACGACACGTAGAAGATGCGCGGGGCGGGGCGCTTGGCAAGCCAGGCGGGGACGTTGGGTTCGAGGCCGCCGCGCGGCGGATCGAGCAGCACCGTATGGTGCGGACCTATCTTTATGCGCCCAAGGCTGCCGCCTACGCGCTCGCAGAAGAAGCTGGCCTTGATGCCGAGCGCCTCGGCGTTGCGCTTGGCGCACGCCACCGAGGCGCGTGCGCTCTCCACTCCAACCAGGCGCGCCGTAAAGCCGTCAAGGCCGTTGGCGCCCTTGCCGTTAAGGCCCTTGAGGCAACAGAGGCCAAAGACGCCTACGCCACAGTAGAGGTCCAGCAGGTGAGCGGCGGAGTCGGCGCCTTCGAGGTACGCATCGCGTACGGCGGCGACGAGTCGGTCCGCCATCTGCGGGTTCACCTGGTAGAAACCGTCAGCAGGCACGCGGAAGTGGATCCCGCCTGTGAGCTCGGTGAGTTCCAGCCCCAGCGGCGGATCGCCCAGCCACCATTTGACGCCGTCTATGGCGGTATAGCGCACGGTCACGTTGTCGGCGGCCTTCGTCGAATCGCGCACGGCCTTTGCGCCGCTGGTCAGAAGGGCCAGCACGCCGGCGCGGATGTCCGGCAGGGCGCGGTTTATCTCCGCGCAGGCAAGCGGGTCCTCCGTGAGATCAACGACCTCGTGCGACTGCTCGGCCCGGTAGCCGAGCAGCCAGCGGCCATCGCGCCGCTGCGTGTGGTACACGGCCTTGTTGCGGTAGTTGAGCGGTTGCGGCGCGGCCACGACATCGAGCGGCACGAGTTCGGACTGCGCCTTCCAGAGGAAGTTCTCGAGCTGGTCCTGCTTGAGCCTGAGCTCGCCCGCGTACGAGATGGCGGAATACACCATGCCCGGCACGGACGGCCCTGGCTGGATGCGGTCCGGCGAAGGCTCCAGTACCTCCACGAGACGCGCCTTGACGTATTTCCTCTTCTGCTCTACGATGTCGGCGCGTACCTTCTCGCCCGCGAAGGCGCCCGGCACGAACACGACGCGTCCGTCGCCGAGCCTTCCCAGACCGTCGCCGCCATAGACGTTCTTCTGTATGTCGATCTCGACGGTCATGTCTGTCAGGCTTTCAGGGCGTCGGCGAAGAGATCGATCCCGTGTAGATTGAAGTCGAGGTTCTTCTGGGTGTCGCAGGATGCCCACGGCGCCATCATGAACCCCTTGAGATGGCCGGCCGGGATGTCGCGGCGGCAGAGTTTTACGAGCTTGCCGATCACGTCGTCGGCGCCGACGCCTTCGCGCTTGCGCTTCCAGCCAGTCCAGTTTGTACCGCACGGCACCTGGTCGAAGCCCGCCTTCTCGAGATCGTAGAACCCCTTGAGGCGCTTGTGGTCCGCGGTCTTGTTCGTCGCCAGGTCGAATCCGCCGTGCGATTCATCGTAGTACCAGTTGCTCATCAGCACGGACTTCGGGCAGCGCGTGTAGAAATCGGGGTGGTCCCAGCCATAGTCGCTCCACATCCACGGACGCATCCCGGTACGCTCGACGGTCCTCACGATGTGCAGGAAGTCGTACCACCAGCATTCGCCCTTGCGCACCGTGATGTAGAGGCAGCGCTTGGAGTTGTCCTGGTGGATGGCGGTCTCCTCGTCGAAGCCCATGTGGAAGAGGCGGGGATGGCCGAATATCTCGTCGACGTCCGCTATGAGGTCCTCGCAGACCTTGTAGTACGTAGGCGTGGAGAGCATGCGACGGTAGTGCTTGAGCCAGCCGTTGTGGGTGGTGGAGAAGTTGAGCTTTGGCACGACCTCGAGGCCGAGCGCGTTGAGGCGCGCAATCTCGGCGCGCATCTCGTCGGGCGTCCAGCTGCCCTTGATGGCGAGCTCGGGATGGCTCGGGTACACGATTCCCTCGCCGATGTCTACGACGATCATGTTGAGCCCGCGCGCGGCGGCGTGGTCCGTTGCTTTGCGCCAGAGCTCGGTCTTGGACCGCAGCTCGGTGTCCGGCATGGGCGTACGCGTGCTCTCGTAGCCTTTCGCCAGTTCAGCGAGATCCATGTCGGCCGGGAACCAGTCGCACCACATGTTGTGCCCCAGGTGCAGCAGTAGCGACCTTATCTCGCCCTTGGCCGTGAAACCGCGCGTCGCAGGGGTGGTGGCGCAGCCGGCTGCGGCCAGCGCCGCAGCGCCGCCGATGAACGTTCTTCTTGACATCTCCATCTCTTTTCCCTTTCCTTGCATTGTCCAAGATCATCCGCGGATGGCCGCCGAGAGGGCGTCCAGCCATTTCCGCAACCTTTCATCCGTGTCGCATTCCACGATGAGCCGCAGGTACGGCTCGGTGTTGGACCGCCTTACGGAGATCCACCCTTCCGCGTATTCAAGCCGATAGCCGTCCATCTCGCTGCGTCCTGTCTCGCACGCAAGGCCTGCGGCGGCGGCGAGGACGCGCGAAGTGGCCGCGGCCGTGTCGGACACCTTAAAGTTGACCTCGCCGGAATTGGCGTAACGCCCCATCACGGGTGCCAGCGCCGCGGAGACTGCAAGGCCGCGCTCCTTCGCGTCCGCGAAGGCACCAAGGATGCGCAGCGCCGCAAGTTCGCCGGAATCGCAGAAGTGGAAATCGCGGAAGTAGTAGTGCCCGGCCAGTTCGCCGCCGCAGATGGCCCCGGTCTCGCGCAGCAGCACCTTCGCGAAGGCATGTCCCACCTTGCCCATCACGGGCTTGAAGCCGTCCGCCACCAGCCGCTCAATTGCCGCCCTGCTGGTACGGACGTCGTGTATGACGGTACCCGGCGCGCCGAACGTCGATGCCAGAAGCGGTATCAGGTAGTCGGGCTGGATGAAGTCTCCCTTCTCGTCCACGAACATGCAACGGTCGGCGTCGCCATCGAATATGACGCCGCAGTCGAGCCCGCGTTCACGCACGGCGGCGGCAAGCTGCTTCCGCGACTCAGCGAGAAGCGGATTGGGCGAATGGTGCGGGAAGGCGCCGTCGGGTCTATCGTTGAGATACACGACACCATCGCCGAAGAGGGAATGCGCGAGGATGGACGCCATGCCGTCGGAACAGTCCACCGCGAAGCGCAGCGACCTTGCGGGATCGAAGGCGCCGTGCGCGCGCAGCCATGCCACGTACCTGGCAAGCCTGGCGGGGTCGGTGGTCTCGCGCGGCACCGGGGCGCGCGAGGGGTCGTATCTGGAGGCATCGGCCCGGACGATCCCCTCCAGCTCGGCCAGGCCGGAGTCCCGACCGACCGGCAGAGCGCCCCGGCGCGACACCTTGAGGCCGTTGTCGGACGGCGGATTGTGCGATGCCGTCACCATCACCGACGCGTCGAAATCCTCCTCTGCCGTGAAGAAGTACACCATCGGGGTTGTCGCAGGGCCTAGATCCACAACCTCCGCGCCCGCCTCTGTGAGACCTGCCGCCAGGGCAGCGGCGATGGCAGGCGATGAGGTGCGCGCGTCGCGCCCGATCAGCACGCGGAAGGCGCCCGATCCAGCCTTTGAGGGTTCGTTGCGCGGCCGCACCACCGCCGGCAGGCCGCGGCCCGCGCGATAGACCGTGTCGAGGTCGAAATCGACGCCGAAGGTGCCGCGCATGTCGTATGCTTTGAAGAAGGACATGCGGATATTGTACCAAATCCCGTCCGTCTCGCCCACAGAAATGATCTTCTGAAATGCACGTCTCCAGGAGATTCATTGTACAGCGGCCGATGGGGTGATGGCGTTTCAGCCATGGCTACTATTCCAGTCCGTAGTGCTTCTTCAGATAGTCGATCTTCCAGCGGATGGCGTCGGGGCCGCCGCGATAGAGCATGGTCGGCTCCCATCCAAGCCGCGAATCCGCGAGCGTCAGCGCGAGTGCGGCCCGGCAGTTCTCCAGTTCGGCCCTTGCTATCTCTACCACCCTCGCCCGCTCTCCGGCACGCTCTGCCACAAGCCCCTCCTTGACATGCTTCGCGGTCATGCACGTACGGGCCATGTACTGTCCAAGCAATCCCATGCGCAGCGCGCGTTCGCGCCGGGTGGCATCCAGCCCCTCCTGCGACGCCATTCCCATGAACCCGTCCGCCCCCTTCATGAAGCATTCGATGAGCGGATCCAAGAGTTCCAGTTCCTTCTTCGTGGCCTTGTTCTGCTCGGCTATCTTGCGATAGTTCGGATACATGTAACGCGGGGGCATCGGAAGTTCGGAGCCGTCAAGGTCGGGCTCCATGGCATTGAACGGGTATGCAGGTCCGTATCGGAACGGTCCATATTGATTGGCGTTGATAGAATGGATGTCCACAAAGCGTGTACTCCAGTCGCTCCATATCGAACATGCGGCAGCGGCGTTGGCTGGCCCGAAATCGCGGGAGGCGATGGCCATGAGGTGTTCCTCGAACGGCATTCCGCCTTCCGTGAAGCTTTCCTTGGAGAGCTCCGAGATGAAGCCGGGCCACCAACCGTAATGGTGGTTCTCCATTAGCCCTGCGACTTTCCAGTCGTCATGGGCCTTCACGATGGCGTCAAAACGCTTCTTCCAGAGGTGCGGCACGGGAAGATACGGCACCATGCCGAAGTCCCAGGTGAGGCCTCCTGTGTTCGCCATGGCGTACATCCTGCGGCCCGTCTTCGCGCAATGCGCGGCCTCCGATGCGAAATACCCCCCGGGGCCGGAATATACGAGCGTATAGTCGTCCGTGCGGGACTTCAACCCGTTGCGCTTGACGATGTCGAAGTACTTCCCGAACGTCGCCATCATGGCGGTATCGGGCGGAAGCGCGTCGATGAAGGCAAGTCGCGCATCCTCCGGCTGCCTGTTCCAGTTGTAGCTCCAGGCCACTATCTCCATGTCCGGCGCGTGGGGACGGATGGCCCTGCGCACGCCTTCGAACCATGCTGGGTAGTCGCGGCAGGGGAACCAGCCGGCGAGCGGACGCTTGTCGCCCTTCGCCCTGCGTTCGGCTATCTCCTTGGTCTGCTGCCAGCGTAGCGGCATCGCGCGCTCGTCTTTCGTGGGGAACTGGCTGGTTTCACCCACGCATACTAGTCCCTTCGCCTTGGGATATGCGGCGGCGAGGCGCCCGAACGTCCCTTCGAAAGTCTCGGCAGCCTTCGGGTCGTCTGGATGGACGTATGCGCTCACGTAGCTGTAGAGATAGGTGTCGAGCCCCCATGCCTCCGCCCGTCGGATTATATCGCCGACATCGGTACGCGTCGGTCTGTCAAGCAGGACGTCCTTGGTGATGTCGACATCCTTCACGAACACGAGGACCGTATCGAGGCCGGCGTGCGCTATCTGCGCGAGATGCGCCTCGGGGAAGCGGTCGCATCCCCAGCCGGAGTGTGTCATACGCCGCAGGAAGCGGTGTCGGCGGGTATTCCTGCCGAACTTGAGGAACGGTGCGCACCGCAGGTTCATGCGGTCTTCGAGGTGGTAGAGGGCCTGGGCCGCGGAACGGTCGTCAGCCGCGCGGATGGAAACCCCCTTGCCCGACACATCTACCGCGTATGAACGGGCAGGCATCGTCCCGTCTATCGCCACGGCCACGGCGGGTGGATTGCGTATGGCGGAATACGGCGTGACCACGCTCGCCGTGACGCCCATCGACTGCGCGCAGTAGTCGCAGAAGTCAGCCGCCGCGCGCGCAAGGAGCGGAGACGGGGATTCGCCCACGTCGACCTTCGCCTTCTCCGCGATCTCGAACTCGTCGGCGGAACGCTTGAGCGACCAGTCGCGGCGGTTGGATTCATGCACATGCGCGATGCGTCTGCGGAAGTCGTAAGGCTTTTCAATGGCGGTCTTGCCGGCGACGCTTCCGAGCAGAAGCACTGCGGCCACGGTGACGACAATCTGTCTTTTCATTCCATTCCTTTCTCACCAGGGGAAAAATCTATAGGGGTCGTCGTCGAACACTGGAACATCCGCATACCGTGCGCATGTATTGCGCGACGACATGCCGGCATTGCCGAGGATGCGGTTCAGGAGATATGTGGCACGACGCCGGGTCGAGCGCAGGTACGGTCTGCCTTTGTCATCGATCATCCAGGGGGCGACCTGCACGAACACGTAGTAGCCCTTTCCATGCCGGATCACGCGGATGGCGGAGTTGCCATCGCCGGGGGAATCCTTCGAAAATGCGGCATAGTCCATGCGGCCGTGCCACGCCCATTCAGCGTTGGAGCAGCCGTTGAGTTCCCGTGGCACAATCTCCATGCGCTCGAAGTGCCGTCCCTTCGCATCGATGACCGTAACCGGAACAGGCGCCCAGGACTTCGTTTCTGCTGCGTCCATTCCCGCGCAGACGACGCGGACACCTTCCTCCGATACGCGCTGGTCCAGGTCGGCCGGCTTTTCACCCCCCGACGTCGCGAAGAAAACGTCGCGTTTCCTGGTGGTTGGACCGAATATCCCGCCAAGGTCCATCTCGCGCACATGCATATATGCCATCTTTCCGGACAATATCGCCCAGGTCGCAGGGAGGCGTTTCCCCGCCTCATGGCGGATTCGAGCCACCAGCGCACGCACCAGATCGTCCGCCGCCGGATCGGCGACGGTCCGTCCGGTCACGTCGAACTGGCAGAACGTCACATGTGCGAAATCCACCCGCCAGTCGAGAAGCGGGGCATACTGAAGGTTCCATCCGCCGTCTGCAAGCGCGCGCCAATCGCCGGCTGTCGGCTTTTCCGGGATCACCGTGGCCACCGCACCGCGGTTTCCGCATCTCCAAACCCGATCGACGTTGTAGCCGGCCCACACCGCATGCGGCACTGAACCCGATGGTGGCATGTGCGATTGGATGAGCGTGGATTCTCCGGCCCAGTCACGCAGGGTTTCGTCCGCGAGTTTAACATCCCCATCCTTGAAACGGGCAAAGGCGCTTCGAAGACCGTATTCCTGCACTCGGAACCCCAGAGATTCCAGCGTGGTCTTGCTCTGTTCGAAGACCAGCATGTGTCCCTCGTTGAAATCACGGGAGAAAAGGCCCTGTACAAGTTGCACGTCAAGGGCGTTGCGCCCGACGACAAGCGCCTTCTCGCGCGCCGCCGTCACGGCATCCGCCACATCCCCCACCAGCTTGAATGGGATGCCAAGCCGCTTGAAGTTCCGCGCAGTATCCCCATGTGGATCGTAGAGCGGAATCGGTTCATCATCTGCGGATCCAGGCTCTGGCGGAAGGACGGAGAACTGGAATCTATCGCATCCTTGCCATCCTGTGGCGGAAAATACAGCCTCGGCCGTGAATTCACCTGCCATCGCCAGCGGAATGGTGATCCTGGCTTCGCCACGGGTTCCGGCGGGGATGCGGGTTTCACCGACCTGGCGCCATGCCTCGCTCTCTCCGGCGGCAAGCAGCTTCACCGTCCAGGAGTAGGTGCGCTCACTACGGCAGTCGTTGACGAACACCAGTCTTTTTACTGCTGAATCGCCTGCTCGATATATGTGGCGCTTGTCTGTGAACACAGGATCTCCGCCTATGAAGCAGCAGTCGTCCTGGTTCCAGCGCGCAATCGTCTCGCCTACCGCGGTACGAACCCAGTTCGTACGCGCCCCCCGGTCCATTATGTACTGGTCGCGGGGCACGGAAAGGTGATCGGCAACAGTGCCTGGGGCGCATGGCTGTTCCAACGCATCCGGATTTTTAATGACTGGCGTAGGCGCTACGCGCAAATGCATCGTCTGCCTCTGGTCCCACGGAAGTATCCCGGTAATTCCCCAGGCGCGCATGCAGCGGAGGTTGTCCTCGAGATAATGCGCCTGCACGGCATGCAGACTGTTTGTCAGAACCAGGACGTCGAAATGCTGCACATGCCGCCAGCTCCAAGGCCGGCCCTTCGCCCATAGCCGCTCTTCGCTGTCCAGCACCTTCCTTGCAGCCTCGGAATCTTCATAGGCCCTGTCTCCGAAGAACGCCGCGGCAGCCTCTGCCGCTACGATGCTTTGGAACTGTTCGGTATCCCACACGAACCCGGGGCCACGATACGACGACCAGTTTGCGAGATGCGGATTCCCCCACTCCACTGCAAGGAATGGTTTCGTTCCATGCCGCGACCAATGTTCTAGCCAGTCGCTCCGTTCCTGGCGTGGCGCCCAGTCGAGATAGACATTGCAGGTGTACAGGTCGTCGAGATCCCCTGCGGAATGGTGGTAGCAGATGCAAGTGGGGTCAATTTCCTTTACGATCTCCCATGCCCTGTGCGCCGCCTGGCGGCGCGTCGCTTCGAACTTCCCTCGGCACAGCGGATCCTTCTCCGGCGGATGCTTTCCGTCGATGCGCAGGGGATCGGCCTCCGTTGGATAGCCGGCATAGTTGTGGTTCATGGCGTACGCGAACACGCAAGGATGCCGCCGCGCCATGCGGATGAGATGGGTCGCCAGCCTGCGGTATCTCGCCTGTTCGGACGCATTGGATGCGAACGCCTCGCCTCCGAAGTCCCTCACATGCGGAAGAGTGAAGAAGTAGGCCAGACCGAGTTCGTCGCAAGCCCGCCAGATGCCCTCGAGATGCGTGTAGGCGCCCCTGGGTACACCGTACAAGTCCGACAGGGCGTTGTACCCTTCGCCGCGAAGACGCCCGCATGTCTCCTGCGCGGCGTCGAAATTGGAATCGGAATTCCCGGTCGCCGCCACCGGAGCATGCAGGAAGCGCAGATGGATCGGCGACCCGTTGAGCAGCATCCTGTTCCCTGAAAGCCGTAGATCCCTGAAACCGAACTTGAACGGTATGGCGGCATCAAGGCAGCGGCTCGCACCGTCGAACACGGAAAGTACGCACGAATAGATGTTGGATGTGGCGTTGAAATCCCAGGTCTGTACATCCGGCCACGTGACATGGAAGGACACATGGCCGGACGAGTCTGGCGTAAGCGGCCCGGAGTGAAAGGTCTTGCGTCCGCCATTCCCGGCAATCTCCGCCCTGAGCGCAATCCCCGTCATCGGGTCTCCGGCAAGCTCCGCGTGGAAGTCCATTGCCCCCCCCGTCGTGAACCCATCGACCCATCCATGCGCTATGCGAACACCTGCCGGGACAAGATCGAGGTAGAAGTCGCTCGTCACCCCGCCGCCCCATCTGTCATAGGATGCCGATAATTCCACAATCTGCACTGTGCCTGGCCTAACGGCGCCTGTGACGTCAAGTTCGCCGCCCGGCCAGTCGACCGATCCGACAGTTCTGCCGTCTATGCGTACCTCGACACCAGTGGTCAGCGAGAAGAACATTATGGCGCGCCGACCGGAAGCCTCCGACGGGATCCTGATCCGTCTGCGATAGCAGAACGCCGCCCCGCGCCCTGGCATGTTTTCCGGCAGCCGTGCCCTTTCCCACCGGCCATGCGGGAGGTCGCCCCTGCGCTCCCACGGCCCATTTAGCGAATATCGTGCCGACAACGGCGTCTCTACGCGCCAGGCGCTGTCCAAGGCCCCCGCAAGGAACGGCGCACATGCGACTGCCAATGAAAAAATGTACTCCAGAGACATTGGCCCCCCGTTCGTCAACCTCGTCAACGGAAGCTCAATGCCATGCCGCCAAGACCTAGCATCCGTACCGTGAGCTCCCCACCCGACAGCTTTGTACGCATGTCGCCTGACTTTGATGGTGAAGGATCCGCGGTCCACCCCGTGAAGCCCTCATCGGCGACAACGGATGTTCCCGACGCAAAGAGGATATTCGCGCTGGCCTTCCGAAGTCCATCCGGGAACGACAGCACCAACGCCCCCGGCAGCACGACATTCCCGGCGCCAGTGACAGCCGGCATGCCCGTTCCGTCTTTTTCGATGGTCCAGCGTGAATTTTCCGCAACAGCCACATCCAGTCCGGTCGCAGGACCGGAAAGGACGAGTCTACCGCCATCCAGCATGACGATTCCGTGCCAATCGGAGACATCCCCCGAGAGAGTCGTAACACCGCCAGCGAGGCGGAGCGTACCCCACCCCTTGAGCGATCCTGAGAAATTTCCACCATCTGAGATGGTTAGGGTGGAGAACGGGGCGATTGTCAGCTCACCGCCCCCCGAAAGCGAATTGACCACCTGGGACTGTCCGGAAAATACCGCTTTTGCTCCAGAGGCGACCGAAAACGCAGTGGTTTCCGGTAATGTGGAACCTATCGGATCAGATGTTCTCATGTCGAGGGTCAGTACCTGGACTTCTCTTTCCGACAGCGCCTTTCCATACAGCCGGATGTCGTCCACAAGACCGGTGAAATAGCGTCTGGTACTTGGTCTGTAGCCGACGTAGAAGTTTGCCGGGGATATGTCGACATTGGGCACATCCCATGTGGTGGTGGACAAAAGCACGCCTTCACGATAGATTCGCACCGTCTCGTTGGTATCCTTGGCGAACACGTACGTGATCCAATGGCGCTCGCTATCGGCATTGACATAGAACGGGCCGCTCTTGTCGGCGAAAGACGCCCCTCCGGTCTGATTCCAGCTCACATAGGCGACAGGCGGAGTATAGTCGGCGGTAGTGTATACACCGGCGCAGAAATACCGGTTGGCCGTAGAGAAGTCACCCCATCCAACGACAGAGGCAAGCATTACTGTATCCTTTTTGGCGAAGCGCACGGCAAGGGTGAAGCTTGACTTCCCGGTCGGGAACCCATTGGGGAAGGTATCGAGGTGCAGCGATGCGTTGCCGGCAAGATCCAGGTACTTGCCCTGGGCGCCCGGCACCGAAGACTTTATGGACGGGGAACCCGAAGCGACAGAGAGCGTATGTCCGTTGCCGGACGAATCCCTTCCGATGTCACTGCTGTCATCGAACGCCCAGTGGGCAAGTGGGCTGGGCAGTTCCTCGGCGAAGTCATCTATCTTCCGCATGGGGAAGCTGGCGTGGGCCAGAGCCGCAACCTCCTTCGCTGTACACTCGCGATTTATGATCATGAACTCGTCCATGTCTCCGTCATAGGCCGAGCCGTTGGCGCTCGTTGTCGCGGTTTCTATCGCGCCCAGGCAGAATCGGTTCCCCCAGGTGGTCGAGATGTCCTGGCTCGTCGTCGCGGAATCCACGAGTACGCCGTCAAGATACAGCTTCCGCGACCGACCGCCCTGCGTAAAGCAGATGTGATGCCAGTCACCATCGTCGAACGTGACACCTTCAGGCAGCTTGCCCTGAAGCTGCGCGGCGGCGAATGTCCGCTTGTCCGCATTGGCGCCGAAGCGAAGCCAGATCAGGTCGTAGTTTGCACGTGTCTCGCCCCACCCGCTTCCGGTATGGAAAACGCAGCCGTTGCCGGCGGCGCCCGTCGCGGTGGGCTTGACCCACACGCTGATGGTCAGGGCGCTCCCGACATCGTACTTGTTCATGTTCTGGACCCTAAGCCGCCAGCAGGCATCGTGGTTGAAGCGAAGCGCCTTGCCGAAGGCACCTGCAGGAGCCGTCGAATATGACAACGGCAGACCGTTTTCAGCAGTCAGCGACGCCAGACCCTGCAACCGTTCTTCGGCATACGTTGAATCGCCGTCGAAAGGCAGGCGGAACACGATCTCCTCCGGGAAATTGCATGGCCCGTCCAGCACAAGCGCGCCTGCGTTGACATCGGTCGTGCCCGAGTATGTGCTGTGCCCGGAAAGAGTCAGAGTGGAACCGGCGCCGTTCAACGCCAGGGAACCGCCACCGACCAGGCGGCCCTGGTATTCAGATGCATTGCCTGAAACAGGTGCGACAGTCAGCGCCGCGTTGTCAGGAAGCGTTATCCTGGCCGACGAACCTGAACCGTTCAAGCCTGCGACTGTCTGGCCAACGTCCAGGGTTATGTCGCCGCCCATCGACGCCCCGATGGTCGAAGCCGCCGGAAGGGCCGTCTGGAACGTCACCCATCCAGCGCAGGAACTGTAGTTGGCCACACCCGCTATCGGACTTTGGACGGTCGACAGTCCGGTGCAGTGGAACACTATGTTTCCATCTCCCTGCAACGTGCCGGCCACGCAGGCATTGTTGGCCAGGTAGGCCGTATGCCCGTTTAGATTGATATTGTGGCCGCTGTTGCCCGCCACAGACCATAGCGTACCCAGATAGACATCGCGCTCCAGCACCAGCTTGCCTTTGTTGCCAATGAGGGATATGCCAGCATAGTTCATCCCGGAATTGTAGGCGGACGGCATGTTAGCGCCGATGATGACAGTTCCGTCATACGCGCGCACGTTCACCTTACTCCTGTAGGGTCGGAACTCCGCATCGATGCAGAACGAGCCGCCTCCATAAAGGTTGAATCCGCAGTCTGTGGCGCCGGTCGTGTCCAGAGGAACCTTGACGCGCCAAATGACCTTTCCGTTGGACGGCACTGTGACGGGCATTGGCGTATTGATATCCGTGCCGAACACGGCACGGGCGGAACCTGTCCCGGTGAACGTCCACGTGCCAGCGCTCGACGGCAGCGTGAGGCCGCCTATGCGCAGCCCAACAGTGGCGGTTGTGACGGCGGCGCCGTCTGCAAGGGTGGAAAAGTCAAATGTGGTCGAGTAGCCCGATTCCGAAAGCCAGTCCGAGAACGTGCCGGCGGCATAGTCAGAATCCCAGTTCGCCGCATCGTCCCACGAGCCGCCAGACGACGGACCTTTCCACGTGAGCGTACCGTCCGTCGCCAGCGCCATGTTCGCCGAGCACAGCGAAAAAAGCAATGAGAACACGATCGCCGCCGAACCATTGCGGTACCGTCGCGTCCCGGTTTCAGGGCCCATCACAATCTTCTCCATGGCAAGACCTTTCTATTTGCGGATTTGCATTGTCAGCATTCTACACCATTGAGCAACGAATTTATTGTACATTGTGGCGATTGATATGTAAAATCTGCCAAGCAATCTTGAGAATATACAATCCGCTGTTGAAAGCGCCGGCACTGGTTTGCTATAATGTCGGCGCATGAACCGACAGGAGAAAAAAAGGCTGCAGGATGCGTTCTTCAAGAAGGTCGGCGTCAACGTCGCAACGTTCAAGGCGATGATGGACGTCCTGCCGGACGTGGCGTTCTACATGAAGGACGAGCATGGGCGCATCATGGCGCTCAACCGGCGGAACTGCGACTTCTGCAACATCCACAACGAACTCGACGCCATTGGGAAGAAAAGCAACGAGCTTTTCCCTGAATCGCTTGCCCGCTCCTATGTCGCGCTGGACAGGACGGTCAAGCGGACGCGCCGTCCGATAATAGAGAGCGCGGAGGAGTACGCGGCCGACTACTCTAACGACATCGACATGAAAAGCGTATTCCCGCTGTTCGACAGATCGGGACGGTTCATCGGCACGGCATGCATCTACTATCGCAAGCACCATGCCAACAGCTCTCCAGACTGGCACGGAATACTGAAGCCGGTGACTGAATACGCGCAAGCGCACTACGCCGAGAGCATCACCCTCGAGCGTCTGGCTGAGGTGATACACACCACTCCGTCAAACTTCAGGCGACATTTCACTCAGACCTTCGGGATCTCCCCTGGGCGCTATCTCACAACCATCCGCCTGAATGCCGCGCGCAATCTGCTTGAGGCAACCGATCTGCCCATCGCCGCCATCGCCGCCGAAACCGGCTTCTTCGACCAGAGCCATCTTTCAAAGACATTCAAGCGCGAGCGCGGAGTCACTCCGGGCGAATACCGCCGCAGGCATCGTACACGGTCCAATTCGTAGCCGGCACAATTCGGGGCTAGGACTGCATCTTGTCCAGGTCGTGCGGGGCGAACACGCCCTTCTCCGTGATGAACCCTGTGACGAGATCGCCGGGGGTGACGTCGAAGGACGGGTTGAGCGCATGCGAACCCTCCGGCGCGAGTCTCATGCCGGCCATGCACAGCACTTCCTCCTCGGCGCGGTGCTCTATGGGTATGGCGCGCCCGTCCGGCGCGTTGAAGTCGAAGGTGGATATGGGCGCCGCCACGTAGAACGGTACCCCGAAATGGCGTGCCAGCACGGCCTTGTCGAAAGTGCCGATCTTGTTCGCAAAGTCCCCGTTGGCCGCTATGCGGTCGGCCCCGGTGATCACGAGCCCCACGCCATCGGCGAGATAGCGGGCGGATGCGCCGTCCGGGATGATGGCGTGGTCGATGCCTTCCTGGAGCAGTTCCCAGGCCGTGAGCTGCATGCCCTGCAGGCGCGGACGCGTCTCCGACACGTACACGAAGAACCTCCGTCCCTCATTCTTCGCCACGCGCATCGGGGCGAGCGCCGTGCCCCAGTCGCCCGTGGCGAGCGCGCCGGCGTTGCAGTGGGTCATCACCTTCATGCCGTCCTTGATGAGGGGTGCTCCGAAGCGGCCGATCTGACTGCACTTGCCGATGATCGTCTCGGCGTAGGCATCCGCCGCAGCGGCTGGATCCTCTCCGGCCGAGATCGCCGCGACCATGGAGTCGACAGCGTAGAAGAGGTCGTATGCGGTGGGTCTCGCCCCTTTCACGAAAGCCGCGGCCTCGGCGATGTCCGCGCCCGAACGCGCGGCGAGCGCCATCGCGTAGGCGGCAACAATGCCGATGGCGGGCGCGCCGCGCACGGCCATGTCGCGTATGAGGGTGGTGGCGAGGCGCCAGTCGGTGGTGGAGACGATCTCGAGCGAATGCGGCAGCCGCCGCTGGTCGATGAGCTTCAGCTCGCCATCCTCGAACCACGCCGCGCGGATGTCGCGCACAGCGCCGTGCATCTCAACCTTCATGGTCCTTCCCCCTCTTTCCCTGCGCATGGTCGCCGCCTATGAATTCGCATGGCGCCTTGCCGGCCAGAAGCCCCTGCATGAAGCGCAGACCGTAGGTGACGTGCGAAAGGAATATGCCGAGCCATGTGAGCAGCCACATGCAGGGATTGAAGCTGAAGGAGGAAAGTCCGGTGAGGATCAGGTACGCGAACAGCGGCCAGGTGGCGAACATGCCCCATGTCCCAAGCGAACCGCCGCCTGCGTATGCGCGCCAGGTCCACACGGCCGCGAGCGCCAGCAGATACAGCACGAACAACGTTGGGACGAAATACGAGAACCTGCAGCTTGTGGCGGGGAAGCGCTTCACGAAATATCCGCGATGGAAGCCGTAGCGGCCGAGCTGACGCAGGTGCGGCAGCAGCAGGGGCCGGCGGTGGTGGTAGACGAGTACCCAGGGATCGTAGACTATGCGCCGATGCTCGCCCAGCACGATGGCCTCGCAAAGCAGCGTGTCCTCGCCTGGCCAGAAGTCCGTGCGGTAGCCTCCGATGCGGCGGAGGAGATCCGTGCGCACGAGCAGGTTGCACGAGGGATAGTCGTCGACGTCAAGCCGCACGCGCCCGCCAAGGTAGCGGTAGCGGTATCCGCCGGACACGAAGAAGTTCTCGTAGACGCGACCACCGGCCCTGGCCAGGAAGCCGTCGCCAGGCGGCGTCACGCCGGGACCGCCCACTCCGCCTATCGTCGGTTCGGCGAAATACCGTATCGCGTTCTCCAGCCAGTTGCGGTCGGGGTAGGCGTCGTCGTCGATGAACGCTACGACGTCGCCAGCGGCGGCGGCTATGCCGATATTGCGCTTCTCCGCCGGACGCACCTTGCCCGTCGGGATCACCTTGAGTCCCTGAAAATCCTTGAAGGAATTGTCGTCCTTGAAGGACTTGTCGTCATCCGGCAGGACGATCACCTCGAAATCGCGGAACGTCTGTCCGGCGAGCGCCTCGAGGCATTCGTGCAGCATCCAGGAGTCGTCCGGGCATGCGATCACCACGCTCACGCGCATCTTGCGCGGCATCGCCGGCGGCACCTCCACCTTCGCGTAGTAGTGCAGGATGCGCAGCCTGTAGACGACCGCCATCGTGTCGATCATCATGTCGCGCACGGTCTGGGGCCTGAGCGCGCCGAACTTCGTGCCGTAGCGTATCTCCACGGGCGCCTCCGACACCTTGGCCCCACGACCGTAGGCTATGGACAGGAGCTCCAGGTCGAAGGCATACGCCTTCACGAGCATGCGCGCGAGCGCGTCGTCCAGGACCTTGCGCCGGAACAGCTTCATGCCGGTCTGCGTGTCGGTGATGGGCAGGCCGATGAAGAGGCGCACCATCGCGAAGTAGATGCGGCTGGCGATCCTGCGGTGCCATGGATACTGCACCTTCGAGTCAGGATGGCGCTTGGAACCGATGACTATGTCGGCATTGTCGCGTACCTGAACATCGAAGAAGCCGGGCAGGGACTGCGGCAGTATGTCGAGATCGCCGTCCAGCAACAGCACGAAGTCGCCAGACGCAGCATGCACGCCCTCCCGGAGCGCGTTACCCTTGCCCACGTTGCGTTCGAGCAGCACCGGACGGCAGCTGCGCCGCGAACCAGCCGGCGTGGCGGCGTCGAAAGCGACGGCGAAGCGGCGTATCGCGTCCGCCGAACCATCCGTGGAACCATCGTCCACGGGAATAAGCTCGTAGGGAAAGCCGCCGCCATCGAGTACGGTTGCCACGGAGGAGAGGTTGTCCTCAATCGTCTGCGCGAGATTGTACACGGGCAGCACGACGCTCAGCGTCCCGCCGCCGAGCGTCTTCAGCGCGCTATGCCAGTCGGACTCCTTCCGCTGCATGGACATGTCTGGTTCTACCGACATCCAGCTCCTTGCACAGTGCCCGGGCCCTGGGCGTCACTCCAGCATGAGGGCGCGGAACTTCGCTATGTCCGCCGCCGTGAAGCCGTTGGAGAGGACGTACTTCTCGATCTTCTCGTTGAGCGTCGCACCCTCGTAGGCGGAGAACACGGTCATAAGGCGGTTCCAGCGCTCTTCCGGCGGATACATGGGCGGCGTGCGGTTCAACCAGGTATACTGCCAGTCCCTGTGCAGAAGGTCGGCGTCCACGCCGAGCAGCCCGTTGAGGATGCAGGCGAGCGATCCGGTGCGGTCGGCGCCGGCAATGCAGTGGAACACGATCGGGTAGTTCGTCTCATCCAGAAACACCTTGAAGTCCTCTATGAACGCCTTCCTCCCCGTCTCCGTGGCGAGTCCGTCGTATCCACTTGAGGAGACATGCACCCAGCGCACCTTGTCGCCGAGCGGTGAACCGGTCATGCCGAACGTCTCGCCGTCGTTGCGCAGGTCCAGATCCGTCTTCACACCGAGCTTTTCAACCACGAGCTCGTGCGTCTCAGGCTTGATGCGCGACCTTCCAGGCCCCTTCCACTCGCTTTTCGGCAGCGTCTTCTTGGTGCCCTTTTCGCGGTAGTGCGCGTTGTCGTTCAGTCCGGCGGTGCGATATATGCGCCCCTTCCTCACCCGTTTGCCGTCCATGCCGGGAAGTCCACCGAGGTCGCGGGCGTTGGGTACGCCCTTCCAGGCAACCTTGCGCAGGGCGATCGGATCATCGTCGGGGATGGTCGGCGGTGCAGCCGTCGCGCCGTCCGGAGACGAGAGGACCGGATACGGGAGGTCGAAGTTGAACCAGCCGCTGTCCCGCCAGACGTAGTACGAGCGAACCAGTTCGCCGCCCTTGCCTGGATCGATCGTGTAGCAGTGCACAACCTTCTCGGCGGGAACGAAGCGGAAGAGGCGGATGAATCCGCCGCCGGTATCCTGCATGAGAGAATGCACCATGTTCCCGTGAACGCCCCGCTCGTCGAGGCGGGTTATCTTGATCATGCCCTGGTCGCCGGAGACGACGAGGAATGCGTTCCTTATGCGCGATGTGAACTTCTCCCAGATGGCAACGCCCGAATTGCCTTCCTTGTCGTGGCACTTGTGCCACTTCATGCGCCCGAGCATCGAGAGGTCCGGCGCGTACCTGGCGCGTTCCTCGGCAGAGAGGTTCTTCACGTCGTTGCTGATCCGGCGGCCGTTCTTCTTCTCGATGGAACCGACATCCATGTGCGTGGCCACGATCACGTGGCGGTCGGGGAGGCGTTCCAGCTCGCTGGCGGCCCATGCGAGCACCGGGTCGGGCGCGTTGCATTCGAGGTTGACCACCACGAACTTCTCGGACCCCTGACCGAAGAGGCAGATGGAGTTGGCGTTGTTGCCCGAAACGAACAGGCCCGCGGAGTTGGTGTATCCGCCGAAGGTGCCCGCGTACCAGGCGCAGCCGGCGTAGCGCGACGCGGGGAAGTAGCGCTGGAAGAGCGAAGTGTCGCCGTCGTGCCGCATGTCGTGGTTACCGGGCGTGATGGAATACGGCAGGACTCCGTCGAGCCGCGCCATCGCGTTCGATGCGAAGCGCCACTGGAAGTCGTTGTTCATGTCCGTGATGTCGCCCGTGTGCGTCACGAAGAGGATGTTCTGGCTCTTCGCGTTGGCGACGAGCCAGTCTACGATGGCATCGAACTTCGCGTTGCGCGTCGGGCCCACGCCTGGCTTCCTGCCGCGCTTCGTGTGGCGTCCTTCGCCGTCGTAGCCCTGCGTATCAGGGATCACCGCGTAGGTGAACGCGCCATCCGGCAGCGGCGGCAGCGTAGCGGGCGATCGATCGGCGAACGCGGCCGCAACGGCCGCCAGGGCGGCCATCAGCGAAACCATGAAATTCATCTTGAGCGTCTTCATCTGTTCCTTCCTTGCCTGGAGCCTATGCGCCGGGCACATAGATTCTACCAAAACAGCCCCCATGTTGCAACGCGACAGTTCCAGAACCAGAGATTCCGTCCACATTCCCGTTGCCTATCGGACGAAGATTTGGTATCATACGTGCCGTTTCGTCTGGGACAGTAGCTCAACTGGACAGAGCGGCGGTTTCCTAAACCGCAGGTTGGGAGTTCGATCCTCCCCTGTCCCACCAGCCACAAAGCCGCATGGACGGGGACGAAACGTATCTTCGGCACTACCGAAAAGGAAACGAAAAACATGCGTGCTGACAAGAACGCTGACTCGTGGAAGTCGAAGAACCGACTGGAACACTGCGAAATGTAAAATGAGAAATGAAATGTTCAATGATGTTGATGCTCGCGGTGGCTATAGTAGGAGAGATGAGCTTCTGCTCGACCGCAAGGGCATGGTGGGGGAGTCCCGCGCATTATACGGTCATGGAAAGCCAATAGGGGATTGCTTGGCGATGTCGATGCCTGGATGGAGGCAAATGCTAACAATGGGTCGTGGAACGCCTGCGCGGTTGTAAATGGTCAGAGGTATGTGTACTTTGCCTCCTGGCTTAGATTCAGGAAGAAGAAAGAAATCAGGAAGGAGAATTGGGAATGACAGGAAGAATTTTTGTCGTCGCATGTGTCTTTGTTGCATGTGGCCCCTCTAATGCATCGATGGAATTTGACATTGCCGTAACGAATGCTTTGAACCAGAAATCATGCCTCGTCAGCGATGGTTTCACGAATTACATGTGGCAATGTGCGAACCAGAATACCAATGCCGAATTGTCTCTCTCCGCTCATGTCCTTCTTGGCGTATCGCAACTTGAAATGTTTGACGCAACAATGAAATCGGCAAATCTTGGCGCTGCGTTTCAGTCTGTGAGCAATGCTTTGTCTTCTAGCGCGTTGACAACAAATCAATGGCAATATTGGCATCTGGCGATTTTACATATTGCCTGTTTGAACACGGCCAACAACACGCATGACGCATATCTCGTGGCCTCAAACGCATGGGATGCCATTCATAGTATAGGTTTTGTGGATTCGACAAATGTAGTATCACGTGCATTGCTAAAGTATCATGGTGTTGGCACGGATGTCACGATCAGGTCGGCAATTGCCTTGAACAAGGCTTTGTCAGCCGCTGCAGTTGGCAAGCAGGATGAGAGTAATGCTCTTAAGGTGTATCTGCCGGATCGGCTTAAACAAGAGATGGAGACTTTCCTCTCGGACGAATAGTGCCAACTTCCCACTACACACGGCGGCTTTTTTTTGATAACATATCGCCGCCGCCGATGATGTGTTGATTTGGCTTTTTGAGAGAAAGAGAACTGTCAATGAAAATCCAGTGGCGAAGCCACCAAAGGACGTGCCTCTAGATGGCCACAGCGATAACAGCCTTCTGCCTCCTGTCCGTGCTGCTCGTCTGCGGCAAGGTCCTTCGTGTACGCCTGCCGGTGCTGCAGAAGCTGTATCTGCCCAGTTCGGTCGTGGGGGGATTGCTCGGGCTTCTGGTGGCATCCCTTGTCGTTCGCTATGCGCCATCCGGCGTGGCGAAGGCCACCCAGGAGGTTTCCGACATTGTACGCCAATTGCCTGGCTTCCTCATCAACGTGATCTTCGCGACGCTTTTCCTCGGCAAGGCAAAGAAGACGCGCTCGGAGAACATGGCCGCCACGGCCTTCTCGCAGCTCTGCCTCGCCCAGCTTGTCGCGTGGGGACAGTATGTCGTGGGGCTGGGGCTTGCGGGCTTCTGGCTCGCTCAGAGCTTCAACCTGCCGCCGGCGTTCGGTAACCTGCTTGAAATCGGCTTTGAGGGTGGACATGGCACGGTAGGCGGTCTGCAGAGCCTCTTTGTCGACAAGTGGGCGGACGGCCTGGCACTCGGCTACACCGTCGCCACCGCCGGCATGATCCTCGGCATCGTACTTGGCATGTTCTTCATCAACATCGCCTACAAGCACGGCTATGTGAAAACCGTACGCCCCTTCAATGAACGTTCGCTCCACGAGCGCAAGGGCATCTATCCGCGTCGCAACCGTCCCAACGCCGGCCTCCAGACGGTCTATTCGGACAGCGTGGACTCGCTCGCCTGGCATGTCGCCATCGTCGGCCTTGCCATTCTGATTGGCTTTGGCATGCTCAAGGGCCTCCAGGCCGCCGAAGTGGCGCTCTTCCCGGCGGCGAAGACGCGCATTTTCGCGGGCTTCCCGCTCTTCCCGCTCTGCATGCTCGGTGGCGTCGTGCTCCAGTCGTCTGCGAGCGCGATCGGGCTCAGGCTCTTCATCGACCGCGACCAGATGCAGCGCATTGCAGGCACGGCACTCGACTTCCTTTCGCTCGCCGCCGTCGCCACGATCCAGATCTCGGTGGTCGCGCAGAACTGGCAGCCGCTGCTGATTTTGATCGTCGCCGGCGCCGTCTGGACCGCTGGAAGCGTCTTCTGGTTTGCGCCGCGCCTCTTCCGCACCGCCTGGTTCGAACGCGCCGTCACCGAGTTCGGCCAAGCCACGGGTGTCACCGCCACGGGCCTTCTGCTGCTGCGTACGGTCGATCCTGAAAACAAGACCTGTGCCGCGACGACCTTCGGCTACAAGCAGCTTTTCCATGAACCGGTGATGAACACCTGGGTGGCGATCGCCATCACGCTCATCCTCGCCAATCCCGCGAGCTGGCGTGGGTTGTGGCTCTTCTGCACGGCCGTGCTGGCGTTCTGGCTCGTGGCGGCGGCAGTTCTCATCCACCTGAACAGAAAGGCCACCAGAGATGAAAAAGCCTGACCAGCTGCGTCCCGTCGAGTTTGTCCGCAACTTCACCCGCCATGCCGCCGGATCCGTTCTGGTCAAATGGGGCGGGACGTGGGTGCTCTGCACAGCCTGCGTCGAAGAAAAGGTGCCGCCCTTCCTGCGCGACACCGGCCGCGGCTGGGTCACCGCCGAATACGCCATGCTCCCCTCCTCCACGCTGGAACGCAAGGAACGCGAATCCAAGAAGGGTCGGCTCGACGCGCGTGGTACGGAGATTTCGCGCCTTATTGGCAGGGCGCTGCGCGCCGCCATCGACATGGAGAAGCTGGGTCCGCGCACCATCACGATCGACTGCGACGTGCTGCAGGCGGATGGCGGCACGCGCTGCGCCTCCATCACGGGTGGAATGGTCGCCCTCTCGGACGCCGTCTCGAAGCTCATGGACAAGGGTGTCCTCGATCGGAACCCGATAATCCACAGAGTTGCCGCCGTATCCGTGGGCATCTGCGGCGGCAAGCCCACGCTCGACCTTGACTACGCCCACGATTCTTCCGCCGATGTCGATCTCAATGTCGTCATGACAGACGACGGACGTTTCGTGGAGATACAGGGCACCGCTGAACGGGAGCCCTTCTCCGACGAACAGTTCGACGCCCTCCGCGCCCTCGCGAAAAAAGGCCTGCGCCGGCTCTTCGCGCTGCAGCGCCGGGCCTGAGATGCGGACGAGGCTACTGCGCCTTCAGCTTGAATCCGGTGCCGACGAACTGCGCGATCTCACGCCCGGCATCGTCTACGACGTCCACGTTCACGACGCACGAGCTTCTGCCGTCCTTCCTGTAGCGCGCCGTGGCCACAAGCCTCTCGCCCTTCGCCGCCGATAGGAAGTTTATGCTGACCTGCTGCGCCACCACAACCTTTCCACGGTCGTTGGTGAGCGCGGCGAACGCGAAGTCGGCAAGGGTGAATATCGCACCGCCCATGACACCGCCGAAGGCGTTCCTGTGCCGTGCGGCGAGCACAAGGCTCGTCACGGCGTGCGTGTCGTCCAGCTCGTCCAGGGTGATGCCGTTGTCCGTGGCGAAGCGGTCGTCTGAGAAGTAGCTCCGCGCCTCTTCAATGTTTTTGAACGTGCCCATGTGCCATCTCCTTGAAGTCGGCGGCGGCATTGAGGAAGTGCGCCGTCAGCCAGAACACCGTCCAGCGCTCGGCATATCCGCCGCGAAGCCTGTAGACATCGCTCATGTCGCCTCTCTGCGCGAAGTTCGTCTGCTGGATCTGCTCGCCCAGCGAACCCGAGGAATCTGTGAGCTGGTAGCACGCACGGTACATGACCTCGGCGAGCTTCCTGAGCCTTTCGTCGCCGAGGTATCCGCCCATCCACGAGATCTCGGGCGTAGTCAGCACGCCGAATGCGTCGAGATGCTGGTTCTGCGCGGATACCACCGTCCAGCCCGTGGACTTGAATGCATGGTCGCTCAGGCGTCCAGGCGGGAAAGTGGCGTCCCATACCATCGTGTAGGTGAGCATCATGTCCATCGCATGGCGCGCGAGCCTCGCGTACCTGCGCTCTTCGGCCGCATCCTTCCTCCTGATTGCGTCCCTGAGAAGCGCCACATAGCCCTGGAACGCCGCGTAGGCGCCTTCCTTGTCCTCGCAATTCGCATCGAGGGTTCCACCCCAGTACACCGCGTCATACCCGAAGTAGCGCCGTTCAAAGACATCGGCGAGCCTCTTGGCCGCCGCCAGGTATCGTTCCTTCCCGAACAGTTCCGACCCTGACACCAGCGGCGCGACCAGGAATCCGGCGTTCGTGGATTTCGGCTTCTGCCAGCTGGCGTCAAGGATGCCTGCCGAGATCGCATCCAGCGCCTTTTCCGCGAACGCCCTCCACTTCGACGGATCCAGCCTGCCGCCGGACTTCCCGGCAAAGCGTATCGCCTTGACGATGGAGTTGAGGGCCTGTCCGCACGACACAGGGTCTCCGCCCGACTTGGCGCCGGTCTTCACGTTAAAGCGAACATTGAAGAATCCGTCACCCGGACGGATCGTGCCGATGAATGTGTCGGCTATGAAGTCAAGCGACCGCTGGGCCTTGATCCAGTCGCCGGCGTCTAGATCCAACACAGGGAGCGCGTAGCCGCACGTGGCCGCGCATCCGCACCAGCCAAGGACGATCTCGCTCCGGCCGGCGGACCTGTCGTACATCCCGAACCCGCACGCGCCAGGGGCGTCGATCCATCGCGTCATCGCATAGTCGCGCTTAGCGCGGACGATGCGATCGAACGGCTCGTACCTGTCGGGATTCCAGGGCTTGAAGATGTCGAGCGATACGTCCATCGCCTGTTCGAAGCCGAATGCGTCCTTGGTCGCCGTGCCTGTCTGGATCCAGAAAGTCTTCTCAATGATCTGCCCGGGATGAAGGGTAATGTATGCATCGTCGTACGCCATCGCCGACGCCTGCAGCGCCTTGGCCACCGAGCGGCGGCGGTTGTAGCCGATCGGGCCGGACAGCAGCACGATGTCCGTGCCGCCATCGACAGCCTCCACCCCGACGCTCCACCAGAGGTCGTCACGCACCGCACCCCGGACCGGCGACGGCAGAACGTGCAGCGCCGTGAAACCGCCGCCCCTGGAATCCTCGAGAAGCGCGAACGGCATCGGCAGTCGATGTTCCTCGAAGATGGCGAACTCGCCCTTTTCACCCGCATACACGGGAACACGTCCGTCCGTGCGGCCACGATTGGACGGATTGCCATACATGAGTATCCCGGGCATGAAAGGCTTGAGGGCCGCCGTGTCGCCCGGCACATGGTATCGCACCGAGAGCGTCACCTTCTCAATGGGCTCGCTACCGGTAAACGTCCATCTGCGAACGATCTTCACCAGACCATCTGATACCTTGGTCTGGGAATCCGTGACCGTTAAACCAGGAATCTCATCCTTCCATTCCCCGACCCAGCCATCCTTCCAGCCCAGGCCGATGGAAGGCGCAAGAAGCCCGCCGTGGACGACCGTTGCCGCGAATATGGCGGCAAGCGCGACAGTGCGGCAGTTGGACGATCTCATCTGAAGCACTTTCTGAAGGAGCCCGGCCCGAGGGCGATGGGTTGCGCGCCGGGGAGAACGAGTCTGCACTTCGTTCCCTGCGGTACGTCCACATGCACCTCGATTCCACCCTTCTCACCTCTGTTCCAGCTCGCGACGATCTCGCCGTGCGGCGTGGGCACCACGCCGGACGCCCAGCCGATGCGCGATGTCGCCGGGATGCGGAACGTGAAGACGGCGAATCCAGGCTCCGCAGGCTCGATGCCGAGCAGGTAGTTGGTGAAGAGGCCGGCGATGGCCGTATCGGGATGTGCCTCGTCTCCCCAGCTTCTGCGGACGAGGTTCATGCACTCGCTCGTAAGACGCATGCCCTTCCAGTCCGGATCCAGCACAGCCCGCCATCCATGGGCGTCGATCATAGCCAGCGCGGCGTCGGGCGCGCCATATTCGAACTTGCCGCGCGCTGCGAGCGCCTGGAACTTGCCGTGGCGGATGCGCACGAGATGCGGCATGATGCGTTCCGCCTCGTCGCGCGTGACAAACCGCGTGGCAAGCGCAAGCGCGCACGCCTCGAAGCCGAGTTTGCCATCCTCCACCGAGAGCTGGAAGAAGCCCTCCTTGGAGTTCCAGAAGGCGGCGCGCACCGATTCCGCGAGTTGCGCGGCAGAGGCCGTCCAGCGCGCCGCATCGACGGATTCTCCCAGTTCACGGGCCATCCGTGCCGCATCGGAGAAAGTCTTCCAGAGCAGGATGTTCATGAATGCGCGATGGTGCAGCGATGTGCCGCCGAACACCAGCCCGGCCGCATGCTTGCACGTCTCCTTCCGCTGCTCGAAGATGCCGGTCTTCGGGTTCTGGTAGCGCGCGAGGTAGGCCATCAGGCCCTGTACCACGGGATAGACCTTCCTCAGAAGCGCCATGTCGGCCGTGTAGAAATACGTGTCCCACGCGACAGGCACGAACCAGGCGGCGAATTCATCGGAACCGAACGGTCCCCACTCGCCCGCCTTCGGAACGGCCTGGTCGGGCCAGGGCGACGCCTGCACGTACCCTTCGGGCGTATGGTTCGCCGCAAGCATCTCCACGGACCCCTTCATGTAGGGGGCTTCTGGCTTGAATCCGACGAAGCAACTGCGCTGCGCCCACCAGAGGTCGCCACTCCACACGAGCCGGTCGCGTTTTGCGCCGTCCGCAATGTAGGGCAGCGTGCGCACTGGTTTCGGCCCCCAGATGGAATCGTAGGATGGTATGGCGGAGAGTTCGCATGTCCGCACGCTCGCCTCCCATATTGCGGCAAGCTGGCGATCCGAGCAGTCGAATGTGCCCGCGCGTTCGCCAACAGAATGCACGCGGTCGTTCGCGAACGTGAAGGACGCGAGCGAGACGGGCTTCGACGCGCCGTCGAGGCGCAGGCGCACATAGCGCACCAGCCCCTGCAGGAGCGGGGCGCGATAGACGGCGTTAGAGACAAGCTGGTAGCTCTCGTAGCGGTCGATGTTCGCCGGGAGGATCGGCAGGTCGATGTCCGGCCCGAGATAGCGCGCGGCCGTCTCGCGCCAGAAGTCGCCCTTTGGACCAAGACCGTCAGGATGGCAAGCGTAGGAGATGCGCAGCGTGGCAGCTGGATCGCCCGACGTCACGCGGAATACGGGATACCCGCCAACGCCGGCGCCGCCGTAGTCGAGCTTCACATCCGCTCCTGGACTGAGCGTGAGAGCGGGCAGTTCGGTTACGACGAGCCTCCAGTCCGACGTGTCGGGCTTGGCCGGCAGTTCGAGATTCCCGCGGTCGTCGGAGACCAGCACGAAAGGCTCGTCCCGCCATTCGCCAGTGCGGAGATTGTGCCAGCGGGCGGAGTGGAAGCGATCAGGTACCGTCGCGTGGACGGTTCCCGCGGGCCGGTTCGTGCCATAGAAGGTGAACTCAAGCGGACCGGTACCGGCGAAAGCGACCGAGGCAAGCGCAGCCGCCGCCGAAAACGCTATCATGTTCTTTGTCATTTCTAGCCTCTGATGGAATGGTTGTCTAGGCGCGCATTATACCATATTCACGATTCTGCCCGCAAGCACCGCGACCACGGCGGCGAGGTTGGTTCAACCACGGAACACTCGGAAACGCACCCTTGTGCGACACGGAAATGGCTGTAGAATGGATGTTTCACGCATTTCAGCCGATGATTGCTCATCCGAAAATATCGGTATATGGAAGATGGACACCTGCCAGCAAGATACCCGGAGGAT
The DNA here is from genome assembly GCA_017525225.1 of Kiritimatiellia bacterium. Taxonomy (GTDB): domain Bacteria; phylum Verrucomicrobiota; class Kiritimatiellia; order RFP12; family UBA1067; genus RGIG6720. The sequence continues at coordinate 60,085 of JAFXTB010000109.1, forward strand.
TCTTTCGTGCTGGCTTCAGTGTCCCGCGAACGCGGGCCTCAGTGTTTTCCGTGGTTGATGCTTTGCGGAGATGAGCGGGCCCTACCACGCGGATCCAATCATCCAACCCTTTTGCGGCCAACGGCATAGCCGGCGCGGATGGCGAGGTCGCGATCGTCATCGAAGTCCGCGCCCGGCGTGGTGAGAAGAGGTCCCGCGATGCCGGCGGACATTCCCACGTAGATGCACTTCGCCGCCGTCTCGTCCGTCATGTCGCGCCGTCCGCCCGCGAAGCGAAGCGGCGTGGATGGATTCACTAGCCGCAAGATTGCCACCGAATCGACCACGCGTTCCGGATCAAGTACGCCGCGATCTCCGAGCGGCGTTCCTTCGATCGGGTGCAGCACGTTCACGGGAATCGAATCTGGTGCGATCTCCCTGAGCGCAAAGGCGAATTCCACCAGCTGCTCGTCCGTCTCGCCCATGCCGATGATGCCGCCGCAGCAGATCTGGAAGCCGAGCTTCTTTGCGGCATGGAGGGTCGCCAGCTTGTCCGCCGCCGTGTGCGTGGTGCAGAGCGACGGGAAGAGCGAGGGCGCGGTTTCAAGGTTGCAGTGGACACGCTGGAGTCCCGCCGCTTTGAGTTTCTTTAGATCCTCTTCGGAGAGAAGCCCCAACGAGGCGCAAAGGCCGATATCCGGCACTGCCGCGCGCATCGCTTTGAGCGCAATGCAGACGTTATCTACATCCTCGTGCGAGAGGCAACGTCCTGACGTGACGATGCCGATCCGGTCCGCGCCGTTCGCCGCCGCCTCATTTGCCGCCTTGACGCAGGCGTCGGTACCCACCCAGCCGTAGGTTTCGCATCCCGTCTTCCAGTGGGCGGACTGCGCGCACCATTTGCAGTTCTCGCTGCAGCGTCCAGAGCGCGCATTGATGATCGAGCAGAAGTCAAAGCGCTTCTCCACGCATCGCGCCGTCGTCTCGTGCGCCCGCTCGCGCAGCTCTTGCCGCCTCTCCGGCTTCAGCAGCGCCAACACCTCGCCTCTATCGATGTTTTCCATTCAAAGCCTCGTTCATGCTGCCAGTGCGGTATCCCTGTAGGTCAAGCGTGACATACGAGAAACCGAATCCCTTGAATGCGGCGGCGATCTCTGCCGCTCGGGCGGCAAGGCTCGGAATCGCCTCCGGCAGTACCTCGATGCGCGCCATGTCGCCATGCGAGCGGACGCGCAGCTGCGTGAGGCCGCGGGAGGGACGCGCCCCGTCACGGCCGAGGTCAAGATCCATAAGCCACTGTTCGGCGCGTTCCACCCGTTCAAGTCCTGCTGCAGTTATGCGCTCGCCGTACGGAAAGCGCGATGCGAGGCAGGCGAATGAAGGCTTGTCGCTTGTCGGCAGCCCCAGTTCCCGCGACAGCATGCGGATTTCCGCTTTTGTCAGGCCGACATCGTGCAGCGGGCTCAAAATGCCGAGTTCACGGATTGCGCGGCGGCCAGGACGGTAGTCACCGTCGTCGTCCATGTTCGACCCTTCAAGCACGGTGGCGAGTCCGTTGTCCTTCGCAAAAGAGAGAAGCCTGCCGAACAGCTCCTTCTTGCAGAGGTAGCATCGGTCAGGCGGATTCTCCGCGAATCCCGGAATGTCCAGCTCGCAGACATCAATGACTTCGTGGCGGACGCCCTCTGCGCGGCAGAAGGCCGTCGCTTCATCCAGTTCGCGCTTCGGGAACGTGTGCGAACGGATCGTCGCAGCAACGACATGGTCGCCAAGCTCCTCGTGCGCCACACGCAGGAGGAACGTGGAATCCACACCCGACGAGAATGCCACGACTGCGGTTCCAACGCCGCGTATCCGTTCACGGAGCAGCTTCAGCTTTGCGTACGCATCCGAGCGATTGTCTGATTGCCGTAAAGCCATGCCGATATCACGCCGTTTCTCTTTTTAGGTCCTTCGCCATGCCCGATACTATAGCAAATCTACCATACCGGCGCAATGGGAAGGACCATCGGAGAGAACGCATGCCATTGCTTCATTGTTTGACGTTGAAGCTAGAACTGGTACTGGATCGAGAACACGGCGCCGGAGCCTACACCGAGGTTCTTGGCCGATCCGTGCCTGTAGAACTTGTCCTTGTCGCCCGTCTCGGCGAAGGCTGCGACAAGCGTGAGCTGTTTCGTCGCGAACCACGCCACATGGCCATCCCAGTAGTCATGGTTGCGGATGCCGTCGCCGGCATCGACGCCCTGCTTGTACTCCACGCCGATGGCGACGTTCTCCGCCGGCAGCACATCGACATTGCCGAAGCCGACCACGTCGTAGTCGTTGTGTCCGACGACGCCGTTGACGACTTCATCCGAGAGAAGCAGGCCGGCCGAGAGAAGGATCGGCCAGGGCGTCTGGGTGATCAGCTTTGTAGCCACAACGTAGGCATCGAAGCCATCGTCATCGAGACCGAGCGCATCGACCGTGCTAGAGTCGGTGTACTTGTATACGCCGCCTACAGCGAGCGCGGGCACCCATGACGTATCAAAGGCGTTCTCGTCGAGGAACTTGACCTTTGAGCCGATGTTGTAGGTGTTGATCGACTTGTCGCCGTACTTGTGGGCGTTTATGAACCCGTAGCCTGCCGAGAACTCGACGTGGTCTGCGAACGAGAGCGCGGCGGAGCCTGCCCACCAGTTGATGCGGGCGTCGTTTAGATTGACGTACCACGCGCCAATCTGCGGACGCGACACCACGCCGTTGAGCGCGGAATGCTCCACCTCGTTCGTAGTGTCGCCTCCGCCATCGCCGTCCCACGGCAGACCTGCCGTGTATGCGAGCGGGTTGAAGGCGATGCCGCCCGATCCCTGCAGGTTGTTCAGCGGCACGCCTCCGTGGGCGGCGGCGCCGACGATGGCCGCGACCGAGAATGAGACTACGGTGCGGAGAAACTTTCTGTCGTTGCTGTTCATTGATGTGTTCCTTTCTTTGTTGGTTTTTGTTATGGTCCGTCCGGGGGGTCCGGACGGACCGAAGATGAATTCTTCCTTTGCGTGGTCGACGCCGAATATTATCCCATATCCGATGAGCCAAAGGGTAATCGGAAAATAATCTATGTTGTCATAGGAATAACCTATCACTAGGGAAGCGTCGCCGACTCGGGTGGGCTTCCCCAAATCCTAAACCATGAATGCATGTCCATCATGCGAAAAACCGATGGCACCACAACCAACCACGAAACGAAAAAGAAAGTCGCCAATACTACTTTCTGCGACTCGAACTGAACCTTGGGCGCCCTCGTTCTGATTGGCAGGACATCCACCTCGCGTGTCGCCGCGAGAAGATGTCCCAAACCTTTCAGGACAATGTATGCCTCGATGTCGGACTCCGTGTACTTCGCCGTCAGCGCGACATGGATTTCGACCTCTTTCTCATCTCTCCGCGGAATCCCCCTGACATAGAAATACGAATTCCCTTCGAACCATATTTAGATTCTGTTGTCCCAGTTTTTGAAAACGACCTCCTGCCCATTGGCGCGAATGGCGGCGAACACTTCGGAGGGCGAACGGCCGTCGGAGAGCGTGAACTGCGCCACGTCCGCAGAACGTTCCTTCCCTAGAACAGCATATCCGCCCGGCGTGACGCGCGAGCCCGCGCTCATGTTGTCTGCGGCCGTCAGGACGATTCGGTCGCGGAACGCCGGCGCTTCGCGCGTCGAGACGGTCATGCAACATTGCGGGAAGACGATGCGGAACGCGAGCATCATCTGCTCCAGGTCGGCGTCGTCCACTTCGCACGGCGGCACGAACCCGCCATCCACGCGGCAGATGCGCGGGAACGCGAACTGCACCTTCGCCTCGTAGCACTCTTTCATCAAATAAAAGGCGTGCGCCGCAAGGCTTGCAGCCTCCCGGCGCCAAGGACCGAGTCCAAGCAGAAATGCGCAGCCGAGAATACGGAAGCCCGCCCGCCCTGCGCGCAGCTGCGTGTCGAGCCGCCAGTCGTAGTCCGCCTTCGGTCCGGCCGGGTGCATTTCGCGATAGAGGGTTTGGTCGTACGTCTCCTGAAAGCAGGTCAACCCCTCGAAGCCGGCCGCGAAGAGTTCGCGGTAGCCATCTTCCGACTGCGGCGCCACCTCCAGCGCAAGATAGGAGAAGATTGTCTTGAGCAGCCGCCCGACCTCGGCGAGATGTGCGACCGTGTTCACCTTGGGATCCTCGCCCGCCACTACAAGCAACGAATCGATTCCCGTTTTGCGGATGGCCTCGGCCTCGGCGCGGATTTCGTCGAGCGTCAGGTTGCGCCGCACCGTCCCCGTGTGCTGGCGGCGAAAGTCGCAGTAACGGCAGGAGTTGATGCAGGTGTTCCCGATGTAGAGCGGGGCGTAGACGCTTACGGTCTTGCCGTAGTAACGGCGGCGGACGACCTGCGCGAGGCGGCGCATCTCCGGCACAAACGGACGCGCCGCCCCGCTTAGCAGATTCAGCAGGTCGAACCAGTCGTGCCGCTCCTTGGCGATCGATGCCTCCACCATCTCCGGCGCGACGCCAGAGATGTAGCCGTCAACGTCGGCTTCGGAATATTTGAGATGCGGGAACATGGTACATTAGCACTATCACATTTTATGAAATACGATAGTGTGCATTTTACTTGAATATGTCCATTGGGCTGGTGGCGTTGGCGGTCGTGGATGTACGCGGCGGCTTGGCCTCGAGCGCCAGCTCCGCCGCGCGGACGGCGAGCTTGAACGCCTCCGCCATCTTCACCGGATCGCCTGCCGCCGCAACGGCGGTGTTGGCGAGAACGGCATCCGCGCCAAGCTCTATCGCCTCCGCCGCGTGGGACGGCAAACCTATCCCTGCATCGACCACCACCGGCACATGGCTCTGCTCGACGATGATCTCGATCATGTCGCGCGTGCGGATCCCGCGATTCGAGCCGATGGGCGAGCCAAGCGGCATCACCGCCGCCGCGCCCGCGTCCTCGCAATGCCGCGCAAGGACGGGATCGGCGTTGATGTAGGGCAGTACGACCATGCCGAGCTTCGCGCATGCGCGCACCGCCTCCAGCGTCTCTACGGGATCCGGCAGAAGGTAGCGCGCGTCGGGATGGACCTCGATCTTGATCCAGTTGAACCCTGCCGCCTTGCCGATCTTTGCGATGCGCACCGCCTCGTCCGCATTGCGGGCGCCGGACGTGTTGAGCATCACTTCCACCTTGCTGCGGTCGATTGCCTTCAGGATGTCGTCGCCGGACGAATTGCCCTCGTGTACGCGCGTCAAGGCGACCGTGACGAGCTCCGTTTCGCTTGCGGTGAGCGCCGCCTTTGTCTGTTCGCTCGATGCGAACTTCCCCGTCCCGAGGAAGAAGCGGTTGGTGAATGTCTTGTTTCCGATTGTCAGTTGTTTCATGGTTCTTCTCCTAGCAAAAGCGATACGACGGAATTGGCCATTATGCGTTCTCCCCATATCCCTTGAACATATCATCAATGTACATGGAATTGATGAACCTATCGGTCGTGAAGTCTTCGGGGAAATCCTTCATAACGAGGCACATGGCAAGACGGCGTTCATGTTCAAACAACCTCTTTGCGCATTTCCGGTGCGTATCGTCCAATCCCTTGTCGTTCATGAGCATCCAAAATTGCTCCATGAGCGTTATTGTGTTCCTGAGACGGTTCCCATCCCAGTACTTGCTCAACTTTACATCGTTATCCATTTCTGTCC
>JAFXTB010000018.1 GCA_017525225.1 Kiritimatiellia bacterium
AGAGCCGTTGCCATGCCTTTCGCATCAGGACGGTATATGACAAAGACGGCAAGGTCAAAAGCGCATACTACGGCAAGATATATGGCGATTTCAACGTGGTCGACTTTGAGGGTGTCTCATTCCTCTACTACCTCAATCCCGCACCCAACGACCGCAACCTCGAATGGGACACGAAGAACAACCTTTGTCCGCAGCCTGGCGGAACATGGGTGCCAGAACCCTGACGGCGTTTTGGACGAACGGCGGAGAGGACGACTATACCGGACACTCTATGATAGCTGTCCGTCATCGAGGACGAGGTGCGGCACTATCGTTCGGAGGATTTGAACTGCGGCGACTGAAAATGGTATAATGTTCGCCATGAACCACCAATCCGCCATCCGCGAAGAGGAGCTGAAGAATCGCGTTGCCGCTGCGTACTTCGGCAAGTACGACTGCACTCGCATCGTCGGCAACATCGACTTCTGCGTGTCGCCCAAACGCCGCGACCCGCGCCAGATGACATTCATCCCGGACGCCCCGATCCTCTGGGCCGAGGCCAAGAACCATCCGACGGACATACACCGGATGCTCGCGCAGCTGATTCTTACCATTAAGGGCGAGCAGAATGGCGACGTCGAGCCACCGCGTTTCGTCGGTTGCTTCGACAGCGAGAAAATCGCTTTCGTCGAATATCACTACATCCTGCCCGTGTTCAACCTGAATGACTTCAACTGGACGCAGACGCCGTCCGCCGTCGACGACAAGACCGTAGAGACCGTGCGAGGCGTCATTCCATCCGACAAGATCGTCGTGTTCCGCTTCGGTGCGGACGATGCAGAGATCAAGGCGTTTGTCGCGCGCAACTTCGCGTCCGGCGAATCCCCCGCGCTCGCTACGCCCATCGACCGCAACAACTTCACGTTCATCTATCAGAAGTGGCGCAACGAAGTGATGCCGCACATTGACGCACCGTGGGACGTCCTCAAGAAGAAATACGCCCTCTACGACCGCGACTTCTTCCTCGCAGAGATGAACGTGGACGACAAAGGAACGCCGGAGGTGTCCGATGACCGTCCCGCCGAGGACTTCTACATCGCGTTTGACGCGACCGCTAGAGAGCCATACACCATCCGGCGCAAGAACGAGGACGAACTCAACTTCAATCTTACGTTCGGATTCAAGCCCGGAGGTCTCGACGTATACGCGGCCTTCTGGCGCCGGTACAAGCGTCCGCCGAAGCGCGAATACTGGGACTTCATCGTCTCACGCCTCGACCTGCTCGTCCCCCAGGACGTGCGTGAACGCAAGGGGTCGTTCTTCACGCCCGCGATCTGGGTGGAGAAGTCGCAGCAGTACATCGCCGCCGTCCTGGGCGAGAACTGGCAGGACGAATACTACGTGTGGGACTGCGCGGGCGGCACGGGCAACCTCGAGGTCGGCCTTGCGAACAAGTACCGCGTCTGGGTCTCGACCTTGGATCAGCAGGACGTGGACGTGATACACGAACGAATCAAGAATGGAGCGAACCTCCTCGACTCCCACGTGTTCCGCTTCGACTTTCTTAACGACCCGTTTGACAAGCTTCCTGAAGATTTACGCGATGTCATCAACGATCCCGAAAAGCGCAAGCATCTCGTCATCTACATCAATCCGCCTTATGCGGAACATTCAAATCGGAAGGTGATTGTCGGGACTGGCGAAAATCGGACTAGCGTCGCGAAAGAGAGTATGGTTTACGCGGAATTTACAAACATGGTCGGCACCGCGACAAGAGAACTTTACATCCAATTCTTTTTGCGTATCTACAAGGAAATTCAGGGGGCGATTTTAGCTTCGTTTAGCACGATGAAGTTCGTCTGTTCCCAGAATTGCGCCAAGTTCAGGAAGTATTGGAGGGCTACTTTTAAGAGGGGATTTATTTGCCCTGCCGATACCTTTGACAATGTTTCAGGTTCTTTTCCTATTGTATTTACCATTTGGCAGCTTGATGGGTTAAAAGAAATGAGTGGGGCAAACGTTGATGTCATAGACAGGGACTCTAATTTTCTGGGAACAAGGAGCTTCCATTCTTCCATGTCAGGTGAGATGATAAGCGACTGGTTGCGAAAGTATTATGACGTACATTCTCCCGAAACGGTAGCATACATGTCGCTGCCCGGTGTTAGTATGCAGCAGCGTGCAAGTCTTTTCATCACATCCAAACCAACAGAAAGCGATGTGAAGCAACATAAGGTTGCAAGGATAACACCACGCAACCTGATTCCGTTCGCAGTATATCTCGCTGTGCGGCATTGCATAGTGTTGACATGGGAAAACAACAAAGACGAATTCTGCCATCCAAATAATAAATGGATTGGGGATGTGGAATTCCAAAGTGATTGCCTTGTATTCACGTTGTTTGATAATGTGGTCAAGTCCGCAGACGGCGTGAACCACTGGATTCCGTTCACGGAAGCGGAGGTTGATGCAAAGAGCTGCTTCAAGAGCCACTTCATGAGCGATTTCATAAACGGCAGGGCGGCGCGCTCGGCGAGCGCGCTCTACCATGCGGACGCGCGGGACGCGCGTCCCTACCAAGGGGAACTGGATTTGGAGAATGTTGCCAATGTGAAAGCGTTGCCAAATACCAATGCCAATACCCAATTGGGAATTGGCAACATTGGAACTGGCAACATTCCCACAATGGCAACACTTATTTCTTCCGCCGCCAGAGCCGTCCTCGCCACCGGGCGCGAGCTATGGCGCTACTACCATGCCCAGCCGAACGCCAACCCGAACGCCTCCTACTACGACATTCGCCTCCATTTCCAAGGTATGAAGAAGACCGCCTCTGGCAAGGAGCAGATGAACGCCACATCCTCCGATGAGACGTACAACACGCTTCTCGCCAATCTCCGCGCCGCGCATAAGGCACTTGCCGCCCAGATTGCGCCAAAAGTCTATGAGTACGGTTTTCTGAAGCAATGAAGATGTCCGGCGCGACATATCCCGCTATCTGCCGCGAGGGGGCCGCTTCTGCGTGCCGCCTGACGCGCGGGAGGAGCGGCCGGTGGCCAGATCGCCTACTAAACGGCCAAGCAGGGTGAAGAGCGAGACGATCACGCTGCGCCAGGTGAGGCGGCGTGGCCGTGATCGCGGACGCGGATAGATACTCCAAGGTGAACGAGCCATGCCCACATTATATCATTTTCCGTCCGACCTGCCAACCACCGCAAGGACCGCTTCGCCGTATGCGACCTCTTGATGCTTGCCATGTCGGACGGAAATTGATAAACTATTGGCCGTCCTAGAGAGAGGATGATATGGTGGAATCGATACAGAATATTTCGGACGACGCAGCAGGCGGTTCAATCGAAAGCTGGATCCGAGGCGCCTTTGAAAAGGCGTTTCCTGGTCACGATTTTGGCGCTGTCCGCGTGCTGCCGGCGACCGATGCGAAGTTCGGCGACTTCCAGTGCAACGATGCACTGAAGTTCAAGCGTGAGCTGGGCGTCGGCAATCCGCGCGAGATCGCGCAAAAGGTGCTTGCGGCGGGCGGGACGCCCGACTTCGCCGAGAAGCTAGAGATAGCAGGGCCGGGCTTCATCAACATCACGGTCTCCGGCGCGTGGATCGCCGCGCAGCTCGCTGCGCTCGCAGGGGACGCGCACCTCGGCATTCCGCAGGTCGGCGCAGGCCGGCGCGTGGTCATCGACTACTCCTCGCCGAACGCCGCCAAGCAGATGCATATCGGCCATATCCGCTCCACGGTCATCGGCAACGCGATCGACCGCATCTTCCGCGCGCTCGGCTACGACGTCATTGCCGACAACCATCTCGGCGACTGGGGCACGCAGTTCGGCATCCTCATAAAGGGTTACCGCGAGTGCCTTTCCGCCGAGGAGCGCGCCAACTGCACCGTGGCCGATCTGGAGAAGGCATACGTGGCCTCCGCCGCGCGGGCCAAGGAGGACGAGGCGTGGAAGGGCGCCTGCCGCGAGGAGCTGGTGAGACTGCAGCGGGGCGACGCGGAGAACCGCGCGCTCTGGGAACGTTTCGTGCAGATATCGATAGCCGAGTTCGAGCGCATGTACGCGAAGCTCGGCGTCAGGTTCGACACCTATCGTGGCGAATCCTACTACAACGACATGATGCCAGAGGCGCTCGCCAGGATGCAGGCGGCGGGTCTCACCGAGGAGAGCGAAGGTGCACTGATCGTTCGCTTCGAGAAGGAGGGGCTGCCCATCGCGATCGTCCGGAAGTCCGACGGCGGCTTCAACTACACCACTTCCGACATCGCGTGCGTCGCATCCCGCGTGAAGGACTACGATCCGGAGCGGATAATCTATGTGACGGACGACCGCCAGCAGCTGCATTTCAGGCAGTTCTTCATCATCTGCGAGAGGCTCGGGTATTCGGTTAAGCTGGTGCACGTGCCCTTCGGTCTCATGTCGTTCGCCGGCAAGGCCATCTCGACGCGCGAGGGTAACCTCATCAAGCTCGACGACCTGCTGGAGGAGGCCGTGCGCCGTTCGCTCGAGATAGTGAGGGGACGTGCGGCGGCATCCGGTGGGGAGGCCCCGAGCCCAGAAGCGGCTCCGGCCACGCCGGACCAGCTGAAGCTTGCAGAGCAGATCGGCTTTGGCGCCGTGAAGTATGCGGACCTCTCGCACGATCCCGCGACGGCCGTGGATTTCAGCTGGGACAAGGCCCTTGCCCTTGAGGGCAACTCGGGTCCGTACCTGCAGTACGCCTATGCGCGCGTATGCTCCTTGCTCGACAAGGCGGCTGCCGCCGGAGCGTCGCCCGCGGCGGAGTTCGATGTTGCGACCGTGGCGGAGAAGCGTCTTGCGCTGCAGCTGTTGCAGTTCGGGGCGACCGTTCGCCGCGCAGCCGAGTGCTACAAGCCCTCCGTGCTGGCGGACTATCTGTTCCAGACGGCCCAGCTGTACAGTTCGTTCTACCAGAATTCGCCGGTCCTGAAGTCCGAACCGGCGGTCCGCGATGCGCGCCTGAAGCTTTGTTCGCTCTTCGGGCAGGTCCTGGCCAAGGGGCTCTCGCTGCTCGGCATAGAGACGCCGACGCGCATCTGACGTTCGAGGAGATGCGATGACGATAGTCCGCGAGCCACCGTACGAAGACGCCCCGCGAGGTCTGCTGACCGCCTGCGGGCGGCAGATCGTGTCGTTCTTCGCCGGCGTCGGGCAGTCCGGACGTCTCCTGCTGGAGTCGCTTGGATACATGCCGGGCGTGCTGGTGCGGCGGGATGCGCGCCGCACGATGTGGCGGCAGTTCTATTCCACCGGCATCCGCACGCTGCCCGTGATAACGGTGGTGGGGTTCTTCACAGGCATGATACTTGGGCTGCAGGTGGGGCTTGCCCTGAGGAAGTTCAACCAGGAGATGTATCTCGGCGCGGCGGTGATGATCACGCTCATACGCGAGATGGGGCCGTTCGTCACCGGGATATGCCTTTCGGCGTGCGTGGGTTCGGCGATGGCGGCCGAGCTCGGCACCATGACGGTGAACGACGAAGTGGCCGCGCTGGAGATAATGTCCATACCGCCCGTCCGGTACCTGGTGGCGCCGCGCATGACGGCGCTCGTGGTGATGAGCCCCGTGCTGGCCTTCTATGCGTGCCTGCTGGGTGTGCTGGGCGGAGGGCTCGTGGGGTACACGCAGCTCAACGTCGATTTCCAGCAGTACATGTCCAGCGCGATGAACATCGCCGAGGTGAAGGACCTCTTCGTGGGGTTGCTGAAGGCGACAGTGTTCGGGCTGGTCATCGGCACGGTCTCCTGCCACGAGGGCTTCGCCACGAGGCTGGGGGCGGTGGGCGTCGGGCGCGCCACGCAGCGCAGCGTGATAATATCGTTTCTGCTCATACTCTTCTTCGGATACATGGTCACGCGGCTGTTCTATCTGGAGTTCTGATGATGGGCGTTGGCTTGTAGTTGATGGAGGCTAGGCATGAAAAGGAATGGAGATCTCTTTTCCGAGCTGGTGGTGGGCGTGTTCATGGTCGCCGTGATCGCGCTGCTGGCGTATTTCACGATAATAATATCGGGCGTCGATCTCATCCGTGGACGCGAACGCGTGCGCGCGACGGTCGAGTTCCGGGACGTAGGTGGGCTCAAGGAGCGCGACAACGTGGTCTACCGAGGCATGAAGGTGGGCTCCGTGGAGCGCATATCGCTCGCGCCTGAGAGCATCACGGTGACAATGCTCGTGGACAGGGACGTCATGCTGCGCGAATCCTACCGCGTCTCCGTGGCGGCGCTGTCGCTCCTGGGCGGCAACTACCTGCTGCTGGAGGAGGGTTCCGGTGCGCCCCTGCCGCTGGAGACGACCGTGTTCAAGGGCGTGCCGCCTGCGGACTGGATGCGCGACCTCGGCGAGATAGCCCGCAACCTGAACGATCTCACGTCGCAGGGCAACCTTCGGAACATCGTCACGAACTTCGAGTCGATGTCCGAAAAGCTCAACGCGGTGGCTACGCGCGTGGAACGCGGCGAGGGTACGCTGGGCAAGCTGCTTTCCACCAACGACCAGGTGTATGTGGACGTGGCCGCCACGGTAGCTTCCGCCAAGACGATCGCAGGCCGCCTAGAGCGCGGCGAGGGTACCGTCGGCAAGCTGCTTTCCTCCGACGATACCGTGTATCAGGACCTCAAGAAGACCTTCGCCCACGCGGCCGAGATATCGGACCGCCTTGCCGCCGGCGAGGGGACGCTCGGCCGCCTGCTCTCGAAGGACGATGCCGTATATCGCGACATACAGGGATCGGTCGCGAACATCAAGGCCATCACTGCGCGCATCACCGAGGGAGAGGGGCTGCTGGGGAAGATCACGCAGGACAAGCAGATGGCGGACGATGCCTCGAAGCTGCTTGCGAACCTGAAGAACGTCTCCGAGAAGCTCGCCCAGGGCGAAGGCACCCTTGGCAAGCTCACGTCCGATCCTGAACTCTACAACGAGGTCAACGGGTTGATAAAGGACGTCCGGCAGATCGTGGACAACTATCGCGACACCACCCCGATCTCGACATTCGCCGGACTCGTCGGCGGCGCCCTGTAGGGCATGGGGCATGGCAACCAGGTTTCGGCATTCAAAAAGGAAGAGGGTCAACATGAAAAGCATGTCAGGATGCATCGTCTCGGCTGTTCTGCTCGCCTTCGCGATGGAATGCGCGGCGGCGACCGCACCCGCCAACGCGACGCTGAAGACGAACGGCGGACCGCTCGTGCAGGCGCACCGCGGCGGACGCAGCGAGTACGACGACAACGCGGCCGGCGGCTTCAGGCTGTGCCTACAGAAGGGCATTCGTGGCTTCGAGACGGACATCCGCTTCACCAAGGACCATCAGCTCGTGATAATGCACGACTCGAAGCTCGACCGCACCACCGACGGCAAGGGAGTCGTGGAGGAGAGGACGCTCGCGGACATCCGCAAGTGCCGTCTGCAGGCGTGCTCGGAGCCGGTGCCGACGCTCGAGGACGTGCTGGCGGAGTTTTCGGGACGCGGGGACTTCTTCATCGAACTCGAGATGAAGGCTTATCCGGGCAGGTTCTACACGCCGGAGGTCCTTGATGAATACTGCCGCAAGCTGAACGCAACGACGAGGCGGATGTTGAAGGATGGCACGTACGCATTCACCTGCTTCAACACGAACACGCTCGCCGCGATGCGCCGCGCCGACCCAGACGCGCCGCTCGGCTACATCATGGGCGCGCTCACCGACGCGCACATCGCGACGGCGAAAAGCCTCGGGTGCTGCAGTGTGGCCCCGACCGGCAGGAACACATCCAAGGAGATGATCGACAAGGCGCATGCTGCCGGCCTTACGGTGTGCCTCTGGATGGCCCAGAACAAGGAGGACTGGGACAGCTTCGCCGCCAAGGGTGCGGACCGCGTGACGAGCGACTACCCCAACCTGCTGACATGCGCCATCGAGGGACGGCGCAAGAAGGTGGTGGCGATGGATCTCGACGCCACGCTCTGCCAACACCGTTCGCCCGTGCCGCCCGCGAACTTCGCCGCGCTGAAGGAGCTGGAGAAGTCGTACAGGTGCGTCATGATCGGCGCAGGCAACGCGCCGCGCATCTACCACCAGATGGGCGACTATCCCATAGACATTGTCGCCAACTACGGCATGCAGGTGGCCGAGGCGGCCGACGGAAACTTCCGCATCGTCAAGGCTGTCACGAACAAGGTCGATCGTGCGTTCTTCCGCGAGAAGACGGACTATCTCCGTAAGAAGTACGGCTATACCGAATACGAGGGCGAGCCGCTGGAGTTCCATGCCTCGGGCATGGTGACGTTCGGCCTTCTGGGCACGAAGCCGTCCGCCGAGCACAAGCTGGCGTTCGACGGCGACCGGAAGAAGCGCCGCGCCATGTATCCCGAGGTGGTGCAGCTGTTCAAGGACTATTCCGTCTACATCGGCGGCTCCACGTCCTTCGATTTCGCAGGCAAGCAGTACAACAAGTATGATGCGACGCTCACATGGGCGAAGGAGCATGGCTACACGCTTGACGACATCGTCTTCATAGGCGACGACTTCGCCGACGGCGGTGGCGACAGCCATGTGCGCATCAAGGGCATGGACCATATAGTCATAACCGACTACAAGAACTTCGCGAACGCCGTCAAGGTGCTGACGAAGTGAAGGGGGATGTCATGACCGTAGAGGAGCAGAGGCGGTTCAAGCGAGCGCAGTGGCGGTTCATCATCTGTTCGATGGTCGCCTACGCGTTCTTCTACATCACGCGCAAGAACCTTTCCATGGCGCAGCCGGGCATGCTGGAGGAGAAGGTGATCTCCACCTATGCGCTCGGCACGATCATGACCGTGCACGGCGTCCTCTACGGCGTGAGCCGCTTCGTCAACGGCTTTTGGGCCGATCGTCTCAACGGGCGCATCTTCATGACGGTGGGCCTCGCGCTTTCCGCGCTCATGAACTTCCTTTTTGGATGCACGTCGCTGACGGTGCTCTTCGCGGCGTTCTGGATACTGAACGGCTGGACGCAGGGCATGGGTTTTCCGCCGTGCGCGAAGATGCTCACGCACTGGATACATCCGAAGGAGCTGGCGACGAAGATGTCCATCTGGAACACGTCGCATTCGTTCGGCGCATTCCTGGCGCTGGGGCTCTGTTCCCTGCTGTTCACCCTGGGTTTCGGCTGGCGCTGGTGTTTCTACGTGCCGGCCGCCCTGGCGGGCGCGGCGGCGGTGTTCTGCTTCTTCTTCGTGAAGGATTCGCCCACCGAGGCGGGCGTACACGAGCTCGAGCTGGAGTCGTCCGCCGTGGCAAAGCCGTCGGCGCAGATCACCACGGCGGACCGCCGCAGGCTGGTTTTCGGCAACAAGGTGATATGGTTCGTGGCCATCGCGAACTTCTTCGTATACATCGTGCGCTTCGGCTTCCTTGACTGGGGAC
Organism: Kiritimatiellia bacterium; assembly: GCA_017525225.1. Taxonomy (GTDB): domain Bacteria; phylum Verrucomicrobiota; class Kiritimatiellia; order RFP12; family UBA1067; genus RGIG6720. The sequence continues at coordinate 9,401 of JAFXTB010000018.1, forward strand.
CGACCTTCCTCAAGCAGCACAAGGGCATACCGGTGGAGAAGGGCGGGCTCATGATCATAGCCTTCGAGCTTGCCGCGGTTGTGGGAACAATCTTCGCCGGCTGGATCACGGACAAGGTGTTCAAGGGCCGGGGCGTGAGGACGTGCGTCTTCTGCATGCTCTTCGCGGCCATGTTCGCCTTTGGGTTCTGGTATCTGCCGGACGGCGCCTCGAGCCTTTGGGCCACGCTGCTTCTGATGGGCACCGGCTTCTGCATCTACGGTCCGCAGGCGCTCATCGGGATCATCGCCGCCAACCAGGCCACGAAGGAGGCGGCCGCGATGGCCAACGGATTCACCGGCATCATGGGCTACGCCTCGACGATCGTCTCCGGCATCGGAATCGCGTTCATAAAGGAGCACTTCGGCTGGGGGGTGACCCTTGGCTCCATAGCCGGTTTCGCGCTTGTGGGCATGGCGCTCTTCCTCTTCGCGTGGAACGCCGCCGCCGATGGATACGGCCGCAGATAGTCTGACGACAGGGAGTTCGCGACATGGAAAGGTTCACGCTGCCATACGGCAAGGGTTCGCAGACGGTCGAGATTGAGGATGGCCATCTGGCCGGCGTCCTCGTGTCGGGGATGCACGCCTACAAGGCGGCAGCCACGCCAGATGAGCTTGTACGTGGCGCACTCGCCAACCCCATCGGATCCGCCAGACTCCGCGAGCTCGCGGCTGGGAAGCGCAGGATCACGGTGATAGCTTCGGACCATACGCGTCCTGTTCCGAGCCGGGTGATAATGCCGCCGCTCCTGGAGGAGATTCGCGCCGGGAACCCTGATGCCGAGGTGACTATCCTCGTGGCGACGGGCCTCCACCGCACCACCACGCGTGAGGAGCTGGAGGGGAAATTCGGCGCCGACATCGTCGCGAGGGAGCACATCGTTGTGCACGACTGCGACGACGAGGCGAACCTGGTGCAACTGGGGACTCTCCCGTCGGGCGGCGCGCTGGTGGTGAACCGCATCGCCGCCGAAGCTGACCTGCTGGTGTCCGAGGGGTTCATCGAGCCGCATTTCTTCGCGGGTTTCTCCGGTGGGCGCAAGAGCGTGTTGCCTGGGATAGCCAGCCGCGCCACGGTGATGTACAACCACAACTCGGCCTTCATAGACAACCCATGCGCCCGTACCGGGGTGCTTGACGGCAACCCGATCCATGCCGACATGCTCTTCGCCGCCAAGGCTGTCCGGCTCGCCTTCGTGGTGAACGTCGTCATCGATGCCGCGCACCAGCCTGTATACTGCGTCGCGGGCGACTGCGAGGCCGCCCATCGCGCAGGCTGCGACTTCTTGTCGGCGCAGTGCAGGGTGGACGCCATCCCTGCGGACATCGCCATCTCCACGAACGGCGGATATCCGCTCGACCAGAACATCTACCAGTCCGTGAAGGGCATGACCGCAGCCGAGGCCACGGTCAAGCCCGGGGGCGTGATAGTGATGTTCGCCCAGGCGGCGGACGGGCATGGCGGCGCGAGCTTCCACCGTACGTTCCGCGATGAGCCGGACCTGGAGCGGCTCATGCGTACCTTCCGCGAGCGCCGCCCGGAGGATACGATCATCGACCAGTGGGAGTCGCAGATCCTTGCGAGGATATTGCTAAAGGCCCGCGTCGTGTTCGTCTCCGACTGCGACGACCAGATAGTGCGCGACATGCACATGATACCCGCCCATGATGCGGCGGAGGCGATGGCGACGGCCCGCCGACTTGTCGGTCGGCCCGACTATACTGTCACGGTGGTGCCGGACGGGGTCGCCGTGATGGTGCGCGCGTAGTCTGGTGGTCCTCACCGCCGTACGAGCAGCGCCACGCAGTGCACCGCAAGCCCCACGCCCTGTCCTGTCGAATCCATGCCTTCGTTGGTCTTGCCCTTGACGGATACCGAGTCCATCGGTATGTGGAGCCTTTCGGCAAGGCTGGCACGGATGTCCGATGCATAGGCACGCAGCCTGGGACGTTCGCAGATGATTGTCGCGTCGACGTTCCCGACGCGCCAGCCGGCGTCGGAGACCTCGCGTACCACGCGATCCAGTAGCATGGCGGAGTCGGCGTCCTGCCAGGCGGGATCGCTGTCGGGAAAGCGTTCGCCGATGTCGCCGAGCGCGGCGGCGCCGAGGAGGGCGTCGATGAGGGCGTGTACCAGGGCGTCGCCGTCGGAGTGTCCCTGCAGCCCCGGGGCGCCTGGAATCGTCACGCCGCCCAGCCTTAGCGGTTTCGCGCCGGTGAACCTGTGGGAATCGTAGCCGAAGCCTATGCGATAATTTTCCATGACGCAGATTATATCATTACGGACGCATTTTTGGTATAATTCTCCGCCATGAAAACGAAGAAATTTCTGATGGCCGCGTTTGCGGGATCATGGGTGGCGACTTTCGCCGCCGCGCCGAAGTACGTGTTCATCTTCATCGGCGACGGGATGTCGATGCCGCAGCGCATGGTGGCGGAGGAGTTCTCCATGAAGATCGGGCATGGACCGCTCGCGATGAACTCTCTGCCATATCAGGCCTGCACGCGCACCAAGGCGGCGAATTCGATCATCACCGACTCCGCCGCCGCCGCCACGGCGATCGCCTGCGGGCACAAGACGAACAACGGCATGCTTGGCATGACGCCTGATGGCGAGCGCGTGGAATCCTGCGCGGAGCGAGCCAAGGCCGCCGGGCGGAAGGTGGGAATCATCACCACCGTCACGATCGTCCACGCCACGCCCGCCGGTTTCTACGCGCACCGCAAGAGCCGGGGACAGAGCTACCGGATCGCGCTCGACCTCATTGCCAGCGGCTTCGACTACTTCGCCGGTGGAGGCGTGTACGATAAGTTCGACGACCGCAAGGATCCTGAATACCGGGGCAACGTGTTCGACCTGGCGCGCGGGGCGGGCTACGTGATCGCGACGAACAAGGCCGAATGGGCGGCGCTCAAGCCGGGCACGAAGTCATGGAGCCGCTTCGCCGATTCCGCCATGGATTTCTCGATCGATTCCGATGGCTCGATGCCCACGCTCGCGGAGATGGTGTCCAAGGCGATCGAGCTGCTGGATGGACCTGACGGCTTCTTCATCATGTGCGAGGGCGGCAAGGTGGACTACGCCGGCCATGCCAACGATGCGGCCACGAACCTGCGCGATGTGATCGCGCTCGACGACGCGGTGAAGGTGGCTATGGCGTTCCAGGACCGCCATCCCGGCGACACCCTTGTGATCGCGACGGGCGACCATGAGACGGGCGGCATGTCCATGGGCTTCGCCGGCACGGGCGGCCGCTTCAAGGTGGAGTTCCTCGCGAACCAGAAATGCTCCGCGGAGAAACTTTCGACAATCGTCAAGAAGATGCTCAAGGAGAGTCCCGACAGGCCCTTCGAGGACGTCAAGCCGCTTCTCGCCGAGAAGTTCGGCTTCGTGTTCGACGGCGACGCCAAGGATCCGATGCTCATCACTCCGGCGGAGCTGGCCAACATCAAGAAGGCGTTCGAGTCCGACCGGATGAAGGTGAAGAAGCGCATGGCCGATACTACCGCCCACGACGTCGGGCGCGTCTACGTGTTCGCCGATGCGGTCAAGCGGACGATGGCTGCGCATGCCGGCATCGGCTGGAGTTCCGGCTCCCATACGGCCCTGCCCACGCTCACGACGGCAAAGGGCGTCGGGGCGGACATCCTCGTGGGCATGTCCGAGAACGTCGACATCGGCATACGGCTCAAGAAGCTGTTCATGCAGTGAAGTTCCGGCGCTACATCCCGGTGGCCGTCCTGGCCGCATGCTGCGTTGCGCTCTGGCTTGCGCCGCCCGTGCGTCCGCTGGCGGACGACTCCGAGAGGAACGTGCGGGCGCGCGTGGTGGCGGTGGACGACGGGGATCTCTCCCTGACGGGGCTTCTGGAGTACGGCACGCAGCATCTGGAGGTGGAGCTGCTCGATGGTCCAGCGGCCGGCCGGCGATTCAGGGCCGAGAATGAGATGCGTGCGCAGCTCGATCTGGACAAGAAGTTCAAGGTGGGGGATGTCGCATCTGTCGCGTGGCCTGCCAGCGGGGCCGGCAAGGACGACACCCTTGTCGCGCGCGACCACTGGCGCCTTGGCTGGATGGGGGCGCTATGGGCGGTGTTCTGCCTTCTGCTGATCGCGTTCGGGGGATGGACCGGTGCGAAGGCGCTGTTCAGCTTCATGTTCAGCTGCCTGGTGGTGTGGAAGATGGTCATACCGCTGGCACTCTCTGGCTGGCCTGCGAGCTGGATATGTTTCGCCGCGGTGTGCGTGCTGACCGGCGTGATAATGTACCTTGTGGCCGGTGCGACGCGCAAGGGTTTGACGGCCTTCCTGGGCTCAGTGCTGGGCGTGGCGGCCGGGCTTGCCGCAGCCCATCTGTTCGGCAGGCTTATGGAGATCAACGGCGCCACGCTGCCGTTCGTGCAGGCTCTGCTCTACTCGGGATGCGAGAACCTGGACATCCCGGATGTCTTCGTCGGCGCCGTGATATTGGCAAGCTCCGGCGCAGTGATGGACCTTGCCATGGACATCGCCGCAGGCGTGGACGAGGTGGCCCGCCGCAATCCGTCCCTGCCGCCGCGGGAACTGCTCCTCTCAGGCTTGCGCATCGGCCGCAGCGTGGTGGGCACGATGACGACAACGCTGCTCCTGGCGTATTCCGGCGGATATCTCACGCTTCTGATGGTGTTCGCCGCGCAGGGCACGCCGGTGTTGGACTTCCTCAACTCCACGCTCGTCTCTGCCGAAGTGGTTAAGACGCTCGTGGGCAGCTTCTCGCTTGTGCTGGTTGCGCCCGCAACCGCACTCGTGGGTGCGAAGCTCCTCTGCCGAAACCTTGACATTCACCGTGGAATTCGCTAAAATTCAAAACTGCAAAGGGCAAGAAGAAAGTGGAGTTTTCTGGATGAACATGGACACGACAATGCAGGATGTGTCGGCGGCGCGCCCGCCCGTGCGCATAGGCATCGTGGGTGCGGGCCGGTCGGTTCTGCAAGTGCATCTGCCGGCATTGCAGTCTCTTCCCGACCTGTTTGCCGTCACGGCCGTATGCGATCTCATAAAGGACCATCGCGACCGCGTGGAGCGCGCATATCCCCATGTGCGGCACTATCGCAGGTACGAGGACATGCTTGACGACAACGAGATGGATCTTGTGCTGGTGGCGCTGCCGACCGTGTACCATGCCAAAGCCGCGCTCGCATCGCTGGCAAAGGGCAGATGGACGGTGGTGGAATCGCCGATGGCTCTGTCGCACGACCAGGCGCTCGTGCTGCGGGCGGCCGCCATAAAGGCCCGTGGACGCCTGCTGCCCAGCCTGCCTGGATATTTCTCGCCGGAATTCCGCCTTGCGCGCATGGCGCTTGCCGATTCGAGGCTTGGCGACGTGTACGAGGCGATCGTGCGCCGCCAGGATTTCGTCCGGCGCGACGACTGGCAGAGCATAAAGCGCTGCGGCGGCGGCGCGGCATGGTACGAGGGTCCAGATGCCGTGCAGCAGGCGGTGACGCTGCTTGGTTCCGCGCCGAGCCAGCTCTGGAGCGAGCTGAAGCGCATCGCGTCGCTGGGGGACGCCGAAGATACCGCGCACATCGCGCTGAAGGGGCGTGGGGACATGACGGTGTACATAGACATCGGCGGCGGTCGGCTGGATGCGCGCGGCCCTGCGTTCGAGATACGCGGCTCGCGCGGCGTATTCACCGTGATGCCAGGGGCGATGTCCGGCACCGTGCGCGCCATCGAGCCAACGTTCAAGTTCTCACGCCGCAGGTCCTCCGTGCGCACGCCGCCCGTCGTGGACATGCACGAGGACATCCCGGTGCGTGAATGGCCGCTGGCCCTGCCGGACCAGGACACTGCCGCAGCAGGCTACTGGAAGGCGGTGTACGAGACCGTCCGTCGAGCGCAGCCGTTCCCGATATCGCTCGACGACGCGGTGGAGGCTATACACTACCTCCAGGTGGTGAAGCAGTCTTCGCCGTTCTCCAAATAGACCCCGCGCGGGGGAACGCCATGCGCACAATTGATTGCGATTTCTTCGTGGTCGGATCCGGAATGGCAGGGCTGATGTCGGCACTGCATCTGTCCAAGGTCGGCAAGGTGGTGCTTGCCACCAAGCGCGGCCTTGCCGACTGCAACACCAATTTCGCGCAAGGCGGCATCTGCTGCGTGATGGATCCGGAGGATTCCCTCGATGCGCATGTGGCCGATACGCTCGTCGCGGGGGCCGGTCTCTGCGACGAGAAGGTGGTGCGCAGGATCGTAGGCGAGGCGCGCGCCGGCATCGACGACCTCATCGCCTGTGGCGTGGAGTTCGCACGCGGCGCGGACGGCCGGTGGGATCTCGGTCGCGAGGGGGGACATGGCGCGCGTCGCATCCTCCATGCCGGCGACATCACAGGCGAGAAGTGCGAGACCGCGATGATAGACGCCCTCAGGCACCATCCCGAGATCGAGGTGCACGAGAACTCCGCTGTGATCGATCTGCTCGTGACGCGCAGGCTGGGCGTGCGCGGACCGAACCGCTGCATAGGCGCGTACGTGCTGGATACCGTGACGAACGAGATATGCGCCGTGCGCGCGGCAGAGACCATCCTTGCCACGGGGGGCTGCGGCAAGGTGTACCTCTACACCTGCAATCCTGACACCGCCACCGGCGACGGCATCGCCATCGCTTGGCGCGCGGGTGCGAGGATAGAGAACATGGAGTTCATCCAGTTCCACCCCACGTGCCTGTACCATCCGAAGGCAAAGCGCTTCCTCATCAGCGAGGCCGTGCGGGGAGAGGGGGCGATACTCGTGGACCGCCAGGGCGAGCCGTTCATGCAGCGCTACGACGCGCGCGGCTCGCTTGCGCCACGCGACATCGTGGCGCGCGCCATCGACAGCGAGATGAAGCGTACCGGCGCACCGTACTGCTGCCTCGACATACGGGCCAAGGGGCGGACCTTCCTGCGGCGGCGCTTTCCGAACATCTACGGCAAATGCCTGGAGTTCGGCATCGACATGGCCCGCGACCTCATACCGATAGTGCCAGCCGCCCACTACTGTTGCGGCGGCGTGAAGGCGACGGTGGACGGCCGCACCTCCCTGCCGGGCCTTTCCGCCGTAGGGGAGACGGCCTGCACCGGCCTGCATGGAGCGAACAGGCTCGCTTCCAATTCGCTCATGGAGGCGCTTGTGACGGCGCGTCTCACCGCCCGCAGACTGGCATCGCACGCCACCGCGGGACGTCCACGGATCCCGATACCCGACTGGAAGACCGGCCGGGCCGTGGCACCGGACGAGGCCGTGCTGGTCGCGCACATGTGGGACGAGATCCGCCGCCTCATGTGGGACTACGTGGGCATCGTCCGTACCGACAGGCGACTGGCGCGCGCCCTGCACCGGATAAAGACGCTGCGCAGGGAGATACGCGAATACTACTTCGACTACCTGGTCACGCCCGACACCCTCGAACTGCGCAACCTGGCCGTCTGCGCCGAACTGATCGTACGCAGCGCGCAGCGTCGGCACGAATCGCGCGGGCTTCACTACACGCTCGACTATCCCGGACAGGTGGCGCATCCGCATCCAACGGTGCTGCCAGGGTTCCCGGTGCGTAGCAGGACCGAATACAGTTGAGATGGCAGGAATATTGAAAGAGGAGTGTGAAATGACGATATTGCCGGCAATAGACCTGAAGGGAGGAGTTTGCGTGAGGCTCCGCCAGGGGCGCGCGGAGGACTCCACCACGTATAACGACGATCCTGCGGCCCAGGCGCGCGATTGGCGCGCCCAGGGCGGAGAGGAACTGCACGTGGTGGATCTTGACGGCGCGTTCGCCGGCACGCCGCGCCACGCTCGCATCATTGCGGAGATAATCGCCGCATTCGGCGGTCCCGTGGAGGTTGGCGGCGGTCTGCGCACCGCCGCCGCGCTGGACGCCGTGCTGGACGCCGGCGCCGCGCGCGCGATCATAGGCTCGGCGGCGCTTGAGGATCCTGCGTTCCTTGCCGACGCCGTGGCCCGGTACGGCGGACGCATCGCCGTGGGCATAGACGCTCGCAACGGCCTCGTGCAGACCCGTGGATGGGTGAACACCACGGAAGTGAAGGCGACCAGCCTGGCCGCGCAGATGGCATCTGTCGGCGTGAAGACTATCATCTATACCGATACGGCCACTGACGGTATGCTTGGCGGCCCCAGCCTGGCGCAGATGGCAGCGATATGCGATGCCGCGCCTGGATGCAGCATCACCGCATCGGGCGGCATCTCGTCGCCGCAGGATATCGCCGACCTGCTCGCCCTCGGCCGGGCGAACCTGCATGCGGCCATCGTCGGCAAGGCGCTCTACGATGGACGCACGACCCTTGCCGAGATGAATGCCGCCGCACGCGGCGTGAGGGGAGCCGGCAATGTTTCCTGAGGCGTCGCTCGAGACGCTGCCAAACGGCCTCAGGATCGTCTTCGCGCAGGATGACCACGCCGAGAGCGTGAGCTTCGGACTGTTCGTGGCGAGCGGATCGCGCCATGAGGGGGCGGCGGACGCCGGTGCATCGCACTTCATCGAGCACATGCTCTTCAAGGGCACAAGGAAGCGCTCCGCCCTGGCGATCTCCTCTGCCATCGAAGGCCGTGGTGGAAACTTCAACGCATGGACCTCCGAGGAAGGCACGTGCTTCTTCGCCTATCTGCCGTACGACGGGATCTCCGTGGCCGTGGACATACTCTGCGACATGTATCTGCATGCGGCGATACCTCCTGCGGAATTCGCCCGCGAACGCCGGGTGATCCTCGAGGAGATCAAGATGTACGGCGACGAGCCGGATTCCGTTGCATCAGAGAACCTTTCAAAGCAGCTGTTTCCCGGCAATGCGCTTGGACTTCCGATCGCCGGCGGCGAAAAGACCCTCTCGAAGATGACGCCCGCCTACCTCCGCCGCTACATGCGTCGGGCGTACGTGCCGTCCGCCACGGTGGCCGTGCTGGCAGGCCGCTTCGACACTTCGGCGGCGCGGCGCATGGTCGTATCCAGGCTGGGACGCATGTCCGCCATGGGCCCGCTCGTCCCCACGCCGGTGGACATGTCGTCGGCCGTCGTTCCCGAGATGCGTGAAACGCGCGACATCCAGCAGGTGCAGCTCGCCCTCGGCTACCGTATATTCGGCGCCCTGGACGCCCGCCGCCATGCGGCCACGGTGTTCGACACCCTCATGGGCCGCACGATGAGCTCGCGTCTGTTCCAGTCCGTGCGCGAACGCCGCGGGCTGAGCTACGATATCCGTTCCCAGCTGCAGCTCTTCGGCGATTGCGGCGGCTGGTGCGTGACCGCCGGGCTTGACGTATCGCGTACAGGCAAGGCGCTCGCCGCGATCGACACCGAGATCGACCGGATCCGCCAGCGAAAGCCTTCGGCGGCGGAGCTCAGGCGCACGAAGGACTATCTGCTCGGAAGCTTCCGTCTCGGCTTCGAGCATCCACGCACCAGGCTCTTCTATTTCGGGCTGGGCGTGCAGACCTACGGGCGGATCGTGCCGGCGGACGAGACGGTGGAGCGCATCATGGCCGTGACTGCGGACGATGTGCAGGATGTCGCGCAGGAGATGCTTCAGGATCGTAACAGAGCGGTGTCGTGGGTGACGCCAAAGGAGAAAACATGAAAAGACAGTTCGAACTTTCACGCCGCGCCTTCTTCATAGGCGCAGGTTCAACGGCGTTTCTAGGAGGCTGCAAGTGCGGCCTTCTCGGCAGCGGATGCCGTCCGCCGCGCAGACCGAAGCCGTCGGAGCGCATCAACGTCGCGATAGTGGGTTGCGGCACCATGGGGCGCGGGAACATGGAGATGTTAATCCGCGATCCTCGTGCGCAGGTGGTGGCCGTGTGCGATCCGGTGACGGAGCTGAAGGACTACGGCTATAGCCGGAAGGGGCGCGGATTGGGCGGGCGCATCGCATTCAGGCGCATCGTCAACGAACGGTACAAGGGCGATTTCTGCAGGGCGGTGGTGGATTTCCGCGAGATCGCGGATGATCCTTCCATCGACGCCGTATGCGTGACCACGCCGGACCACTGGCACGCGCTCGTGGCGATCGCATGCATGAAGAAGGGCAAGCATGTCTACTGCCAGAAGCCGATGTCCCTCGGCGTGTCGGAGGGGATCGAGATGACGCGCGTGGCGAAGGAGACGGGCGTCACGTTCCAGGTTGGTTCGCAGCAGCGCAACGCCAGCGAGTTCCGCGTGGCGGCCGAGTGGGTGCGCAACGGCTATCTGGGCGATTGCATGGAGTGCGAGATCGGCCTGCCGGGCGGTTCATTCCCGATGTGGGACTATCCTGACGACCGTACGCCCCGCAAGGCGCCGGCATACTTCTCGCCGGACGGCACGTGGGATCTCTGGCAGGGCCCCGCCGCCCACCACCCCGACAATGCGTTCATCCCTTCGATCCATGCGCCGATGTGCTGGCGCTTCAATTCACGCACAGGCGGCGGAATGATCACGGACTGGGGTGCGCACCACGTGGACATCCTCCATTGGGCGCTCGGGGTGGAGCGCAGCGGCCCCGTGGCCGTGGAGAATTTCAAGAGCGATCCTTTTGGCGCCGACCCTCTTCTGGACTGGGCTGGAAACTATTCGTTTGATCTCGTCTATGCGAACGGCTTTCGTGCGCACGTCTCGAACAGGTTCCCCAACGGGCTCAAGTTCAAGGGCTCCAAGGGCGATTTCTTCGTCGCGCGCAAGAAGCTCGACCGCCCGGAGTTCCTAAGGAAGTGGAACGAAAAGCGCGACCTTGGACCTAGCGAGACGCATCTATACAAGTCCGCCGAAGGACATTGCCATGAGAGCGATTTCATAGACGGCATCTACGAGAATCGTCCCATCGCCACGGACTGCGAGATCGGCCATCGTTCGATCAGCGCCTGCCACATCGCCAACATCTGCGAACGACTTGGAGTCGCATCGCTCAAATGGGATCCTGCCGCGGAGCGGTTCCATGGCGCCAACGCCGATGCCGCCAATGAACTCCTCGATGTAGGGCACTTCAACGGCTGGGACATCGATCGGATTTGACCGCGAGTCAGTCCACGTAGAGCGGAGGCACCTTTTGTCCGGTGGAGCGGAGCTTCGCCTTGCCGGAAGGCTTGGCAGGCGCAGTCGGCTTGCCCGTTGACTTTGCGGATGGCTTGGTGGTCTGAGCCGGTGGCTTGGCCGCCTGTGTCGCCTTTGGCTTGGTGGCCTGAGGTGTCGGCTTGGCGGTCTGCGCCGTTGGCTTGGATGGCTTGGCGGCGGGCTGTGCGGGCGATGGTTCCGGCTGTGCCGGCTGGACTGTACTCGTGTTGTCGGGCACGATTGGATGTTCCGTTACCCTGTATAGCACGATGCATCCCCATGCCAGCAGGGCAATCACGGCCAGTGCCCCTATGATGAGCACCGCCATACGCCATGCGCTTCTGGGTATGTTGCGCACGGAACCGAGCACGCCGTGCGAGACGGCCGAGAGACCGACGCGGAACTTGTCGGCGGCGGAAGATCCTTTCTCGCTGGATTCTTCAGGCGGTTCGTAGGCACTGGAGAATATGTCCTGTGCACGCGTCTGCGGCGGAGGCTCGACCGTAGGCGCCGGAGGGTCGAAGAGATCAAGCCCCTTTACGGATTCTGCCACCGGCTCCGGCGCTGGCGGCGCAACGGGTTCAGGGGCAGGCTGTGCGATTGGCTCTGGCGCAGATGCCGCAATTGGTTCCGGCTCTGGCGGGGCGATGGGTTCTGGAGCGGGCTGCGGGATTGGCTCCGGCATGGGTGGCGCCACTGGATCCGGTGCGGATGGCGCGAAAAGATCCGGAGCTGGGGGTGCCACTGGCTCCGAGGCGGGGGGGACGATAGGTCCTGTGGCCGGAGGTGCGGCGGGTGCAGGTCTGGGGACCGACAGCCTGGCCTGCGGATTTGGCTGGAAGCTGTCCTGCACCACAGGCGGCCTACGGCCTTCGTAGATGTCCATGAACTCTGCGACAAGCGGCTTGGGATCGGAGATGCCTACACATTCGCAGATCAGCTTGACGAATCCACGGCCGTATATTCCGGCCTTTATCATGCTGAAATCCTCGCGTTCCATCGCGTTTATTATCTGCACGAGGATGTGCGTCTTCTCGGCCACCTGCGAGGTGGTCATTCCCTTGGCTTCGCGTGCCTTGCGGATTGTCTCTCCGAAGTATGACATGGCTTGTGTTCCTTTCGGTCGGTAGATTTCTATTCTGATGGGGTTTCCTCTGCGTCGGGGGCGGCAATCTGGGCGGGGATGTCGCCGGGGAGAGGCTGGGCGTCGAGGTCGATGAGTATCTCGCGAGGGCCTGCGCCTCGCGCCGGGCCGATCACCCCGCGCTCCTCGAGCATGTCGATGAGCCTGGCGGCATGGTTGTACCCGATCTTCATTCTGCGCTGCAGGTGCGAGGTTGAGGCTCGGCCGGTGGCACGGACCACCTCCAGCGCGCGGTTGTAGATCTCGTCGTCGTTCTCCACGTCCAGCCCGCCGGGGACGCGCGCTCCGCCTCCTCCTCCGCCTCCACCTTGCCCGCCTTGGTCCTCCTCGTCGTTGAGAGTATCCTCCGCGTTGGTCTCCTTGACCTTCTGGAGCTTGGCGGCGAACGCCTCGTCGAACTGCGTGGCGGCGTGCTCCGAGATGAAATCCGTGATGCGGGCGATCTCGTCTTCCCGTATCCATGCGCCCTGTGCGCGCAGAAGCACGCCGTCCTTCGTCTTGTACAGCATGTCGCCGCGGCCGATCAGATCCTCCGCGCCGGTGTCGTCGAGAATCGTACGCGAGTCGATGGAGCTGGAGGTCTTGAACGCGATGCGGCCGGGGATGTTGGACTTGATGACGCCGGTGATGATCTTTGCGTCTGGCCGCTGCGTCGCCAGGATGAGGTGTATGCCGGTGGCCCGGGCGAGCGCCGTGAGACGCGCCACGACGGGTTCGACCTCCTTGCGGGCGGTCTGGATGATGTCGGCGACCTCGTCGATCACCAGCACGATGTACGGGATCCTTTCAGGCAGGGCGTCCTTTCCGGCCGCGGCCTCTCCGCCGAAGAGGTCGGGCTGCACGGTCTTCTTGCGGGAGTTGAAATCCACTATGTTCTTGCAGCCGGGCAGCCTGCTGAACATCTTGAGCCTGCGTTCCATCTCCACCTGCGCCCATTTCAGCGCGAATACGACCTTGTTCGTGTCGTTGACGATCGGCACCAGCAGATGTGGGAGGCGCTGGTACTGCGTGAACTCGACGCGCTTGGGGTCCACCATTATGAGTCGCAGGTCCTCTGGCGTGCGGCTCATCAGGAAGCCGTTGATGATGGAGTTGAGGCATACGGACTTGCCCTGGCCGGTTGCGCCTGCGATTAGCAGATGGGGCAGTCCGGCGAGATCCGACACCAGATCGTTCCCTGCGGCGTCCTTGCCCAGCAGAAGGGGCACATGCATGTCCTTCGTGGCCGTCTGCCAGGTGGAGCCGCGCGCGATGTCGCCGAAGTTGACGCCGCACGGCTTGAGGTTGGGCACCTCGATGCCAACGGCGTTCTTGCCCGGGATCGGGGCCTGTATGCGCAGCGACTTCGCCTCGAGCGCCATCTGCAGGTTGCCGGATAGCGCAGGGATGCGTTCGACCTTCACGGTGGGGGCCGGGGTCAGGGCGTACTGCGTCACCACGGGCCCGGGCACGGTGAATGCCAGAGTCGTCTCGATGCCGAACTGGTCGAGGGTGGAGATGAGCGTCTGCGCCATGAGGTCCACGTCGCCATGGTCCGCATTCGACTTGACAGGCGGGTTGAGCAGCGAAAGGGGCGGCAGGACGTACGGACCCTTGTCCTCGGTCTCCTCCACGGCCTTTGTCTCGGCCACTGGGCGCGGTTTCGCAGGCGGCGTATCTGGTATCGGCGCGGGTGTCGGCACTGGCGCAGGTACGGCCGGCGGTTCGCCTTCAGGCCGCCGCTGCAACCTGTTCCTTGCGGCTTCGCGTGCGAGGCGCAGTTCCTCCCTCTCCATCTCCTTGCGCTGGCGTTCCCGCTCCTTCTCTGCGGCAACGCGTTCCTTTTCGGCAAGACGTTCGGCCTTTGCCGCCTCGCGGGCGCGCCTGGCGGCATCCTTCTGGATGGACTCCTCCTGCGCGCGGCGTTCGGCCTCGGCCTGCTCCTCGGGGGTGAGCTGGCGGCGATCCATGCACCAGTCGAGAAGACGGCCGACGGCGCGGATGATTGTACGAAGGCCAATGGTCCAGAGAAGCGCGAGAAGCATCAGCGACGCCATCAGAACTCCCGAGCCGAAAGGCGAGAGCACACGGGCCAGGCCGCGCGTCATCACGAGGTAGCCCACTGCGCCGCCGGCGTTTGGCTCGATGTTGAGGGTGTGTAGCAGGCTGCGGACGCCTGGCGTGGAACCTGTGAGCTGTATCAGGCATGTCAGCGCCAGCGTGAAGACCGTGATGCCCAGCGTGCGCCGGCCAGGATTCAAGGTGCGCCCCAGGACGAGCAGAAGGCCCACGAATATGCAGATGAGCGGCAACACCCACACTGCAAGCCCGAGAATCTGGTAGCCCGCATAGGCGAACCAGTCGCCAGCGATGCCTATCAGGTTGGAAGTGGGCCTGAGCGGCGGAATGCAGAGCGATGGTATCTCGCGCCAGTCGTAGGAAAGCAGCGCGAGGAGCGGGAAGAACGCCACCGGGAAAAGGAAGAATCCGACGATGCGGCGGCGCAGACGGGAATCCTGCTGGGGCATGTCGCTACTTTCCGACATTTTCACCGCCTTTCAGGAAAGAAGGGGACGCCGGCCCTCGCGCCATGCGCGAGGAATCCTTCAAGGAATAGTAGACTATGAGCGCAAGCAGGAGCGCGAGTATCTTGAGCCCCCAGTTGCTTGTAAAGAACGCCAGCAGACCTTTCATTTCGCGGTCTCCTTCCTGTCTTCGGCATCGCCCGCCTGGCTTTCGCCGGCGCCTTGCTTGTCGGATTGAGCCTCTCCGGCCGCGACGCCATCCGCCTTGACTTCCTTGCCGGCCTTCGGCTTGCGCGAACGCAGGAAGAGGCGGGCAGCCTTCTCGCGGCGGCGGGCAAACCATTCCGCGAGCTGTTCGTACGCGGTCTTCTGCTGCGGCATGGCCTTGCGGATCCAGCGAAGAAGGGAGATCCTGCTTTCCTCGCCTGTATCGGGATAGCGTATCAGGCGGCCGTTGTGCGCCACCGATATGCGGCCGGTCTCTTCGGACACCACCACGACAAGCGCATCGGTCTCCTCGCTTATGCCAACGGCGGCACGATGGCGCATGCCAGACTCCGACAGCTCCGCCCTGAGCGACACGGGGAACAGGCAGTGCGCGGAGGATATGCGCCCGTGGCGGATCACGACCCCTCCGTCGTGCAGCGGCATGGGCTCCTTGAATATCGAAAGGAGGAGTTCCGCGGATATGATGGCGTCCAGCACGACGCCGCTCGTCTCGTACCCCTTGAGGGAGATGCCGCGCTCGAACGCCAGCAGCGCGCCCATGCGCCGTTCTGCGAGCTTGCAGATGTGGCCCACGAGAAGTTCCGGGGTCATGCGGGCACGGTAGTTCAGGTAGCGGTTGCGGTCCTGGAAGAGCAGCGAGCCGATGGTGGCGAGGATGCGGCGGATCTCGGGCTGGAATATGACGACGCTCGAGAGGGCGAGATAGAACAGGAGCATCTGCACGAGGCGTGAGAGCACATCGAAGTGGAACAGGTAGGTGAAGGCGATCAGGGCCGTGAATAGCAGCCCGACGCCTGTGAGCACCTGCCCGAATCGCGAACCCTTCGCCGCGCGCAGCACCCAGTAGAACACCATGTAGAGGATGAGTATCTGCACTGCGTCGTTGAGCAGCGCAAGGTTGAGGCTTATTCCGCCGAACGTCATGCGAATACCTCCTTTCGCGCCTGATCCATGCCATGCGCCGAAGATGCGGCATTCGCCGCTGCGAGCGCTTCCACCACCGAAAGGGCCTGGACGGTCTCCCGTACATCGTGTACGCGCACGACCGATGCACCGGCCATGGCGCACCACACCGCCGCCCCTACGCTGCCTCCTAGGTTCTTCCCTAGGCATTTGGATCCGCAGAGCTTCTTGATGAGCCGCTTGCGGCTCACGCCCACGAGCACCGGAGCGATCTGCGCCAACCGACGGATGGCGCCCATCAGGGCCAGATCCTCTTCGCGCGTCGTGTCGAAACCTATCATCGGATCGATCAGCGTCTGCTGCTCGAGTCCCTCGAAACCCTCAAGTCCCCTGATGTTCTCAAGGTCCTCAAGGCCGCTGAAGCCCTTGATGGCCTTGATGGGAACCACGAGTCCGCAGCCGGTCTTGCGCGCGAGCGCGGCCATTGCGGGCACGGGGGCTGAATAAACACAGTTTATGATGGAGGCTCCGGAATCCAGCGCGCGTTCGGCCGTCTCGGGATGGTAGGTGTCCACCGAGATTGCACACATGCGGCGTTCGCCTGCCAGCCTCTCAAGCACGGGGCTCAGGCGCTTCCACTCCTCCTGCCATTCCAGCGGCGTGGCGCCGGGGCGGGTAGATTCGCCGCCGAGGTCGAGAATGTCGGCGCCTTCCTCCAGGCAGTTGTGCGCCCGGGCGACAGCCTCTTCGGGCGCGAAGTACCGCCCGCCGTCCGAGAACGAGTCCGGCGTCACGTTGATGATAGCCATCACGCGCGTATGGTCGAGCGGTATCTCGATATCTCGGCAGTGCCAGTTCATGTCGTGGATTCGCTTTTCTTGTGGATGCCGACGAGCTCCTCGACGTCGCGTCCATCCATGGATTCCTTCTCCAGCAGCGTCTTCGCGAGCAGTTCCAGCTTGTCGCGGTTCCTGGAGAGCAGGTGCTGCGCCTTTGCGTACGCGTCCGACACGAGCTTCTTCACCTCGGTGTCGATCGCCTCGGCCGTCTTCTGCGAATAGGGCGGCGGCAGTTCGGCGGCTGAGAACTGGTTGGGCTCGAGGAAGGCCTGGAAGCCGAAGTTCCCGCTCATTCCGAACCTGCACACCATGTTGCGCGCGATGAGCGTGGCGTGCGATATGTCCTGGGCGGCGCCGGTGGAGATGTCGCCCGTGAACATCTCCTCGGCCACGCGTCCGCCCGCGCAGACCACCAGCTCGTCCTCGAAATAGCTCTTCGTGCGGTTCAGTACGTCCTGCTCCGGCAGTGACATCGTGGCGCCGAGGGCGCGTCCGCGCGGTATGATCGTGACCTTGTGGAGCGGGTCGGTATGCTCCAGCAGCAGCTGCAGCAGCGCGTGGCCGGATTCGTGCCAGGCGGTCGTCTCGCGATCCTTGGCGGAGAGGTTCGCGCTCTTGCGCTCGCGTCCCCACAGCACCTTGTCGCGCGCCTCCTCCAGAATGGCGTGCGTGACGCCGTCAAGGCCGTTCCGCGCGGCCAGCAGTGCGGCTTCGTTCAGGAGGTTGGCGAGATCCGCGCCGGAGAAGCCGGGCGTGCCGCGCGCGATGCGGGCGAGATCGGCGTCAGGCGCGAAGGTTATCTTCTTGCCGTGGAGCTTGAGGATGTCCTCGCGGCCCTTGAGCGTGGGAAGGTCCACGTAGATCTGGCGGTCGAAACGGCCCGGACGCAGCAGGGCGGGATCGAGCACGTCGGGACGGTTGGTCGCCGCGATGATTATGACGCCCTCGTTGGCGTCGAAGCCGTCCATCTCCACGAGCATCGAGTTGAGCGTCTGCTCGTATGCGTGCGAACCGCCCA
>JAFXTB010000110.1 GCA_017525225.1 Kiritimatiellia bacterium
CACCGCGGCCACGCTTGGTAGGGCCGCCTCGCCGAGGCGGCCGCCATCAACGTTGGACTGCTCGCCATCGGTTCCTGATTGCGGCCCGCTCGGCGAGCGGGCCCTACCATTTTCTCCCGTCAGATCCCACTCCACCGGCACATACGCCATCGTGGTGATGTTCGTTAGGTCATCCCCGAACACCGCCGCATCCGGCGCCTTGGGCGTCACGAGCATCCGGTACTTCATGGTCTCGTAATACGCGCCCTTCTTCTTCTTCGCCGTGATCGTGAAGAGCCCCGCCTTCGTCGTCTTCCCGTACACCGAATACGGCAACGCATTCGTGGTGACGGACACCACCTTCTTGCCCTTCTTGTTCGCCTTCGTCACGAGCTTCGACGTGTACTTGAGACCCGACGGCAGACCCGACACCGTCCAGCCGTTCGTGACGCCTGGCAGGTAGAGCGGCGACTCGGCGTTCCAGGCGGTCCCTACCGGGAACGTGCCAAGCTCCTTCACGTCCTGCGCGAACACTTCAAGGTAAAACGGGACCAACTCCGTCTTTCCGCCCACGGTGATCGCGAGATACGGCGGATTCGTCTCGTAGTCGAGCGCCGCAGTCGGCACGCCCTCGATCCACCACTCGCTCTTCGCGGGCTTCACCACGACCTTCTTCCACTTCCCCTTCACCTTCACCTTCTTCGTGACGGCCTTGTTGCTCATGAGCTTCAGTCCCGCCGGCAGCCCGTACGCCTTCACCGAATACGCCGTCCCGTTCGTCGGCACGTCGTACCCCATCTCCGCCAGCGTCGCCTTGAAGTACTCGCCCGCCACGAGGCTGCCGAATCCGCAGTACGGGCAAAGGCCACGCGCTTCGTCGGCGTAGGGGCAGGGCGTGACCTTCGCCCAGCTGCTGCGGCAGACGGCCTCGCGTTCGCCAAAAGCGACTGGCGTCTCCGATGTATCGGCGTCATATACAGCCATGCCGAGGAGGATGGACAGCGAACCGTGGTTGGTACCGTCTTTCCCCCCCCCGCCGCCGATGCCAGCGCCGTAGCCGCCGTGAACCTCAACTGTGCCGCCGTTGATCGTCACCACGCCGCCCGCGCCATGTTTGCCGCCGCCGATGCCAGCGCCCCAGTAGCCGCCGTGGGCCTCAACAGTGCCGCCGTTGACAGTCACTTCACCACCGTTGCCTAGCTCGCCGCCGCCGATGCCAGCGCCGAAATCGTCGCTGTGGACCTCAACCTTGCCTCCGTTGACTGTCACCGTACCGCCGGAACCATAGAAGCCACCGCCGATGCCCGCGCCGCTGGCGCCGCCGTAGGCCGTGACCGTGCCGCCGTTGACCGTCATCGTGCCGTCGGCGCCACGGTAGCCGCCGCCGATGCCCGCGCCCCAATAACCACCAGTAGCCGTGACCGTGCCACCGTTGATCGTCACCGTACCGCCGGCGCCTTGGTAACCACCGCCGATGCCCGTGGCATATGTGCCGCCGTGGGCCTCAACCGTGCCGCCGTTGACCGTCACCTCGCCGCCAGCGCGACTCTTGCCGCCGCCGATGCCCGCCTGCCTTTCTTCGCCCCGTGCCAGGAGCTTCCCGGCGACGGTGTTCGTGCTCTGCGCCCAGATGGTGAGGCTGTTCTCCCCTTCCACGTTGACGCCGCCGTTGGCCGCCAGCTCCGCGCCGTCCGTGAGGATGAGGTTCACGTCGCCGGAGACATGTATGCAGCTGCCGATCGCGACGGCACCCGCCACCACGTACCAGCCGCTCGAAAGTTCCGTCTGACTTGTTATGAACGTATAGCCGTGACGGACCTTCTCGGGGTTCGCGTGATCCGTCGGGTCGAGGTAGGGTACCTCCGGCGCGTACGGCAGCGCGGCGGTGGTGACGTGCATGTAGATGAAGTCGCCTCCGGCGCCGGAGTTGAGGTCGTAGCCCGTCGTGCCGCCGTTCTTGCCGACGGCGCCGGACTGGTCGGAGTTGATGGTGATGCCGGTGACGACGCGATTGTCAGGGAGGGCAGACTTGGTGTAGTAGAGGTGGATGACGTCGCCTTGCTTCACGGTTTTGCTGTTGAGGTCGCCTTGCCCTTCCACGAAGGCTTCGCTGCCGGCGCAGGGCGCGAGGCTGTACGCGCGGCCGGCTTGCGTCAGCTCGTTGGTGACACCATCCTTGCCGGTCTTGATGTAGAAGCCGGTGATGAAGCCGTTGGACACGATCGCGCTGTCCGCCGACTTGTAGAGCAGGTATATGTAGTCGCCTTTGGCGCCGGCGTTCAGGTCCTGAGGGATGACCTTCCATCCCTGCTCCGCGTAGGAGTTCGTCACGCTGCTCGAACTGCCGCCGACGACCATCACGTCGGTGATGCAGGTCGTGGCCGAAGCCGCGAACGGCACCGCCAGCGCGGCCATCATCGCAACAATTTTCTGTTTCATGGTGTTGTTCCTGAAGTTGGAAGGTTTGAAAGTTTGAAGGTTGAGAGTTAGAATGGCACAGGTGTGGCGAAGCCGGGGAAGTTGTTGGCGGACGAGGGTGCGAAATACAGCGGCACCTCGCCCGTGAACGGATCGGCATTAGGTACTGCGGTGGGTATTACCACCGTCGAGCACGTCGGCTTGTAAATCACTGCCTTGCCTTTCTTCTTCTTGCCCGTGTCGTAGGTGAGCGTGGCCGTCACCGCGCCCGCTGTCGTGATCTTCAGCGACAGGTTGATAAAACAGGTCAGACCTGTTTTATCAACATCATCGCCCTTCTGGATGAACGTGGCCGCGCCCACGTCATTGGTGTAGACATCGACCGTGAAGGTCTTGTACTGCTTCTTCTTGCTCGTGTAGAAGAGCTTCTTGCCGACCGCCTTGTACGTGGAACCCCAAAGGTTCTGCCAGGCATTGATCGTGGTTGCGGACGAGACGTCCGCAACCCCGACCTCGGTCATCGCCACCATGCCGCGCGTTTCATCCGTTTCATCTTGGGCAGGCTCGTTGTCCGTGACTCGCCGTTCATCAACGGTGAGCGCGAATGTGCGCGTAACGTACTTTGTGACCGTCTTAAGCTTCCCCTTCACCTTCTCCTTCGCCTTGTAGGTATACTTTGCGACCACATTGGAGCAAATGAATTCCTGGTAGGGGCGGCTCGCCGAGCCGCCCGCATCAACGCTGATTTGCGAGCCACTGGCCTGCGACTGCGGCCCGCTCGGCGAGCGGGCCCTACCATCCGTGTAGCTCGCCGCGCTCAACGCCCAGTTCGTGCCGCCCTCATAGAACTTGCCGCTGATCTTGCCCACGCTCGACACCGTGATCGTGGCAAGGCCCAAGACATCCTCCCCCAATTCTCCATTTTCCATTTTACACTTTACACTTCCGTTGAACGTGCCCTTCGCCCAGGCGGGAAGGCCCTCCACCACCAGCAAAATCCTCTGCGTCACCGTCTTGCCGTTCAGCGTCGCCGTGACCGTCACGAGATACGTCCCCGCTTTTGCCGTGAAACCCTCAAATCCCCACCACACGGGAGGGACGCGCCCCGTCGCGTCCGTACCGCTTCCGGTCGCGACGGGGCGCGACCCTCCCTCCTCCAGCCTCACCAACTTGATCCCTTTCGGCAATCCACTCGCCTTCACTGTCGCGTTGCTTGTCGCCTCGAACGCCAACAAATCGCCGTACTTCAATCCTACAACACCGCCTTCAATCACGCCGCCCGACGTGTTGAAGCCGAGCGAGAGCGGCGCGTCGTTCGCGACGACCGTCCACAAAATCTGCGCCGTCTTGGCGACGGTCTTCTTCTTTTTGCCCGTGCCGGTCGTCACGTTCTTCGTGAACGTCACCACATACGTCCCCGGTTTCGTCGGCGTGCCCACGATCGTCTGGCCCAGTTGCTTCACTTGCTTTTTCTTCTTGTCCTTGTACGTCGTCGCCGCCGCAAAGGCCAAGCCTGTGGGCAGCCCTGCCACCTTCGCGACCTTGCCGCCCACCGCGGCCACGCTTGGTAGGGCCGCCTCGCCGAGGCGGCCGCCATCAACGTTGGACTGCTCGCCATCGGTTCCTGATTGCGGCCCGCTCGGCGAGCGGGCCCTACCATTTTCTCCCGTCAAATCCCACTCCACCGGCACGTAGGCCATCGTCGTGATGTTGGTCAAATCATCCCCGAACACCGCCGCATCCGGCGCTTTCGGCGTCACGAGCATCCGGTACTTCATGGTCTCGTAATACGCGCCCTTCTTCTTCTTCGCCGTGATCGTGAACAATCCCGCCGCCTTCGTCTTGCCGTACACCGAGTACGGCAGGGCGTTCGTGGTGACGGACACCACCTTCTTGCCCTTCTTGTTCGCCTTCGTCACGAGCTTCGAAGTGTACTTGAGCCCCGACGGCAGGCCCGACACCGTCCAGCCGTTCGTGACGCCAGGAAGGTAGAGCGGAGTCTGCGCGTTCCAGGCGGTCCCAAGCGAGAACGTGCCAAGGTCCGTCACTTCCTGTGCCAACACTTCTACGGGGAGCTGCAGCGTCTCGGTCACTCCGCCCACGGTGATCGCGAGATACGGCGGATTCGTGGCGTAATCGAGCGCCGCCGTCGGCACGCCCTCGATCCACCACTCGCTCTTCGCGGGCTTCACGACGACGGTCACGGTCTTCTTGCCCTTCTTCACCTTCTTCGTGACGGCGGCGTTGTACTTGAGCTTGAGCCCGGCGGGCAGCCCGTACGCCTTCACCGTGTACGGCGTCCCGTTCGTCGGTACGTCGTAGCCCAGATCCTCAAGCCTGACCTTCACGTACTCGCCCGCCGCGAACCTTTCCGGCATGGTTGACACCGCCACAGGCTCGCTCATGCCGAAGCACACCGTGCCGGCTCGCTCCGCGCCGGCTACCGCCTCGGCGCTGCGCTCGCCTTCCAGGTTGTCTGACAGGGTTCTGACAAGGCGGAAGCCGCTGTAGCTGATCTCGTCCGACGGGTTGCTGATGTACCGGATGGACGAAGCGCAGATGTCCGCATCGACGTTCCAACTGCCGCCGCGTTCCACCCGGTACGACCCCGAGGAAGAATACCGGTCAAGACACCACTCCCACACGTTGCCATGCATGTCATAGAGGTCCCAAGCATTAGGCCGCTTTGTGCCGACCGCTTGCGTCTGGTTCGTGGAGTTTTCTTGAAACCACATGTAGTCCCCGTTGGCAGTGTCGCCGTAGCTGTATTGCGTCGTCGTACCAGCGCGGCAGGCATACTCCCACTGCGCCGCAGTTGGGAGGTCGAGCGCATCGAAGCCGGATTTTAGGCGCAAGACTCCTAGGAAGGACGACTCATAGACCGCGTTCGTATTCGGCCAGTCATAGGTATCCGCATTGCCTCTGATCATGTTCCAGGAGACCTGCTCCACCGGGCGCATGGGGGAGTCGGCAGCGTTTTTGAATTGGCTTGGATTGTCGCCCGTCACCAGTTCCCACTGCCGCTGCGTCGTCTCGAAGATGGCGCAGTAGAACGGCGGCTTGCCCTCCGACTCTGGCTCGATGAGGCGCATCGCAAGCTTCGTGGTCTTGTAGTCGTCGGTGTTGAAGGCGGCGGGGACATTGGGGACATTGGAGACGTAGGAGACCGGGTAGGAAGAGGCATCCTTGCCGCCGGAGAGGTCGATGATGCAGTATTCGCCCGGCACGTCGAACGGAGTGACGTACGCCACCGTGAAGGTGACGTTGGAGGAGGCGAACCGGATTCCCTGCCCGTACATGTCCCAGGTGACCGCGTGCTCGCCCTTCGAACCGTAGAGCGCGTCGTCAAGCTGGTAGGGCGCTCTCGCCGAGAGCGCCGAGACGGCCGCCACGTAGTTCGAGCCGGTCTCGTTGTCCGTCGCCATGATGGAGAGGAATGGCCGGTTCCAGTCCGGGAAGCCCTTCGCCACGTCGTTCGTGACCGTGAACGAGACGTCCACCATTCCGTCCCAGAGCGCAGGCTGCTCCACGACGACGTCCGTGACCACGGGCATCTGGGCGCCGCACCACCGGCACGCGCCGTGCTCGTAATCGTGCCGGCAGGCCACGAGCATCACCCATTGGCTGTGGCACGTGGTCGTGCGTTGGTTCTTCGCCACTGGCGACGTGGCGGACTCGGACGCGTAGGCCAGCATCGCGTCGCCGAGCGTCAGCGTGCCCGTGTCGGCGCTTGCGTTCGCCAGGTTCACGCCGATCGCCTGCGCGGCCTTGCCGGTGCCGGAAGGCGTGCCGGCGATGGCGACGACCGTGCCGCCGGTGATCTTCACCGTGCCGGATTTGGGCGAGTTGTTCAGGGGCCGCCCCGCACCGATGCCCGCAGCGGCCTGCCCCGTCGTGACGCGGATGCTGCCGATGGCCGTGACATGGCCGCCGTTGATCTCCACTTCGCCGCCGCTGCCGTCGTCGCCGCCGCCGATTCCCGCCGAGCCGTTGTAGCCTTCGGCGGTGATCTGTCCGCCGTTGACGACGAGCTTGCCGCCATTTGCGGCGCGGCCGCCGCCGATGGCCGCGCCGTACTGGCCTCCCCGGACCGTCAGCCGGCCGCCGTTGACCGTCAGCGTTCCGCCGCTCTCCCGGTCGTTGCCGCCGATGCCGGCGTAGTAAATGGCGGGACTGAGGGCGAAGAGCGCGCCCGTGCCCTTCGCCTGGCCGTAGACCGTGAGGCTGTTCGAGCCCGCCACTTGCACGCCGTTCGTGGCGTTCAGCGTCGCGCCGTCGCAGAGGATGAGGTGCACTCCGCTTCCGCTGACCGTGATGCGGCCCATGATGGTCACGTCCGCCTTGACGGCGTACCAGCCGCGCGTCAAGATCGTGGTGGAGCTGGTGACGAGCGTGCAGTCCGCCTCCTTGTCGGGGTTATCTGGATCGGTGGGGTCGTAGTACCGCACCACCTGGACATTCGCCGCCCACGCGCCGAGCATCGCGCCCGCCGCAAGTGCCATCGTCATCAAATACTTTTTCATCTGACTGTTCCGAATAACGCTTCTTTACAACCATTTCCTTTCTTTACCTATCCACTACCTGATCATGAGGCGGAGACCGGGACCGTACCCCTCCAGAACGCGCAGCACGCCAGGCCCCGTAATGTATGGGGCGAGCGACGTGTCGTAGCGCGTGCCGTCGTCGTAGAGCCCGGCGGCGCGGGAGTGCCCGTTCATGCGCAGGCGCTTCACCGTGAACTCGCCGTCGAAGTCGATGTCAAGCGTGCCCGCGTGCGTCATGTCCAGCTCGACCGTCTGGGGGATGTCCGCCCCCGCCCCGATCGAAAGCGTTCCCGCCGAAAGCGTCAGGTTCGTGGCGGCCGTGGCGCAATCAAGCTCCAGCGTGCCACCCGCGACCGTCCATTGCGGAACGCCGGACATGTTCCCGTGGAATCCTGCGCGGCCTGGACCGGCCTGCACGATGCTGCCGGAACCGAGGAACGGGCAGAAGAACGCCGAGCTGGTCGCCTCGTCCACCTGTGCGAACGTGATGTCGCCCGCGAGCGTGACGGAGAGGCCGGCCTCGAACGGGATGCCGACGCCAGACGACTTCACTACACCGCCTTCAAGCCGGATGGACGCCAAGCCCTGGCCCTGCTGCAAGGTGTTGCCGCGCGCCACCAGCAGTTCGCCGGACTTCATCGTATGAATGTAGCGACGCGCCTGGGAATTGGCGAGTTTCACGGAATTGGTGAAGGAGACTGTGCCGCCCGTCTGTACGAACGTGAGCCATCCATCGGCAAGCGGAGAAGAGGCGAAATTCATCAAGGCCCCCGGGGCGGCGATCAGGTTGGCCGTGGACCAGTCGCTGTTGGAAGCCCAGCGTGCTTCCATCATAATACCCCAGAAGAGCTTGCGGAATTCAAGCGTGGACGGCGATGGAACGCGAATGATGTAGTGGCTGTTGAGGTTGTACGACCTGTCCTGGTTCACCACGTCGCCCGCGAACACTATCTTGCCGCCGCCTTTGATGACAACGGGCGCGGGGTCGATGACGTCGTCGATCTTGTACGCTTTGCCGATTACCACCATCGAATCTATCACCAGCGTGGAGACTGGAGAGACGGTGATGGTGCCATTCGTCAAGGTGAGATACGCATCCCCGGAAGCGGAAAGCGTCACCGTGCCGGGAACGTCGATGGAGAGAGAACCCAAGGTGACATTTTCCGCGAACGTCAGGTTCGCACCGTCCTGGAGAGAGGCGCTATCGAACGTCGCCGAAGCGGTCTCGCCGTTCGGCACGGCGCTTCCCGACCAGTTGGCGGCGGAAAGCCAGTTGCCGCCGGAGGCTGGTCCGATCCAGTGTCCCGTGCCCGCGTCCGGCGGCGGAACCACCGTTACCGTACCACTGCCGAACGTCTGGCTGGAACCTGCCGCGACCGCTACACCGCCGATCGAAAGCGACGAGACCGACCACGTGGTCCCGGCTGGCAGGACGAGCGAATCGGCAGATGCGAGCGTGATGCGCGTCGGCACCGCCTGCACGATGGCGGAAGCGCCCACGGAGACGCTGCCAGCCTCGACCGTGAGGGAACCCGTGAAGTTGTTGGTGCCGTTGAGATGCAGCGTGCCGTCGCCAATCTTGCGCCATGCTCCCGTGCCGGAGATCGCGCAGGACTGGAAGGTGATGTCATGCCCGTCAGTGTCGATCGTGGCGGCGCCTCCCCTGCCGCTGATGGCGGTATCGAGCGTCACCGTGAAATCTGCCGTGGCATGGAGCGTCGCGCCACCCAGCTGGAGGGACGGCGTCGTGTTACGGCCGCCCAGAGTCTTGTGTGTCGACCTTAATGTCGGGCTGTCCGTACTCTGGATGCCGCCCGCGCCCACGTACACGTCGCCGCCATCGAGCCAGTACCAGTTGGCCCAACTTTCACTCGTCATGAGCGGGGTGGTGAGAGTGCCGCCTGTCATTTCGAAGGAGCCGCCGCCATAGCGTGTCCAGCTTAAGTAGTCGCCGGTGGTATTTTCGCCTGTCAGCGACTTGTTGAGATATATGCCCTCGATGCAGGTGAGCGAACCGCCCTTGAGATACCAATAGTAAGGCAGCTGGTTGTCGTTGCGGTGCGGATTGATGTAGAGGTTCGTTATGGTGAGCTTCGCTCCATCGCGCTGGGTTACGCTGTTGAACGCGGAATATCCGCCGCGCGCCCATACGAACTTGTTGAACTCGACGTCGGTATTCTGCCCCTCGAACACGACATGCCCCTCGGTCTCTCCGCCACTGGCCCAGAACGAAAGGCATGTGTCCTTGGTGCTTTCGTTGTTGTAGCGGATGAACTGCGTGACATCGCGGTATACGAGCGTACCGTCGATGCAATGGACGCAAAGATAAGCGATGGAGGTCGGGGTGGCGTTGGGCCCCACGATGCAGCGGTTGTACACGAACTTGCCGTTGCCGGCGAGGATGTTGTGCCCGGAATTCCGCATTTCGCAATCGAATATAAGCTCCGCATCTGGGCGGACAAGGCAGGACGGCACATAGCCGGTCGCACCAATGGTCAATATGGAAGACTCGCTGTATAGCTTAAGCTTCTTGTTCGCACCATTCGGACAGTAAAATACGCCACCGATCGTCATATTGGAAGAAAATACGATGTTCGTGGCGCGGGAGAGGTCGACATAGGAGTCGGCGTTGCTGGGCGGCACGGCGCCACCCTCCCAGTTGGCGGCCTGCGACCATGTACTGCCGTCGCCATTGCCGGTCCAAGTATACATGATGACAACATAGCAGTCGGTGTTGGAGCGGAATGGACCCGATGTGCTTTTGTTAAACCTGTATTTTCCCCTGGCGAGGGAAACGCCGCTTGTGGATACCGAATGGCAGTATGCGGCTATGCGGGCGTCGCCAAGATTGAATATACCGCCGTCCTCGACCACGAGATCCAAAGGCTGGTAGATCAGGTTGCGAGATCCTTTCATGACGAATTCGGCGCCGGATTTCACGGTGACACGCCAGGGAGTGTAGTCGTTGGCGCGTCCGTATAAGCCGAAGCGGAATCCGCCACCGGAGTAGATCTGGGCAAGCCCCTCCTGGACGACGAACGTGCCTACGGCCGGAAAGTCCGAATAGAACGTGAAGGTGCCCGCACCCGTCTTGGTGATCGTGGTGTCAGGCGCGACGGTCGGGGAATATGCAAGCGTGAGCGTCTTGCTGGACGGGATTTCGATCGTGGGCGTTCCCGAGAAGTGGAGCGGCCCCGCGATGCTGATGCTGTCCGGCAGCGCAAGCGTGCCGCCGTTCAACTCGAAGCGGACACGCCCCGTCAGGTCGGGCGTGAAGCCAGAGGAGGAGGTATACTTGAAACGTCCGCCGTTCAGCGCGAAAAGCCCGTACGAGCGCGTATCGCTGCCGGCCTCGACCTTGCTGACCGTGGCGGTGCCGCCATCCTGGATGTAACGGCCGGGACGGTGTTGGCCGATCACCATCTTCCCGGTTGAGGTGAGCGTGCCGCGCACGAGATGGTATGTGGAGGTGGACCAGGCATCTGTATCGGCATTGACGCCAATCGCAAACGTTGCGGAATCGGCTCCGCCGCCGATCTCGGTCACGGTATCGTCGCCATCCTGATGCCAGATGCAGCTCACGGCAGAACGGGATGAGCCAAAATTGAGGGCCGGCGTCTTGACGTGGGCACGATCCCGCTGGAACAGCTCGGCGAGACGGATGTTCTCCGGCGTGTTGAATCCGAAATGCAGGCCACTCCTGCCGAGCAGGAACGAGAAATCGCCCTCGAAGATGTTCGTGCCGCCGCCACCGAGGTATGTAGAGCAGTCCACGCTGGCATTGACGCCGTTGGTGAAGGTGTTGCCCCATACGATGGTACCGTCGCCCCAGCGGTCGAAACGCAGATGCTGGAGGATCGGTGCGTCCAGGTAGAGCGTGGAACCGTAAAGCGCCACCAGGCCGTCGCCGTTGACGGCCCGCACGGCGCCTTCGGCAAGATCGAACGCGAGGGAACCGGAGTCGGTCGACGTGAGGCGCACGGGGGTCGCGCCCTTCTGGACGAGTCCGTAGAGCGTCACCGCGACGTCGAGGCGGGATGTTGCTACGACGCCCGCGCCGAGATCCAGATCGAACACGACGTTATCATCGACCGTGTACGGATAGGAGTAGGATGCGCCGGCTGGCGAGCATGACCAGTTGTCGGCATTGGACCAGTCGGGCGTGGTACCATTGCCGGTCCATGTCCAGGTATAGGTGAAGTTCGCCGCATGCGCGGCGGATGCGGCACAAAGCGCAAGACACGCCAGAACTCTCTTCGCAATCATGGTGGTTTCCCTTTCAGTATGGTACGGCCTGTACGACAAATGCTGAATCACGATGTCGACATTCTACCAAAGTACGGTATATGCCGTCAATCACGAACTCGGCTTCTGATTCTTCTCCTTTTCGGGGAAACGGATCTCCTCGCCGTCTTTCTGCCACAGGCGCACCCAGTCGATCCAGTATTCGATCGGCAGCGGATCGTCAGCCTTGATGCGGTAGCCCTCGGGACACCACCCGTGGCCGGGCGTGAAGATCTCGTTGTTGAAGATGACACTCTCGAAGTCGTGGAAGCCGTCCATGCCGGGAACCTTGTCGGCGTGGAAGTCGTTCGCCTCGTCGATCGGGCAGCTGCCGTACTTCTTACCGTCCACCCAGAACGACATCTCCTTCGGAGTCCACTCGAAGCCGTAGACGTGGAACTCCTCGTTCAGCTTCTCCGCCTTCGGGAACTTGAACCACGGGGACGGAATGCATTTCTCCCTCGGCACGACCACGTGCTTACGGCCCGGAGCCCACTTGTGGAGATTGTAGGCCAGCGAGTTCGTGGACGAAAACACCTCGAAGATGTCGATCTCCGCCATCCACTTCGACTTGCGGAACGCGGGCGTGGCCGTCATCCAGAAGCTTGGCCACGCGCCGTGGCGGAACGGCACGCGCCCGCGCATCTCCAGGTAGCCATACTTGAACCCCATCGTCTCGTGCGTGGCGACGCCGCGCGAGAGCATCTGCGGCTTGGCGGGATTGCCGGAGGGAACGACGAGTAGGTGCAGGCAGCCGTTCTCCACGCGCGCCGTCCGCGAGTCGTTAGAGTATACGCAGTCCGTCGAATGCATAGTCGCGCGGAAGCGCCACTTCGACCTGTCGAGCGAGGTGCCGTCGAACTCGTCGCCCCACACGAGGCGCCGTCCATCCTGCGGCGCGCCCGACGCGACGCATGCCGCCGCCAGCACCGCTAGCAACAGTCCATTCCGTTTCATGCTAACTGCGTTCCTTTCCCTAGAGGTATTTTCCCATGCCGTAAAGTATAGCATTTCACCCCCCTCGGCACAAGCGCACATCAGTTTCTTGTTTCTAGTTGGGTACGGATAAATTCTGTAATTACTCACACCCAGAATTCCATCGGTGAACTAGAAACCAGAAACTACTTCTCAATGATATTCGTCAACCTGGCGCGCGCGAATTTCCAGCGTCCACTATCCGGGTCCTTGTGCAAAGTGGCCTCGAGTTGACGGGCATCGCGCACGGACCATCCGAAATCATCGCCTGAATAGAAGAAATCACATATGACCTCCGCCGTAGCACTGCCAGATATATTTACGGACAGATCCTCGAACGACACATGCAGGTGGGCCGACATCGTACGAAAGGCCGTTATCTGGTGCTGCATTTCGCGTACATCCCTGGCGAAAGCGACCGTCCTGCCGAACGCCTCCACCGTACATCCTGGCTCGACCAGCCTGGCGATGCTCCGTGCCTTCCCGATGCCCTTCAGCGGCGGCTCTACGCCGTTCTTCTCAATCGCGGCGGACAGCGCCTTGAATGTCTCCTTCACGCGCGACTCCTCGGACGACGACAGAAACCACCAGCCTGCCAGCACGGCCGAGAAAAGGATCAATATGAGGAGAAGCCTGTTCACCACAGCGTCCTTCCCGCAACGCGGCGGAGCGATATCTCGCCACCGACATGGTTTTCAAACGGCACGGAGCGGTTGTCGCCCATAACGTAGATGTTCCCTGGCCGTATGGTGCGCGGCGGCACGGTCCAGCCGGAGTTCTTTACGACATACGGCTCGTCTAGCGGCTTGCCGTCCACCACGCACACGCCGTTGCTGAACGACACCGTCTCGCCGGCGAACGCCAGCACGCGCTTGAGCAGCATGTAGCGCATGCCGCCGTACCTGAGCGCCACGACATCACCACGCGCCGGCGGATGCGAGCGGTAAGCGGTGAGCACGCACACGTTGACTCCGTGCGAGGCGTAGGTGGGCTCCATGCTTTCACCATCCACCACCATCGGGCGCAGCCAGTACATGCCGATGAGCCACGTGGCGGCCGCCAGGATGGCCAGCCGCACGAGGAAGCCGCGCGTGAGGCGTGGAAATATGAAGTATTCTAGCGACATCTCGTCACCTCGATGTGCACCGCAGACAGTATCACCTGCGCAGATTATATCATATTTCCGACGGCTATTCACGCCATCGATGGCCCGCGCACTCAACGGCGCGGTCTGCGAGCGGATTGACGCTGGCCTTCCCGCCGCTCCAGCAGCGCCAGGCTCAGCCTGATCGTCGCCTCGATGGCCTCCGTCCCATCCTGAAGCGCCATCCACTGCCCGTTCATCAGCTTGAACCGGCGCTGCGCGGGCGTAACCTTCTCGAACAGGTAGGACGTCTTTGCGCTCTGCACCACGTTGCAGAACTGCTTGCCTGCCGCCCTGCGCAGACCGCGCCCGCACATCTGGATCGTCGGAAGCCTGCTTGCGTCGCGAGCGAAGATCGTCTGCACGTCCGGCTGGTCGAACCCCTCCGTCAGCATGGACACGTTCGCGATCACTCGCACCTTGTCGGCCACGAAATCCTCCAGCTGGCGATCCTTGTCGCTCTCCGACGTCACGACCTCGCATGGCACCCCTGCGTCCACAAGTACCTTCTGGAACTGGCGGCATTCTAGTACGGTGTGGAAGAACACGAGCGACTTGCCCCATCGCTCCGGCGAATTGAGATAGCATTCACCGACTATCTGCGGACCATAGTGCGGCAGCATGTAGGAATGGAACGGGCTCAGATACCCTTCGCGTATCAGGCGGTCGATGGAGCAGGTCGTGACGGTCTCCTGGAACGAGAGCTTCATGCGGTCCGTCCTCAGCGGCGTGGCCGACAGACCCAGCGTGTACGCCCCTTTCATCTTCTCGTAGAGGAGCACGCATGACTGCGTAGCTTCATGGTGCGCTTCGTCGAGTACCACAAGGTCCGCCGGAGGAGGAGTCTTCTCGAAGAGCGACACCGGGCGGACGACGTCCCGGTGGAGATCCATGTTCGCCTGCATCACCTGCTGCAGCAGATGGCGGCGCGGCGCCACCCAGTCCACACGCAAGGGACGGCCGATCAACCCCTGGAGGAGATGGATGGTCTCAAGGGCCATGTACGTCTTGCCGGAGCCGACGGGCGACTCCAGCATGACCGATGACTTGCCCTTCTCGATGAAGCCGGCCAGACATGCGGCAACGGCCTCCTGCTGGTATGGACGCTCCTCCCAGGTCATGCGCTGGCCTTCTCCTCAAGGTCTATCCCCCGCAGATAGTAGCCGCTCGTCGGATGGACATGGGGATACATATCCTCGAGATCGAAGCTCTTGCCGTAGAAGTCGCCGAGAAGCCCGTTCGCCGCATCGCCGTTCTTGAGAATCGCCGCGTGGTGGGTGTTCAGCTCGGAGACGAAGTTCATGACATCCGCCACCGAGGCACCTGTAGGCAGAAGCGCACGACGACGTTCACCGATCGCGCCAAGGTCCGTGACGCCGTACCGGACGCACGGATTGTCCGCCACCTCCTGCAAACGCTCGCACAGGACCATCTGGTGCCGGGCGTCACGCACCTGGCGGCGTATGAACGATTCGACCTGGTGCACCTCGTCCACCGACGCCTTCGTACCAGTGGCGGCGACAAGGCGGACATGCAGCATCTCCACTCCGCGCGGATTGCTGAACGACGTCAAGAGCCGCCTGAAATGCTCGCCGCTGGAATCCTTCACCTCCATCTTGGTGCGAAAGAGCGGCGCCTCGGCGACAGCGCCATTGGAACAGACCTGACGCCACGTGGCAAGCGTTGCCTCCGGCGTTCCCATGCCATCCACCGGAACCTCCGTATGGACATGGACCCCGTACTTGCTGTCGTTCGGGATGTCCCATGCCTCGCCGAGATCGAACCGGCCCGTGATCACGCCGTCGCGGTAGTTGAAATCCTGAAGGCGCCGATCCTCCTTCATCACGATCTCGATGTTGCCCGCAGGAATGGGTACGCCCTTATCCTCTATGAGCCCCAAAGCCTTGTGGTCCTGCCTATCAAGCGTAAGCCTGAGCTGAAGGTCTGGCGCACGCTCTGCGGCCCTATGCACGACCTCCAGCGGAGAGAACAGGTCGAACACGCTGAGAGAAACCTTCATGCGCTGCGCAAGACCCTTGAGGAAACGCCGGGAAGGCTTGTAGCGCTCGCCCTCAAACGATATTCCGGAGAAACGGCCCTTCTCCTCCACCACCGAATCAGCCACCCAGCGCGGCGTGACACGCACGGTATCGAACCGCTCACGGAAAGGCATCGGACTCTTTTTCACTTCCTCACGGACATGGGCCGATGGCATCCTATCGGCGGCCGCGGCACCAGAGGTAGACCCGCCATTGCTGGACGGACCACTGTATTCTTCACGCATGAGCCGGACGACCTCGCTCCAATCGCCCTCGCGCATCTTGGACAATATCATATCATTCATGTGTAGTTCCTTTTTTCTTTTTACTCCCATAAAAGCAGAATGCATGCCAATGGTGAAAAACCCCGAAAAACACGGCTTCCCCAACCTAGCGGCCAATCAAAATTTCATTGACCGATCAGAATTTGACGGTTGGCTTTTTCCTAGTGGCTACATCCTTGACAGCATGGAGTGTATCATATATCATATCCGTACTGCCATGAATCCCAAGAAACAAGACATCAAGAAGGCCCGTGGGTTTGCGCTTCTATCCGGCGGGCTCGACTCCCAGCTGGCCGTATGCGTGCTACGCGACGCCGGCGCCGAGGTGGAAGGCGTCACGTTCTCGACGCCTTTCTTCTCCCCGGACGCGGCGCGCAAGGCCGCCGCCGCCCTGGGCATCACACTCCACGTGGTAGACTTCACCGACGATGAGCTGCAGCTCATCAAGTCGCCCCCGCACGGCTTCGGCGGTGCAATGAACCCTTGCATCGACTACCATGCGCGCATGATCGCGCGTGCCGGCGAGATGATGCTGGAGCGTGGATATGATTTCGTGTCCACGGGTGAAGTGCTCAACCAGCGCCCCATGAGCCAGAACCGCCAGTCACTCGGAGTGGTGGAGAGGTGTTCCGGGCTCAAGGGGCGACTCGTCCGGCCGCTATGCGCCCTGCTGCTGGAGCCGACCATCCCGGAGCAGGAAGGCAAGATCGACCGCTCCAGGCTGCTAGGCCTCTCCGGCCGCCGCCGCGAACCGCAGTTCGAGCTTGCCCGGAAGTACGGGCTTGTGGACTATCCATCCCCGGCGGGTGGATGCAAGCTGACGGAAAAAGGCTTCGGTCGACGACTCAAGGACCTTCTTGAACACGAGGGCCTGGACGACCGCCGACTCGTGGAACTGCTAAACATCGCGCGCAGATACCGCCTGCCAGGCGGCAGCGGCGTGATACTGGGACGCGATGCCCGCGAGAACGCCATGCTCAAGGAGGCCATGCGGCCAGGCGACACGTTGCTCGTACCCGTATCCGCGCCCGGTCCGACCGCGCTCATCCCGAAGCTCTCCGGCGAGGCGGACCTAGATATCGCGCTCAAGCTTGTATGCGCCTTCTCACGCTGCGACAGGCTCGAAGGCGACATGAACGTGCGCGTGACATCCGGCGGGTCAACGCGCGAGACCACCGTTCCCCGCCCCTACGACCGCGCCCCGCTGCTGCCATTCCAGCTGCTGTAGGGAATCATATCTCCACAAGTTCGCCGGGCTCGTTCTGGCTCAGTACCTCGATGCGTACATCGTGCCGGCCGCAATCGTCCAGCGCGGCACAAATCGCGGCCCGGGCGAGCGAGGGCGTGTTACATTCCTCGGAGAGATGCGCCAGCAGGAGGGTCTTCATCCGCGGCGGATTGACGCTGCGTACCAGATCGGCCGCATCGTCGTTGGAAAGATGCCCGGAGCGTCCCGCGATGCGCTGCTTGAGCACCTCGGGGCGGTTGGATGTCTCGAGCAGCACGGGATCGTAGTTCGTTTCCAGCACGGCGCAGTCGCTGCGCCGCAGCGCATCGCGCACGCCCAGCGTCGCCATGCCGGTATCCGAACCCACGAACAGGATGCGTCCGCCGCTTTCCAGGAGGAAGCCGACCGGATCCGCGGCATCGTGCGACACGGAGAACGGAGTGATGCGAAAGTCCGCCAGATCGAACGGCACCGCCGTCTCGAAGACCGACCAGCCGTCCGCCACGCCGGTCTTGGACGCGATGGAGTCGGCAGTGTCCCCGTTCGCGAACAGCGGCACCAGCGGATGGCGCCTGTGGAATGCCGAGAGGGACGAGAAATGGTCCGAATGGTCGTGCGTGAAGAGAATGCCCGCGGCCGTGGATACATCGATGCCGCAGGCCTCGGCACGCGATCTCAGATCGGAGAACTGAAGTCCCAGATCAATGAGCGCCAGCACGCCGCCAGCCGACCGTACGGCCAGCACGTTGCCCTTGGACCCGCTCGAAAGAACACGCAGCCGCATCTACTCGTGTATCTTCTCGTTCGCCTTCGCGACCTTGGCCGCGAGCGTCCGCTTGTGGTCGTGGAACTTCGCGCGCAAACCGGCATCCGCCGTGCCGAGTATCTGCACCGCCAGAAGCGCGGCATTGACGGGTCCCGCGCTGCCGCAAGCCACCGTCGCCACTGGCACGCCGGATGGCATCTGCACGGTGGCGTAGAGGGCGTCGAGTCCGTTGAGGGCGCCCCCGGCGACAGGTATGCCTATGACGGGCAGGACCGTACCGGCGGCAAGGACACCGCCCAGATGGGCCGCGCCGCCGGCCGCTGCGATGATCACCTGCAGCCCGCGACCCTCGGCTGCGCGGGAATACTCCAGCGCCAGCTCGGGCGTGCGGTGCGCGCTGATCACGCGCGTCTCGTAGGGCACGCCAAATCCGTCAAGCGTGGCGCAGGCCTTCTGCACCAGCGGCCAGTCGCTGTCGCTGCCCATGACTATGCCGACCTTGGGGTTTGCTGAATCCATTTTTCACCTCTTTTTATTCCGGATGTCCTTGTTGACGCTGAAATCGTAGAACCGGCAAGGTCCTTCGCAGCCCGTCAGGCCGACATGGAACCTGTCGGGAAGGTTCGGCTCGATATAGCCGAACTCATGCCCGTCGCAGATCGCCGTGAACAGCGTGCGGCCATGGCGACGGGTTAGGCGGACCGTGAGCGTGTAGCGTTTCTCCGACACGAAATGCGCGTCGAGGTAGGCGGTGAGATGCCAGCTCGGCTTGCCGTCCATGAACTCGTGGTGCCATACGTTGACGCCCTTTTCGTACAGGACGATCTCCCAATGCTCGCGAAACACCTTCTTGCCGTCCTTCGCCTCTGCCAGCTCCGGTGCGATGACGAGCAGCGGAGCCCCGTGCTCGCCGAAGCTCATTGCGGCGGAGAACTCCACGGGCACCTCTACCCTGTTCGTCCACACCAGGCCGATATAGGCATCAGGCCCGTAGTGCATGCGGCCGCGGGGATCCTTCTTGCCGATGGCGAGGTTCGCTATGTGGTCGGGCCGCTGGATCCAGCTGCCATGATCTTCCCAGCGCGGACTCATAACCTCACAGAAGTCGGCATGGTTCCATCTGCCCTCCGAGAAGTCAAACGACTGCATGGCAGCCACGGGCTGCAAGGCGAGGACCAGCACGACCAGCGGCGTCAGGCTCCACTTCACAGGCCGTCCCTCTCAAACGCCCTGTGCGCGATGTCCCTGCGGTAGAAGGCGCCTTCGAAGGAGATGCAGCTGACGGCACGATAGGCGGTGTCCACCGCCTCGCGCAGAGTGCCTCCGAGCCCCGTCACGGAAAGGACGCGCCCCCCAGCCGTGAGCACCTGCCCTTCCACCGCCTTCGTGCCGCAATGGAAAACTATCGCGCCAGGCACCTTCGCCGCCTCGTCCAGCCCGGACATTACCTTGCCTTTTGCGTACGAGCCGGGGTATCCGCCCGAGGCCACGATCACCGTCGCGGCGCAGGAAGGCGAGACCACCACGTCCTCATCCTTCAGCGTACCCTCCGCACAGGCGAGCAGCGTCTTCGCGAAATCGCCGCCGATGCGTGGAAGCACGGCCTCGGTCTCGGGGTCTCCGAAGCGGGCGTTGAACTCCACAACGTTGACGTCGCTGCCGCTCGCGGCCTTGCGCCCATCCGGCAGGTTGTTGACCATGAGTCCGGCGTAGAGCACGCCCCTGTACACGATGCCACGCCGCTTCAGCTCGCGCACCACCGGCAGGATGATCGTGTCGCGGATGAAAGGCAGGCGGTCGGCCGTGACCACCGGCGCGGGCGAATACGCCCCCATGCCGCCGGTGTTCGGTCCCTTGTCGCCGTCGAATACGCGCTTATGGTCCTGCGACGACGGCAGCAGCACGGCGTGTTCTCCGTCCACGAGAGCGAGTATGGAGCATTCCTCGCCTTCGAGGAACTCCTCCACGAGCACCTCGGCGCCGGCGGCGCCGAACCTGCCGCCCACGAGCATATCGTCTATGGCGGCCTCGGCCTCTTCACGTGTCTCGGCGATGATGACGCCCTTGCCGGCCGCAAGGCCGTCCGCCTTGATGACCACCGGCAGGCCGAACTTCGGAAGCGCGGCCTTTGCGGCGGCAGCGTCGGTGAAGGTCTCGGCAAGGCCGGTGGGGACACCGGCCGCCTTCATGACCTCCTTCGCGAACGCCTTCGAGCCTTCCATGCGCGCGCCGGCCTGCACTGGTCCGAACACCTTCACGCCGACCGCAGTCAGCGAGTCCGCCAGTCCTTTGCAGAGCGGCGCCTCGGGACCGACCACCACGAGATCGGGCCGGTTCGCCGCCGCCCACTCCGTGATCGCCGCCACATCCTCCGCGCCGATGGCGAGGTTCTCCGCCAGCGCCGCCGTGCCTGCGTTACCGGGGGCGCAGAACAGCTCGTGCTTCGTTTCATCCTGCGCGAGACGCCATGTTATCGCGTGCTCGCGCCCTCCACTGCCAACTACCAGGATTTTCATGGACGACATTATACCATAAATCAGGCGGTGGCGGAGCGGGAAAGAAAATCCCGCACGGCCGCCACGTGTTCGCTGGCCAGGGCCTGGATGCCGGCGATGTCCCGGCGCTCCAGCAGGTCGCGCCGCATCACGGTAACGCCCGTGCCAACGGCGAGGATGCCGCACGAAAGGAATTCAGGGATTGTCTTCGGATTCACGCCGCCCGTGGCCATAAGCGGCACGTGCGGCAGCGGCCCCTTGAGATTGCGTATGTAGTGGTAGCCGAGATCGTCGGCCGGGAACAGCTTGACGATGTCCGCCCCCATCCGCCAAGCGCGCATCACCTCCGACGGCGTCATCGCGCCGGGGATGGAGGCCATGCCAAGCCGCTTCGTCTCGGCAACCACGTCTGGATCGGTACCGGGGCTTATGATGTAGCTCGCCCCGGCATCATGTGCGGCGCGCACCTCGTCGGGATCGAGCACCGTTCCAGCGCCCACCGCGACCCTGTCCCCCACGGCCGCCACGAGGGCGGCGATCTTCTCCGCGTTGTCCTTCAGCGGATCGGCCACGGTGTGGTCGAACGTGCTTTCAAAGAGGGTTATGCCGGCATCGGCCAGCGCCGCCACCGCCTCCACGAGAAGCCCCTTCTCCACGCCGCGCGCCAGGATCACCAGCCGGCTGCGCCGTATCTCCTCCATCACGTCAGGCATTGCATCCTCCTATCCTTCAACCCGTCTCTTCATGAAGAGGAAGAGGTACGAGTAGGCCATCACAAGCGCCGCCAGCACAAGAAGCGCGCCCATGGAGGCGAAGCCGATCTCGAAGCCGCGCAGACCGTACCGCTGCGAGAGTATGCCGAGCAGCAGCGGCGAGAGCGACCCCACGAGGCTGCCGATCACGCTCAGGAAGCCCACCGCCGAGGCCCGGCTCTCCGGCGGCAC
The DNA here is from genome assembly GCA_017525225.1 of Kiritimatiellia bacterium. GTDB lineage: Bacteria > Verrucomicrobiota > Kiritimatiellia > RFP12 > UBA1067 > RGIG6720. The sequence goes on from JAFXTB010000110.1 coordinate 21,101, forward strand.
CACGTCGAAGACGGAGGCATAGTTGTTGGATTGCAGCAGGCCGCGCACCACGCCCCATCCCACCAGGGCCGCCCACACGCCGCCGACGGTCGGCGAGAAGCCGAATGCGACAAGCATGGGCGTGCCGACCAGAAGCGCCGTTATCTGCAGGGCCAGGCGGAAGCGAGGATGCCTGCCGACGAAGATGTCCGTGACGTAACCCGCCCCGATGACGGCCGCCATCGCGGCAAGGTTCGGGCCGAACATGACGCCATGGGCGGCCTCGCCTACGCCGAGATTGAACTTGAGGGCGACGAACTTGGGCGCCCACGCCGCCGTGGCGTTGGACACGAACATCAGCACCACGAATCCCGCGCCGGCGCACAGCGCCGCCGGATTGCCGAAGAAGGCCCGCATCCCTGCCGCAAGGCTCTTCTTCGCGCCGACACTCCTGGAACCGTCGCGCCAGAACACGGCCGCGAACGCCACGCCCACGAGAAGCGTCATCGCCCCGAAGGCGAAGTACACGGATCTCCAGCCGCCGAAGTACGCCAGCAGCGCCGAGACGATCGCACCGGAGCTGAGCAGCCCCACGTACATCGCCCCCTGGTGCGTGGCCAGCGCGACGGTACGCGTCTCGCGGTGCTCCGAGGCGATGAGCGCGTTCGCGGAAGGTCCGTACAGGGTCTGCACCCCGGGCGTGAGTATGGATCTCACGAGCAGCATGCCGATGAAACCGCCCACAAGCCCCATCGCGACGGTGAACAGTCCCCAGAGGACTATCGAGACGGCTATAACGCGCTTGCGCGCGAACCTGTCGCCGATCCATCCCGAGAACGGCATCGCCAGCGCTATCACCCAGAACAGCACCGTGTCGATGAACCCTATCTGTATGTCGCTCAGGCCCGTCTCCTTCTGGATCGGGATGACCAGCAGCCCGAAGAGATGGCGATCGGTCATGTAGAAGAAGAACGCAAGGCACAGGAATGCCAGCGTCGTCCATTTGCGCGACCCGTCTGCAGAATGCTTTTCGCCGGTCATGGCCCGTACCCCTTTCACGGTAGCGTCTGGCAGGCGAGGCCAGGATGGTCAAGCGTCGCGAAGTAGTCCGCCAGCGTCTCCGCCCGGCGTATCTGCACAACGGATCCATCCTCCTTCAGCAGCAGCTCCGCGCTGCGCAGCTTGCCGTTGTACTGGAATCCCATCGCATGCCCGTGCGCGCCGGCATCGTGGATCACCACGACATCCCCGGGAGCGACCTCGGGAATCTCCCGCTGGACCGCGAACTTGTCGTTGTTCTCGCAGAGCGACCCCGTAACGTCGCAGAGCATCATGGGCGTCTCCACCTTCTCGGTGTACGTGGTGCCGGCCTCACCGTACTTCGGCACGGATATGTGGTGGTACGCGCCGTAGAGCGCCGGACGCATCAGGTTCGCCATGCATGCGTCAAGCCCCACGTACGTCCGGTATGTACGCTTTATGTGGCGCACGCGCGCGACGAGATAGCCGTATGGCCCCGTGATGCAGCGGCCGCATTCCATGTACAGCCTGAGGTCGGGATGGCCCTGCCCGAGCAGGTGCGCGCGGTAGGACTCCTCTATGCCGCGGCCGACCAGCTCTATGTCCATCGCCTGCTGGTCGGGACGGTACGGTATGCCCACGCCGCCGCCGATGTTGACGAAATCGAACACGATGCCGACCGCGCGCGAGATCTCCACCACGAGGTCGAAGAGCATCGTCGCCGTATCCACGATGTACTGCGGATCCAGTTCGTTGGATGCGACCATCGTGTGCAGGCCGAAACGCTTGACACCCTTCGCCTTCATCTGCGCGTACGCATCGAAGAGCTGCTCGCGCGTGAAGCCGTACTTCGCCTCCTCCGGCTTGCCGATGATGGCGTTGCCGCCCTTGAGCGGCCCGGGGTTGTAGCGGCAGCAGAGCAGTTCCGGCAGCCTGCCGCCCAGCGTGTCCTCGAGGAACGCAAGGTGCGAGATGTCGTCGAGATTGACTATCGCGCCCAGCTCGCAGGCCATGCGGAACTCCTCGGCCGGAGTGTCGTTCGAGGTGAACATTATGTCTTCGCCCACGTTGCCAACGGCCTTCGCCAGCACGAGCTCGGCCATCGACGAGCAGTCGCTGCCGAATCCCTCCTCACGCAGCATCGCCATCAGGTACGGGTTGGGCGCCGCCTTGACCGCGAAATACTCGTGGAAGCCCTTGTTCCACGCGAACGCGGCCTTGAGACGGCGCGCATTCGCGCGGATCGCCTTCTCGTCGTATATGTGGAACGGCGTAGGATAGGTCTTCGACCAGGTCTCCAGCTGTTCCGCCGTGAATGGGAGCGTCTTCATCACTTGCCTTTCCTTGGTTGTTCTGGTGGCGTCTTGCCGAGGCGCGCCAGCGCCGCCTTGAGATCGGCCCACAGCCTCAGCTTGAGAGCACGTATCTTCTCCGGCCTGTGGCCGAGGAAGCGATACGTCTTCGTGGGCGAAGCCGTCACCAGCGCGGGCGTATCGCCGCGCTGTACCCACTGTCCGGGACGCGCCAGTACGCCGGGGATCCACTTCCTCAAGGCATCCGACCCCAGCACTATCAGCACGCGCGCCGAAGGATCGTTGATCTTGACGCCATCCGGACCATAGCCGATCGCCGCCGACATCTTCGGCAGAAGCTCCGCCACCTCGCCCTCAGGCTCGCATTCAAGCAGAAAGGCGAAATCAGCCGACGGCTCATCCTTCTCGCCTTTAACGGCATTAAGGCCATTAAGGCCGTTAACGCCGTTAGAGCCGTTAACGCCGTTAGGGGCGCTAGGGCCATTAACGCCATTAAGGCCGTTAGGGGCGCTAGGGGCGCTAACACTCGCGCTGGCGGCGGGAGGGGGCATACGCAACAGCGCACGGTCGATTTCGACCGTGCGCGTGCCGAGTTCGCGCTCAAGCTCCAGGGCGTCCTCGAAGGCCGATAGTATCGCCGCCAGGTCCACCTCTAGCCCTTCAGCCTTTCGCCTTCTTGAATCCGTACGGGTTCATGGACTGCCACCGCCAGAGATCCTCGCACATCCTCTCGATGCCGAACTCCGCCTTCCAGCCAAGCTCCTTCAGCGCCAGCGAAGGGTCTGCCCACACCTCGCCAACGTCGCCCGGACGGCGCGCCTTTATGACATACGGCACCTTGCGTCCGCTGGCCTTCTCGAAGGCCTTGACGATCTGCAGCACGGAGTATCCGTGGCCGGTGCCGAGGTTGATCGTCTTGAGCCCATATCCACCCTTGCGCGGCTTCGCGCCCTTGCGCGCCGGCCGGGTGGCGGCGCCGATCCGCTCCACGGCCTTGACGTGCGCCCGGGCGAGATCGACCACGTGTATGTAGTCGCGGATGCCCGTACCGTCGGGTGTGGGGTAGTCGTTGCCGAACACGCTCAGTTCCTTGAGCCGGCCGATGGCCACCTGCGCCACGTACGGCAGGAGGTTGTTCGGGATGCCGGCGGGATCCTCGCCGATGAGACCAGAGGGATGGGCGCCTATCGGGTTGAAGTAGCGCAACAGGATCACGTTCCATTCGGGATCGGCCCGCTGCACGTCCTTGAACACCTGCTCCATCATCAGCTTCGTCCATCCATACGCATTGGTGCATCCGGGCGTGGGGAAGTCCTCGCGGATGGGCACCGTGGGCGGCTGGCCGTAGACCGTGGCGGAACTGGAGAACACGATGTTCTTGCACCCGTGCTCCGCAAGCGTCTTGAGCAGCGTGAACGTGCCGCCGAGGTTGTTGGCGTAGTACTTGAGCGGTATCTGGATCGACTCGCCCACCGCCTTCAGCGCGGCGAAATGGATCGTGGCGTCGAACGGCCCCTCGGCCGCGATGATCCTGTCGAGCCGGCGCTCGTCGCGGATGTCCGCCTTGTGGAACTTCACGCGCCTGCCCGTGATCTTCGCCACCCGCTTCAGGGATTCACGCGAAGAGTTGCAGAGGTTGTCGACGACCGTCACCTCGTGGCCGGCCGACAGCAGCTCGACGCACGTGTGCGAGCCGATGAAGCCCGCGCCGCCTGTAACAAAGACTTTCATTTTCCGCACCCGATTCTACCAGTCCACCGGCGGCAACGCTACCTGGTGGCCGTGCGGTCGTTGTAGGCGCCGGTTTCGGTGTTGATGCGGATCGTATCGCCCTCGTTGATGAAAAGAGGCACTGCGCAGACATATCCGCCCTCGACGGTCGCGGGCTTCGTCACCTTGCCGGATGCCGTGTTGCCCTTGACGCCAGGCTCGACCTTGACGACCTTGCGCTCCACGAGCTGCGGCAGATCCACGCCGATGACCCTGTCGTTGAAGAACAGGGCCTTCACCTCCATCTCGTCCATGAGGAAGTACTTCTTGTCGCCCATCACTTCCGCTGATACACGTATCTCCTCGAAGTTCTCGTCGGTGAACACGAACGCGGTGCCGTCGTCGTACGAGAATGTGACGTTGCGCTGCAGCAGCTCCGGACGCTCGAACTTGTCGCCCGAACGGTAGCTGCGGCTCATGCCGCCGCCCGTGATCATGTTGCGCAGCTTGCAGTTGTAGATGGCCTGCCCCTTCCCCGGCTTGGAGAAATCGAACTCCGTGATCTCCCACGGTTCCCCGTCGATCAGCAGTTTTACGCCCTTGTGCAGCTCGCCCGCACCGATAACATCAGCCATTGTTTGCTCCTTATTGTTTTAAAGACGGCTAATAGTGTACCAAAAACCCGTCCATCGGGCAATCACCATGTGCCAACTTTTTGGCTTTTGGCCCTTTCCCCGCGACATGTTTTATGATACCATAGGCAAATCCAGCAAGGAACCAGAAAGGCATTGTACAAATGGCTGTGAATCGCAGATCTTTTCTCGCCGGAGGCGCGCTTCTCGCGGCCGCCGGCGCAACTGGCCAGGCCGGCGCCGCCGCCGACAAGGCCGCCACGCCCGCAAACCCGCACGCCGGGCCGGACGGCCGCGCATACACCGTGGGCGAACCATGCCTGCAGGCACCGGCGGAGACGTCGATGGGCGTATGCTGGGCGGTATCGCACCTCACCAACGGATGGGTCGAATACGGCGAGAAGCCGGACCTCTCCGACGCCCGCATCTCGATATGCGAAGGCGCCCCCGGCATCACGGGGTTCGACGAGTACTCCGTGCGCGTACGCCTCACGGGCCTCAAACCCGCCACGAGATACCACTACCGCACCGTATCCCAGCAGATCTTCTACAAGGACAACTACAACCGCGGCTACGGAGAGAAGATCGTCGGCAGCATCCACTCCTTCGAGACGCTCGGCGCCGCCCAGCGCGCGCATTTCTGCGTCATCAACGACACCCATGCCATGTGGCGGCCGTTCAAGCTGGTCATCGACAAGGTGAAGGAGCTCGCCCCCGCCGCCGTGGTGTGGAACGGTGACGCCTCGAACCGTACCGAGGACCCCGAGACGGGCGTGGAGATATTCCTCCGTCCCAAGGACAGCGAGGACTTCGCCACCGACATCCCGTACCTGTGGGTCGATGGCAACCACGATTTCCGCGGCATCTGGAACCGCTATCTCGACCGTCTCGTGATGACGCGCCTGCCAACCGAACGGGCGGCACGCGACTGGGCGCTCACGCGCAACTTCGCTGTACGCCTCGGCGAGATCGCCATGATAGGCCTCGACACCGGCGAGGACAAGCCGGACCGCCACCCCCAGTTCCACGGCCTGGTGGTTGCCGAGGAGTACCGCCGCGCACAGACCGCCTGGCTCGCAGACGCCCTGGAACGTCCCGACATCAAGGCCGCCCCGTTCGCAGTCGCGTTCCTGCACATCCCGATCTTCGATTCCGACCCCACCTCGCATCCTGGCGACGTCACCGACAACGGCGGCGGCAAATACAAATCCGACTTCGCCTACTGGCAGAAGCAGTGCAACGAACTCTGGGCGCCGCTGCTGGAACGCCACGGCGTGCAGCTTGTCATCGCCGCCCACCAGCATTGCTACCGCTACGACGCCCCCACGGCAGACCGCCCCTGGGCGCAGATCGTCGGCGGCGGCCCGGATCTCGGGATGGTCGGCCGGGGTGAAAAGCGCCGCAAGGACGAAAGCAGGTTCCCCACAGTCATCGAGGGCAAGGTTGAAGGCGGCAAGCTCGTTGTGACGGCGCACGACGTCTTCAACAAGCGCGTCGCCGGCAGGTTCGAGTACAATCCACGCAGGGTCTGATGTCCGGGAATGTGCCTTTCGCCGCGCCACGCGTGCTGGCATGGGAAGTGACACGCCGATGTCCGCTTCGATGCAGGCACTGCCGTGCCGCCGCGACGTCCACCGCCAGCGCCGAAGAACTGTCGACCGCCGAGTGCCTGCGGGTGATCGATTCGCTCGATGGCACCATGGTGATCTGGACCGGTGGCGAACCGATGCTCCGGCAGGATATCCTCGAGCTTGTCGCCCACGCCACCTCGCGCGGACTTAGAAGCGTGATGGCGCCGTGCGGCATGCTCGTGACGGAAGAGCGTCTCGCCGCACTCAGGTCGGCGGGCGTCATGGCATGCTCCTTCTCGCTTGACGGTCCAGATGCCGCCTCGCACGACGCCTTCCGCGGAGTCAAGGGCGCCTACGGAAACGTGGTGGAGGCAATGGCCGTGGCGAAACGCATCGGCATGCCGTTCCAGGTCAACACAACGGTCTCCACGCTGAACATCGGCAGACTCGATGCCATATACGACCGCGCGCTGGAGCTTGGCGCGACGAAGCTGGATCTGTTCTTCCTCGTGCCGGTGGGGCGCGGTCGTGAAATCGCCAGCTACGCCCTCTCGGAGGAGCAGACGAGAACCGTCCTAGACTGGTGCTTCCGCAAGGCGGTGGAGGGTCCGCTCGCCATAAAGGAGACATGCTGCCCTTCCGCGCCTGCCTATTGGGCGAGATGCGGCTCGCCAGGGCCGCGTCCATCGGGATGCCTGGGTGGTCGCGGATTCGCCTTCCTCTCGCATGTGGGCGATCTGCAGACCTGCGGGTTCATCGACGTGCCTTGCGGCAACATCCGCGACTTTGACCTGGACTTCAAGGCGCTCATCGCCGCGGCCTCCAATCCGCTCGGCACTACGGGAACATGCCGCCAGGCATGCATGCGCTGAGCGCGACAGGGCGCCTCAGAACCGCCGCCAGCCGCCGGCAGCGACGGTCTGGCCCTTGTAGGAGTAGGGCCTGCCGGAACGGTTCACCACGGTCTCCGCACCGCCGGCATACACGGTGAGCGCGACACCCGGCGCAAGCTGGCGATGATCCTCCATGAACTCGAACTGCAGGTCGGAAAGCTTCGCGAACTCGTCCGCACCCTGCTTTATCCTGGCGATGGACTCCGCCATCTCCGCGGTCGTTCCCGCCACGAGGTCCTCATGTCCCATCCATTCCATGCCGGTCATGTAGTCCGAATAGAGGTAGAACATCGGCCGCCCGCCGAACTCCACCATCGAAAGACGGTTCGCGTTCGGCTTGATCGTGTAGTTCGTGCATGCGGCGAACGGCATGGAAAGGATGATGCCGTGGTATACGAGCTGCCACATCGGCACCATGCGCGTCACGAGCGGCGGCAGCTTCGCCAGGGCGGGATCGGCATAGCTGGCGTAGAGGCAGAAGTCGTAGTCGCCCGCGCAGAAGTCGTAGGGGCCTTCGGACGCGGCGCCGCCCATCAGCTCCCGCGCGTACGCAAGCGTGCGCCCCAGGTGGCGCGCTGAATCCCTGCGCGTGCAAGGATGGCGGGGATCGTGGCAGATCGGCGGACGCCCGATCGTTATCACGTCGATGTAGTGCAGTCCCCTGAACCCGAGCGCGGCTATCTTGTTGAGGTCCTTCAGCACGAACCTCTCCCATGCACGCTGGGGGCAGAGCTTGTAGGTGGTACCGCCCGACCATACGTACTTGCTGCCCTTGTTGGATACGACCCTGCCGCCCGCATCCTTGCACATGTCCGCCATGTCGAAGCAGTCGGCGACGGAATATGCGTCCGTATGGTTGTTGTGAAGCACGATTCGGTAGCCGAGCGACTGCGCCGACGCCACCAGGCGGCGCATTGCAGCTTCGCCGCCCAGCTGCGGCTCAACCGGCCATATCTGGGGGTAGCGCCCGTCGTGGCCGCGGAACTTCCAGCCGACGAGGCAGAACTCCGCCGGACCGATCCCCGCCTTGGCGCAGCCGCGCACAAAGTCGTTCACCTTGTCGAACGTCATGGCCACGGTGAGCGGCGGCTCGTTGAAGTCGTTCTGCTCCGGCACTGGCGAAGGCGCCGGCTTCCACGACTGGCGCACACGCACCTCTATCGAGGTGGAGATGTACGCGAGGTCCGGCTGGGCGGCGAGCCGCGCGCGGATCGGCTTCACGGCGCCGGCGGCGAGCCGGTGTGCGCGGTAGACCCTGGCCATGTCGGGATACTCCGCGGATTCCGGAAGGAACGTCCAGTCCAGCGCCACATCCTCGTAGGGGCGTTCCCTGTCGAACGAAAAGCAGGTCGACACGACATATTCGCCGCCCTTCACGTCGGCACGGATGGAATAGTCCAGCTCCATCCCCTTCACCTCGCACACGAACGTGCGGCGAGGGGTCTTCATCCCCCAGAACGCCATCGGCGGACTGGCGAGGTTGTAGGAGCCGGCATCAGATGTGAATTCGCCGACCATGCCGTCCGGGAACGCGAAGTAGCCCTTCTCCCCTTTGCGGGCGCGGGCGAAGGGTGGTACGACATACAGCACGTCCACGCCTTCCAGCTCCGATCGCGGGATGACGAGGGACATCCCGTCTTCACGCGGCGTGGCGGACATGGTCCTGGTCTCCCTCACTCCGCCACGGCGGAACGTCACCTCCACGTCCACATCCGCGCACCATGCGGAGGATGCCAGAAGCGCCGCCGCAAAAACCGTCGTAAAACCATTCATCGCAGACCTCCCTTACCTACTCCTTGACGGACCTCGTCCTGCATCCATTCAATCCCCAGACCTGGCCAGTATGCCGGCGATGCGCTCCGCGGTGTGGCCGTCCCAGAGCTCAGGCCGCATCGCGCGCCGTTCGGCGTCGATCTGGCTCCGGTATGCCTCGCGCATCCTGTCCACGGCGTTGCCTACCAGTATGGACGCGCCGCCATTCTCCATCAGCGTCACGGGGCGTTCCGTATTCCAGCGCATCGTGAGGCATGGCGTTCCCAGCACGCAGCACTCCTCCTGCAGTCCGCCGGAATCGGTCATGAAGAGGCGCGCGCCCATGTTGAGCCTTAGCATCGCATGGTAGCCGAGCGGATTAACCAGCACCAGGTTCGGATTTGCCGCAACCTCGTCCCACAGGCCGAACTCCATGAGCATCTTGCGCGCACGCGGATGGATCGCCCATACGATCGGCCACTCGCGGCTCACTTCGTCCAGGAAGAACCGCATTGCGGGAACCAGCGTCTCGCGGCTGTCCACGTTGCTCGGCCGGTGCATGGTCATGGCCACATAGCCGTTGTCGGCGAGGTGCGGCTCTGTGCGCCGCGCCTGTCCATCGATGGCGTTGTCGCGCACGATGGCGTCGAGATCGAGCGACTCCGCCTTCGAGCGCTCGCGCTCAAGCGTGTCGATCATGATGTTGCCGACGAATCGTATGCGATCCTCCGGCACGCCCTCCGCGCGCAGGTTGGCGTCGCTCATGCGGTCCGGGGTGAAGAGAAGGTCGCTGAGCCTGTCGGTCACGAGCCTGTTGATCTCCTCCGGCATGTCCATGTCGCGGCTGCGGAGTCCGGCCTCGATGTGGGCGCAGCGCACATGCTCCTTCTTGGCCGTGATGGAGCAGGCGCATGTGGCGTTGACGTCGCCAAGCACCACCACCCAGTCGGGGCGTTCGTCCCTGAGCACCTTCTCGAACGCGATCATGGTGCGGCCCACCTGCTCGGCATGCGTACCGCTGCCGATCTCCAGGTTTATGTCCGGCGAGGGGATGTCGAGCTCGCGGAAGAACTGCTCGCTCATGCGCACGTCGTAGTGCTGGCCCGTGTGCACCAGCACGTGCCTTACGTCCGGATACGCCTTCAGCGCCCGGCAGAACGGCGCCACCTTCATGAAGTTCGGCCTTGCGCCGACTACGCTCACTATCTTCACAGCACCGCCTCCGTGGCGCCAGACCTGAGGGCCTTCAGGGCCGCAAACGTGGCGCGCGTCACGTTCGCCAGCTCGTCGAACGGGATCGGCATGGCGCCTCCGCTTCCCACCGCATCCAGGGTCGCGGCGATCTCCTCCGCGAACCCCTTGCGCTGGCTGCCCTTCAGCCTGCGCCGCCCGAGGCGACCGGAACACGACGTGCTGCAGAAGTTGTCCATCGTGGCGGTGGATCCCTCGCCGTGGATTTCGCAGAACTCCTTGGGCTGCGAGGTGTCGCCCAGCGCCACGTATTCCAGCGTGCCCACGCTGCCGTCGGCGAAAAGCAGATTGACGCTTGCGGAGTCCTCGGGCGTCTCGGCGGCGTTCTGGGTCTGGATGCACATCGCCTGCACCTTCACCACCGGCGCGCCGCAGACGTATCGCATGAAGTCTATGAAATGGCACCCTTCGCCGACCAGCCGACCTCCACCAACCTCGGGGTCCTGCAGCCACACGTCCTTCGGCACGGATCCGGCGTTGACCCGGTAGTGCATCACGAGCGGCAGCGTCCGACGGGCGAAATAATCCCTGATCATCAGGGCATGTGGCGAGAATCTCCGGTTGAAGCCCACCATCACCCTTTCCAGGCCTGCGCGGGGATTCCCTTCGGAATCACGCAGAAGGCCCTCCAGCTGCCCTTCGTCAAGGCAGAGCGGCTTTTCGCAGAACACGTATCTGCCGGCGTCGAGCGCCGCCGCGATCTGGCCGGCATGGAGGTTGTGCCGCGTCGTAACCATCACGAGGCTGGTGCCTTCGTCTTTTAGAACCTCCCCCTCGTCCGTGGTGGCGAATGCGAACCCTTCCTTCCTGCCCGTCTCGCCGCAGCTCATGCCGCTTGCGGTGCAGACGCCGCGAAGGCACGCATGGCCGGACTTCTTGAGCGTCGGCAGCAGCACCGCCTTGGCGAAATTCCCGCATCCGAGGAACGACACGCCCACCTTGTCCGTCCTTGCGGGAGGCGGCACGGGCCTCCCATCCTTCCGGTCGAAGTCGATCCTTCTTCCGATGCCGGCACCCTCTCCGGACGGATCCTGCGGATATTCCAGCACGATGCCGAGGTAGGGCTCGGTGCGCTTCAGCAGAAGCTCGTAGGCGGCAAGGGCGTCGTCGAACTTGAAGCGGTGGGTCACCAGGCGCGACGGCGTAACCTTGCCCTCCGCGACCAGCTGGAGGAACGCCGCCATGTTGCGCTGCTCCGTCCAGCGGACGTATCCGAACGGATAGTCCACGCCCTGCTCTTCGTAGACAGGATCGTAGCGGCCGGGGCCGTACGAACAGCTGAGGCGGAAGTCGATCTCCTTCTTGTAGTACTGGTCCCGGGGGAGGTTCATGCCTACAAGCCCCGTGGCTACCACGCGTCCCTTGCGGCGGCATATCTCCGCGGCCACTGTCACGGGTTCATCGGAATGCGTGGCCGCCGTGATCAGCACCGCATCCACGCCCTGTCCGCCGGAAAATGCCGCCGCCGCCGGAACGAGGTCCCCGGTCACGGTGCTGTCGCATCCGAGTTCGGCGGCGAGGGCGCATCGGTCCGCTGCCGGATCGAAGCCGATCACGCGGCATCCTGCGGCCTTCAGCATCTGCACCGCCAGGATGCCCATGAGGCCTAGCCCTATCACGGCGACCGTCTCGCCCAGGCGTACATCGCATTGGCGCACGCCCTGCATGGCGATCGCACCCACCGTCGCGCAGCTCGCATCCTCGAAACCCACGCCGTCCGGGATCTTCACAGCGAGATTCCGCGGCACGTAGTCGAATTCGGCGTGGTTCGCAAACCCGGCGCCGCCGCACGCGACCCTGTCGCCCGCCTGCAGGCCGCTCTCCCTTCCCGCCTCAGCCACAATCCCGGCGCAGGAGTAACCCAGCGGAATGGGCTGGTCCAGCTTCGCCTGCACCTTTTCAAGCGTCGAAAGGAGACCTTCCGTCTTGATCTTGCGGAGGACCTTCCTCACCTGGTCCGGCATCTGCAGCGCCTTGCCCACAAGCCCCTTCCTGGCGAACTCCGCCAGCATGCGCTCGGTGCCTGCGCTGACGAAGCTCGCGCAGGTGCGAACCACCGCGCCCCGCGTCCGGCAGAGCGGCGCGGGTACGTCGGCCAGCCACATCTCGCCAGTCCTAAAGCTTTGCAGAATCTGTTTCATGCACGATGTCCCATTCCAGTTTCACCGGCAGGTCGCCGGTCCGTTCAAGCACCTCGCAGGTGCCGTCGCATAGTTTACCAAATTCGCATGCCAGCAGGCAATCCTCGCTGTGGGGCGAAAGTCCGTCCGCCGCCACAAGCGACACCATCGCACACCGCGTCATGTGGAAGCGCGCCGCCACCTTGTGGCAGCCGGCGCCGCCGATCTCGTCGATGCCGTGCAGTCCCTTCGCCGTAAGCTCCAGCGTGCGCCGATGGGTGAACCCGCGGCGGTCGCGGACTGCCGCAGTCACCCGGCAGGCGGCAACGTCCACCTCCACGGAAAGCGGCGTGGCCCGGCGCGCCACGCGATGTCCGCCCCATACCTCGCTGGAGTCGAAACCGTCCACGCTCACCGTGTTGTGGGCGGACGTGCCGCGCTGGTAGAGGCGCTGGCCGTCGACCGCATAGCGGTCGGTGCCGGTATCGGATACGACCTTCCTGCCTTCGCGCCACAGTTCGAAGGTGAGCGAATCCGCATGCGCATGGCCGGGCTGGAAGTCTGGACCAATCTGGCCGCATTTCACGATGAGCGTCCAGCCGTCCCTGCCCAGTCGCACGTATCCGGAATCCGGGCCATCCCTCCGCGCCGGATCGGCCGCCACGCCAAGCCGGCGGGCGTAAGACTCAAGCGAAGAAGGCGCAAGGGCGATACCATGGGCGGCATCATTGAACATCGCTATGCGTCCATCCGGTCCCGTAAGCGTTTCCAGGCCGTGCAGCATCCGCGCGGCGCATCCCCTGAGAAACGCCGCGTCCTCGCACCGTGCGGGATCCGGCGATGTCCCTTCCAGTAGATTGACGACGTCTAGCAGGTCTTCGAGAATGATGGAATGGTACATCGCGCTCAGTTCGAAATGGATGCCGTCGGAAAGTATCTGCACAGGCAGTTCGCGGCGGTATATGTCCATGCCCGTACGGTACCAGCGCGCCGCCGCCGTCCCTTCGAGGAAAACGCCGGCAAAGACAAGCGCCTTCGCGTTTGCGAGCAGGTGGTTCGCCAGCAGGTGGTATTCCAGGCGCCGGGCAAGGCCTGCGGCCTGCATGGCAAGCGACTGCACGACTCGTTCGCGCGTTCCGGCATCCCGGCATGCGGAAACTTCGTCTCCAAGCAGCCACTTAACCCAGTTTACGATGCGCAGCGACACAGGGTACGGTTCCCAGCCGCTGCCGCGTCCTGCTGGATTCTCATTGATCCAGCGCAGCACGAGACCTTCTGTGGCCGCCGCAGGCGGTCGAGGCTCCTGGCGTAGACAGTCGAAGTAATGCAGGTTGTAGCGCCAGAGGCGTCCGCATCCCGGATCGTCCCAATGCGCCGGCGCATCGATGCGGCGTGTCTCGTTGAGGAAGGTGAAGGTTGACGCGCCATCCCATACGACGCCGCATCGCGGCCATTGGCGGCGGACCGGTCCGGCGGCCTCCCGTACGGCGGAGGACGGCCGCCAGCCCCTTCCCTTCCATGGCCAGATCCGCCAGCGCTGCCGCCAGAGCCGGTTCCATACCTGGATGGGCCTCAGATGCCGCACTGTGTGCAGGTAGAGCGAAATGCCGTTCAAGCCCAGACCTCCGCCATCATGCATTCATGGACGAGTCGGCGCCGGCGGCAGGTCGGTGGCCATGCCGAAGATCGCGATGCCGCATCTGTCCGCAAAGCGGATCACCTCGTCGCGATCGAGCAGGATGAGCCTGCCGGCCTGGAAGGCAAGCGCCGTGGTCCCGGCCTTCTTCATGGTCTTTATAGTCTTCAGGCCTACGACTGGGATGTCGAAGCGCATGTCATGCCCCTCGCGCGCACCTTTCACGAGCACCGCTCCCCTGCCGCCAAGCTTGCCGCCGCGGCGGATGGCGGCGTTGGTTCCCTCGAACGCCTCGACCGCCAGCACCATGCCTTCCTTCACAAGCACCGTCTGCCCGACATCGTGCCGGCCCATGTCGCGCACCACGGCGGCGCCATGCCTGGCGTCGGACAGTTCGCGCTCATCCGGCGCACGGGCCGTCAGCGTGCCGGCGCCTGGAAGATGTCCATCCATGTAGGAGGATGCGGGCAGGATGGCTACACCGAGCTTCTCGAACTCCTCCACAAGCCGTCCGTATACGGTATGCGCGCACTTGACGGGCAGTTCCGACAGCAGCTGGCGGGTGTCGGCGTCGAATCGTGTGCGGAAAAGCGACAGCGGATTGACCTGCCCGGCGAGGATCGCGCCCTCGTATCCGTTCTCAGCCACCCACCTCACACCCGAAAGCGCGCAACCTATCCCCTTGAAATAGACATGGTCGCCCGCACGCACGGTGGCACGGTCCGTCGAGCCGCGCAATGCCAACACGTCGACGGTCTCCACGCCGGCCGCCTTCGCACCCTCCACGACAAGCCTAGGATAGCTTCCAGCGCCGGCGATGACGATGATGCGACGAGGCGTCATGCAGGAATCCCCTTTCTGAAGCTGATGACGCGCGCGTCTTCGGCATCACCCTGGGCAAGCCCCACGTGCCATGCATCCTGAGGGATGAGATCACCGGCGCGGTCGGGCCATTCCACACAGAGCGCCGCCCCGCGCGCGAGATAGTCTTCCCAGCCGAGGTCCAGAACGTCGTCAGGGCCATGCAGGCGGTAGAGGTCGAGATGCACGAGGAGCATGCGGTCGGTACGGTGTTCGGCCGCCAGACAGAACGTGGGGCTTGTGACGGCGCACGGCGAACCGAGCGCGGCGGCGAGCCCCTGCACGAACGTCGTCTTTCCCGCCCCCAGATCACCCTCCAGCGCGACGATGTCGCCCGGCTCCAGCTCCGCGGCGAACTGCCGCGCAACCGCCCACGTCTCCTCGACGCATCCTGTCCTGTACTCCGCCTCCATGCCGTCTACTTCGAGAAACCGCTGTAGAGAAGCTCGAGATGGCGGCCGATGTGCTTTTCAAGGCGGCAGGCGTACTCTTCGTCGTGCGCGCGCCAGAGGCGGAAGAGCCTGTCGCGGAAGCGGAACGACCCGTCCGCATCCTTCACCGTGAGGATGAGGCCGTAGGTGATGTGGATCAGCTGGCGGGCGTCGTTCTGCTCGAAGAGGCCCTCCAGCTCATCGTCGCGCAGCGAATCGAGCGCGGGAATCTTCCCGAGATCGGTCGTGACATGGTAGTACTTGCGCGCTTCAGCGAAGGCCGTCTCGAGCGCGTAGGCGTGGATCTCGCGATAGAGCGCTGGATCGCACATCGCCACGACGCGCATCGCCTCGAGCCAGTTCGTGCCCGCCGTCTTCACATGGAAGTTTCCGTTGGTGAGCCGGCCTATGATCGGGAATGTGGAGAACTTGTCGGACCCGGAATGGATCGAAAGCTTGTATCCGAACTTCCGCGCTATGGCGGCATGCACTGCCATCTCGCGCTCGAACTGCGCGAGGTCGCCCATGTAGTCGATGCCCTTCTGGAATTCGCCGCAGAAGCGCGGCGCCACGGTCGCGATCTTCACGCCACGGCGCGTGAGCTCGTTGGCAACGAAGTAGTGCTGCACGGGCGTCGTGGGCGTCATGGTCTCGTCGATCGACACCTCGAAGTCCACGGGACGGCCTTCGACATGCCGCTTGTAGATGCCCACCGCATGGTCTATCGCCTTGCAGTAGATGAGGCACGTGCGCTTGAACTCCTCGGCGCCGAACGCGACGTCCTGGCCCTCTACGGAGAACGTCCTGCCGAGATAGATCGACTCCAGCTCGGCGTCTGGCGCATATTCCGCGTCCACCTGCGCGGCCGTCATGCCCAGCACGTCGTTGCGGATGTGCTCGGAGCAGTCGAGCGTGAGCATCGTATAGCCTTCACCAAGCGCGTATTCAACCTCGGCGTCGGTCTTGAGATGGTCACCGTCCGCCCCGTATCCCTTCTGGAAGTCCTCGCGGAATACGGCCCGCGTGGCGCAGTCCAGCACGTCGCCGAAGGTGCGGTTCGTGAGGGTGAGCTCGCGGATGGACTGCTGCGCCAGAACGGGGATGGCGTCGTACTTCTCGAAGACGCGCAGATGTCCGGGCGTCGCAAGGCCGAGCCTGTCGCCCACGCCGACGGTGCGGACGGATGTAAGGACCGGCTTCGGCGCGCAGAACGGGAACAGCCTGCGCAGGAGCGCGGTGTTGGCGTGGTCCAGCGGGAAGAATCCCTCGCCGGCCGCGCATGTCCCCGCAAAGCCGGGATTGGGGCCTTCCACCTTGAGGAAGTCCTCGTCTTCGCCGCGGACCATCGAGACGGTCGTCTCGCCAAGCCTATGTACGGATTTCGGATACTGTGTCATGATATGCCCGATCGCCTTTCTTTGTCGTTTTGAAGCTCTCCGCCGCTCCCGATGGAGACCGGCGGATGACCTGTATTATAGCACAATACCCAACAGGCGGCAAACCTGGAGCTTTCGAAGTTGCGGGGCTAGGCCAGCCACCAGATAGCGGCGGAAAGAACGGCCGCGCTGTATGCGGCGGAGACGACATCGTCGAACAGCACCCCCGATGCCGTGTGGATGTTGCGGTCTATGTAGCGTGCGCCAGGCAGCTTGATCGCATCCAGGATGCGGAAGATCACGAACCCAGCCAGCGGATGCCACCACGCCGTCATGGGCAGGCAGAACAGCGGCACGCACAGATAGCCCACTATCTCGTCCAGGACGAAATGCCGAGGATCGGCATCATGCCACTTCGCCTGCGCCCACGGCGTAAGCCAGTAGTGGATCGCCGAGAACAGGAGCACCCCCCACAGGCACCACAGCCGCGTGGCCATATCGCTCCAGCCGAGCAACAGCGCAAGATAATGCCATCCGAGACCGACAAGCGCGCCAAAGGACCCCGGCACCAGCGGCGCAAGCCCCAGCCCGAACCCGCTGGCCAGGAAAAGCCGCAGACCGTCGCATTCCCGATTTGACCGTTCTTCACTGCCCATGCGGAAGATTATCGCAAAAAGCCGGACTGAAAGCAAGCCGCATCTGTCACTCGATTACGCTGACACTCACCGGGCCTAGCAGACCAGATTCGTACAGCTGCTCGTCCGCCGTCCAGAGGCGACATGTCGTGAAAGCATGGCGCCCTGTCGGCGAAGGCTTGCCTTCCTTGAACCAGCCAGGCCAGCGTTTGACGAGCGGATAGCCACGGCTTTTCTTTCCATCGTCCCATTCGCAGTCGTCCGGAAGACGAGCATCGCCAATGAGACGATTTGGCCAGTAGTTCGTCACCTTGACCTCGATCTCCATCGGCACATCCGACAAACGCTCCCAGCCAGCTGGCAGGGCGTCGGTTATGTCTACCTTGAACGGCGGCTTCCACAACGCCGGATACTTCCTGCCGTTGATCGTGACCTCCGCGATGTTCTTGACCGTCCCAAGATCGAGACAAACCCGTTTCTTCTGGGGACCGCCCCCATTCGCCGCAAGGGAGAACTTCATGCAATAGCTTGCAGTACCGGAGAAATAACGAATATCCGGATTGTCGCTTTTTGTCCACGACCCAAGATTCGCAAACCTTGCCGTCGCGACATCGCTCATGGCCATAGGTTCGCGAAAGGCCACATCCCATGTTCCGACAACTGGTATCGTCATGGGGACAGACCCTTGTGCCTTTTGCGTCTTGGGGACAGTCCCCTTGCGCTGGGGCCGGAACACGACAAAAACCGAATGGACAGGTGGGCAGTCGAGCGTAAGTTCCGTGCAGCCATCCGCAGTTGTCCTGAA
Organism: Kiritimatiellia bacterium; assembly: GCA_017525225.1. Classification (GTDB taxonomy): domain Bacteria; phylum Verrucomicrobiota; class Kiritimatiellia; order RFP12; family UBA1067; genus RGIG6720. The sequence goes on from JAFXTB010000110.1 coordinate 39,086, forward strand.
GTCTGCCGCGTCAACAACCCGGACAGAGCCGGACACGGGATCCCACAGCTCAGGTATCTTTCCATGGACTCGAAACGTACATCTGACCTTCTTCGCGATCTCGTTCGGAATCGCGACGAAGTACAGGTCGTCTTCGCCGATACGACGATGCATCCATGTGACATCATTGTCGTCACATTCGAAATCTGGCCTGCATCCCATCCTCTTGAGCGCGGTCGCCACATGGCCATATTCCACCACGATGGCCCCGGCTCTCTCGATGCGGTCGAGCACGGCGTTCACCTCGGGACGAAGCGAAGCGCGCGGAGGCGTTCCGACCACGCGATAGCGCACGCCGCCAGGCACGACAACGCTCCCCCCATCCACCCTGCACTCGGCAATCGCGCTCGGATGGCAACGGTCCCCGTCGTAGCCACGTGGAATCTCGCCGTCGGTCCCGTAGTCTGGCGCCTCGCCGGAAGTGCAGAGCAGCACATCGGCGACGAACCTTCCCTGCTGCAACAGATGCTGTGCACGGGCGACGTAGGTGAAGAATTCCCTGGCGCCATGTTCCCACCATGTCTGGGTACGGTCAAAATGCCCGCCGTAGGCCGCCATCGTCATTCCGGGACAGCGTGCGGGAACCGTCCACGGCTGATGCACGAAACGATGCAGTATCATACGGTTGACACCGTCGGCAAATATCCTGTCGCACTGCAGTTTCAGCTCGAACGGTCCCTGCAGCCAACGGCCGGAATCCCTTGTTGGGTAGGCTGTGAAGGCCTCCGCGCCGACGATTCGCTTGCCCCAGACGTGCGCAATGGCGGAAACCGCCTTTGCGTTGCCGAGCGTACGATTACCCCACCGTGTCTCCATGTACGTTCGATGCGGTTCCCGCGCCAGCGCCGCAAAGTTGCAGCCGTTCGTGAGCGGTTGCCAGAACTCGGCCATCGGGATGTCGCAGAAACGACCATACTCAAGATTGTCGAACGGGCCGTTGCCGTACGGTTCGCAGGAAAAGATCAGCCCGTTCTCGTGGCAGCGCTTCTGAAGCTGGGCGGCGTAGTTCCTTACGAACTGCTCGGAGATGACAAGTCGAAAATCCTTGAGGAAGCGTTCCGTCTCGGCGGCGTTTCCCACGGGGTAGCCCGCCAGCACGGGCAGATAGCCGGAGATGGAGTATCCCATTCTGTCGGCGAACGTCTTCTCGAACCCGCGCGTCCAGTTCTGTCCGTGCACCTCGTAGCTGTCGAGAAGTACGTTGTTGAGCGCACAGCCCTTCCCGAGACGTTTCAGCACCTCGCCGACGTAAGCGTCAAAATGTACGTCCAGCGCATGCGCATCCAGCTTGTCGCACTCCAGTCCGAGACCGGCCTGGGATGCGCTGCGGTTTTTGCGTCCGTTGCACATATAGCCGATGCGAAGCACGGTCCAGGAATCATGGGACGATGGAGCGATCCATGCAAGGCGCCCATCCTTGACATCGCTCGTGAGGTCGATGATATCGTTCTTCACCACGCACGAGTCCGATGGCAGTTCTTTCCCTGTCAGGCGCTGCGGCTTGACTGGCGCATTCTCCGCCCCGCGCGTGCGGAACACCTGCCAGTCGAAGTCCGGCCACTTGGCCTGCACTCTCGGCGTGGGAAACGCAAGGACGGCAATGTCCTCGTAGAAGCCATTTGTCTGCTCTGGTAGCGGCAACGCACCATCGAACCGCTCTCCGCCCTTCACGCGCACAGTCGTGTTGGTGACGAATTTCATCGCCAGCTCGGGCGTGATCCACGGGCCTGCCGAACTTGTCCAGCCGCTGCAGTTGGCTATGCAGAGCTCAAGTCCGAGTCGCTTCGCCTCGCGATCGGCGTGGGCGAGGCAGTCGTACCAGTCATCTGTCGCAAACTCCACCGGGCCTTTCGGCAGGGCCAGTCCCGCATCGAAAATCTGTACCCCGCCAATCCCGACGCGCGCCATCGCCTCCAGGTCGGCGGTGATACCCTCCTTGGTGACGTTGCCGTTCATCCAGTGCCACCACGTGTGCAGCCTCGCCTTCGGCGGCGGCGAACGAAATTCCTCAGGGGAAAGCCCCGCCGCCGAGACAGCAAGACTCGCCAATACTACGCACGCGGCGCAAAACCGCAGGAACTTGCTGCGCTTAAACTTGTTTTGCATGGCGGACATTATACCACAGAAATGGTGAGAGGCAACCGTAACATTCCCGGAAGATCCCTCTTCACAGCCCCGTCCAGCGGCGATAGTCGGCAAACTTGATCTTCTTCTCGCCAACGTACTTGCACGTAGGGCCGCCGTAAAGGTAGTGGCTGCGGAAAGTCCTGCCTTCAACATCGTATGCGATCTTGATGACGCCCTGGCCGACAGGCCGTACTTCGCCGATCTTGGCGACTGCGTTCTCGCCGCATGAGAAGTCGCCGTCGAAGAACGTCTTGCCTGTCTCGGCGTCTTTCAACACGGCATGTCCCTTGACAGGCCGGAGAAGATCGTTCACGGCCAGCACGTCGCCGTTTTCGTCCACCATCACAAGGACATCCTGCTGCGCGCGCTTTATGTACTCGTAGGCGAGCTTGCGGCGGCCATAGTAGTCCACCACCGCGTCCGATATGATCGGCCAACCGTCGCGCATGTTCCACCACGTCATGCCGGTCTTGCCCTCGAACTTGCGCGCGCGACAGTGTTCGACTATGAATTTCATGCCCTCCGCCTGCGCGCACTGGCTCTCCAGCGCGAAACCTTCAAGATCCGTCTCGATATCGCCGAACAGCATGTGCATCTGAAGGATCATGCGGTGGTTGCGGCAGGCGACGAACCTGCTGCGGGCGAGGGAGTTCTCGAACACGCACACGCCGCGCTTGACCCACTGGTCGTTGAAGTCGAACACCCCTTCCGGCGGCTCGCCGGGTTCAAGCTCGTTGGAAGAGTATCTGCCCGGGACGTACGGGTTGTAGCGCACCTTCCACATGACGTTCTTCTCCTTGGGGCTGACGAACGGCTCGTGGCAGTCGGGAGAGAACATCTCGCGGATGGAGGCGGCGGACGGACAGCCATGGCAGCCAATCTCGCTGTAGAACTTCTCGTGCGAGGCCGTTATGAGCTCCCCTTTCCACCAGCGGCGGTAGTAATGCCCCTCGACAGACCGCGACCGGCCCGCCATCACGTCCGAATCGACATACGGCGAACTTGGCAGATATGGATGGACAGGATCGAACTCGCGCAGCACCTCAGGCAGAAGGCGCCGCGAGAAGACGTCGTCGTTGGGGTCGGCGCCGTATTTGCGCCACGGCCCGTGGGTGAACACGGAATCGTTCTCGTTGTTGCCGCACCAAAGCGCAAGCGAAGCGTGGTTACGCAGGCGCTTCACCACGGCAATTGTCTCCTTGCGGACCATTTCCCGGAAGGCGATGTCGTTCTGGGGATATTGCGTGCAGGCGAAGCAGAAGTCCTGCCACACCATCACGCCGTTCTCGTCGCACCAGTCCCAGAACGGTTCCGGCTCGTACAGTCCGCCGCCCCAGACGCGGACCATGTTGCAGTTGGCCTCGCGTACAAGTTCAAGGGTGGGGACGATGCGATCCTTGTCGCGGCAGTGCAGGGCGTCCGTAGGCGTCCAGCTCGTGCCACGAATGAAGCACGGCTTCCCATTGACGATGAATTTCATCTCGCCCGGCCTACCAGAGGCGATATCGTAGTCGGACAGCACGAAATCCACCTTCTTGACGCCCAGGCGGAACGACTTGTCGGCGAGCAGCGCCCCTGTGGCGCAGTCCTTCCATTCAACCTTCACGTCATAGAGCGCAGGTCCGCCGAATCCGAGCGGCCACCAGAGCTCCGCGTTGCTGATTCCGAATCTGAGGCGCGGCGTCCAATGCAGGACCTTCGCGCGTCGGCTGGCGGCAATCCTACCTTTGCGGGACACCGTCACCTCGATCTCGGAATTGTCGAGGCGGCGGAACGGCCCTTCCAGCCTAAGATCCAGCAGATACCGCGCAGAGCGTTTCTCGGGGTCGAAGTCCGTCAACGCACAATAGAAATCGCGTATACGCTCCGGCTTGCGCATGGCGATGCGGACATCGCGAAAGATGCCTGCCGAAATGAAACGCGGCAGGATATCCCACCCGATCATGTGCGCGGGCTTGCGGAACGCTTCCAGTTCCGACGTGGATCCTGCGTTGCCGATCGGAGCGATTTCGCTGAACTGCGATTCCACCACCGGCGAACGGAAGAGCACCGCGATCTCGTTCTCTCCTTCGCGGACGACCTTCGTGACGTCGAACGCATGCGGGATGAACATGTCCGCCGCCTCGCCGATCTTCTGTCCATTGAGAAAGATGTCGCAAAGCGTGTCAAGCCCGTCGAACTCCATGAAAGCCTTTTCGTCCTTGGGCACCTTGCCCAGCGTGAACTTGCGCGAATACAGCCACTGGTGCCCCTCGTACTTTCTGGCGGCATACTGGTTGTTAGCGTAGAAAAGATCCGGTAGCATTCCTGCGGCGCAGAGGTCCAGTTCATAGCATCCCGGCACTTTCGCGGGGATTGAGACCGTTTCAGACGGGACGTCGTCGAGGATCCGCACGCTTCCGCGATCGGGCGTAGGCCATCCCTTCAGCTGCCAATCTCCGTTCAGCGACAAGACCGCCGCCATCATCAAGACCATTGAATTCATCTACGGACAACCTCACTGGAGACTTGCAACGAAACTTTCAAGGGGCCCAGATCCTTGCGCGATGCGGCAAGCCTGCCGTCGACAAGTACCCGAAGACCACCGTACGCCTTGTTCCATAGAATGTCGATGCGGCGGCCGCGGTAGCGCAGGCGCTCCAATTCGAAATGCGTCCAGGACGCCGGACAGAGAGGATTGACCATGAAATCATCCTTCCCGCCCGGCACGAAGCCTGCCATGCCGGTTATCACGAGATCGCAGAAGGTCGAATGGTTGTAGTCCCTGCCGCGCTCCTTCGGGAACCTCGCGCGCATCTTCGGCGTGGCGAGTATGATCGAGCGCGCCAACCATTCGCCGGTATCGGGGTCGAGGTTCTCGTCGATCCAGGGTACGGACTCTATCCATGGCAGCGACCGGGACTGGAACGTCCGCATCGCATGCTGCTTCGCGTACTGGACGAGCAGACCGGCGAACACGTCGCGTCCAACGCCATGCTTCCCCCCGCCATGCAGATGGCGCTCGAGCGCGGTCAGGGCGATTGACGTGGCATACGGCCAGCTAGGCCCGTTCCACTGGCATTCGTGACCATCGCGCCGCAGCGCGAAGCCGGGCGAAGACGTCTCGGGGAAAGGCATGCCGAACCTCGCCTTGAAGCCATCCTTCGCGGAAAGCCGCTTCCAGGCGGATTCGAGTCCGTTGAGCGGCATGCCGAAGTACCACGGCGCGTAGCCGTGCAGCTCGCGGATTGGAGAAAGCGCGCCGTCGGGCCGCAGCGTCGTGAAGAAGCCGCGCTCAACGTTCCAGAGGCGCGTCTTCACTGCGGATTCGATCTTCGCGGCCTCGGCGCTCCATCTGGCGGATCTTGCCGTGTCACCCGCGAGACTCCACAGCCTAGCGAGCGACTTCGCCTCGCCGTACATCGCCGAATTCACGAGCGGACGCCGCCCGTTCCCGGAAAGCGACATCTCGGTGCCTTCGCGATCGTCGGTGATGGAGTAGAGCCCGTCGTCGCCGCGTCCGAAACGGAAACCCTTGTGCGTCCAGCCCTTCGCCCACGCCTCGAAATTCCTTTCCAGAAGTGGCAGGAGCCTGAGCGCCGCCGCCTCGTCGCCAGTGACGTCCAACCAGCCGCAGAGCGATGTCGCTGGCCACCAGCAGTAGGCGACAGGCCCGCTGACGCCGCCTTTCTCCAGCATCCACGAAAGATAGCCGTACGCCACCTCCCCGCCGCCGAGCCAGCGCCCTTCGCGCAGATGGTGGCCGCTCGCGCAGTTGATCGTGCCCTCGGGTCCCGCCCAGGGCACAGGCGGCAGGAATTCCGATACGATCCAGCTGCCGTCCTTCGCCTTCTTGACGTGCTTGCGGTAGGTCCACCAGCGGAAGCAGTACGCGCGCTCGACGTCGTGGTCCGGACAGCTGAACGACGGCGCGTTGGCGCGAAGGAACTCCTCAGCCGCGGAATTCGGCACCGCGTTGACGTAGAGCTCCTCGTCGAGGCTGTTGAAACCTGGCACATACTGCGCCCATACGTCGCGTGCGCCGGCCATCCTGCATCGCGCCTCGCCCAGCATGGCGTCAGAGTCCCTCGTCCCCTCGAGCGCCATCGATTCATGTACGAAGATGCCGTCCAGCCCGAGGTCGCGCACGGTATCGGCGCATTGGCGCAGCTGGTCGTGGCACTGGCGCGCGGTGATCCACCCCGAAAAAACGAGAAGAGGCACGCGTCCCTTCGCATAGCTGACGTATTCGGGGATGAAGACGTCGGCGGGGAAGCTCCCGGGCGCGACGGACTTGACCCCCTTGGCGCGCCAGAGGCCGTTCATCTTCCAAAGGCACTCGTAGTCCCCGAGGACCAGCGAATCGGCCAGTCCCTCGTCTATCCAGCGCTTCCACTCCAGCTCGATCCTGTACTTCACATGCTCGCTGAAATGCGGCGAACTGAAGTCGAGCGAGCCGCCGAGCGCGGTACCCACCATGAGCTTTATGCCGTGCGGACGGCACTCCGCCTTGAGCCTTGCGAGGAATTCGGTGAATTTCGCGCCTGGCAGCGTGCCGAAGGCCATGTCTGGCTCGGGGAAGGCGAGGTGGCGCGCATGGCACGAGGTGCAGAGGTATAGTCCGTCGGGCGCATACCTGTAAAGTTCGGCGATCGCATCCAGCTTCTGGCGCACGGCCTTTTCGTTGGAGTAGTCCCTGAGGCCGGGATATTTCGCGCCGTCTTTCGCCGTCACGAGGACATCCGTATTGGCGAGCAGGAACTTCCCGAACATCTCGTCGAAGAGATCCACGAAGAAGTAGATTTCAAGCCCCTCCTCGCGGCACGCCTTCACTGCCTCCGCGAGAGGGTCCATGTTCTCGAGCATCTTGCGGAAGGTTGGGATCTTGTGCGCAGTTATCTTCCTGTCCTTGCAGCGTTCCCACAGGCAGTCGGGAAGCTTCGGCGGGTAGTCGTCGATGGTGGAGAGTTCGCGCGTGGGATATCCCGCGATACCGAGGTGCTGCACGCGCCATACGAGCCCGCGCACCCCGGCCTTCCTGTACTTCACGACGAGCGCACGAAGGTTCTCCTTCGTCATGCCCGTCTTGTAGATGGTCGTCTCGTCCATCGGATCCACGGTGACATACAGCGCCTTAGCGCCGTTCCCCGGCGCAGGCGCGCCGGCGCAGGGCAGAACCGCCGCCGCAAGGACACAGATCGCCGCAGATGCGAGCAATTTGCATTTGAACATTTTCATTGAGGCAATAGGCATGTTGTAAAACCGGATCTCTTGCGAAAAAACGCGATAGGGCGATCTCAGAGACCTTCGCCGGAGAAAAGGAGCGTGCCGACGTCCCATCCTGGCATCGCGGGAAGCGTTACAAGGATCTCGTCCCCCTTCCCCGGAACAGATTGGATTTCCGTCGGGCGGTCCGTAGGATGCAGCCACACGAGCTTTCCTGCTGCCGGACGCCTGATCCGCACGCGCACTCCGGCCTCCCTTCCAACGGAGCCGTTTATGAAAGTGACGGCGAGCGTCCTTCCATCCGACGCGATCCTCGGAAATGCCGCAACGCGGCATGTCTTGTCTATTCTGACGCACATGCGGTCCGGAGCTGCGGCGTCGAGGGCATTGAGAAGCTCCTTCCTGTGCTGCGTACATGGCTCAAGCCCCAGGTTGCGGTCCTTGACAGCACGGCGGTACTTCTCGTTCGCGCGGTCTGCGGCGGTCATCTCCGCCTCGGTGCCGCGCCCAATGATGTATGCGTCCGGCGCGGCCTCGGCGACGGTAAGCGGCACGCCGATCCAGACGAGTTCGCAGACGAGCTTGTGGCCGAGGTTGTGCTCCTTCATGGCCTCCGCGTTCTCCCCGCGGTATATCGCAACGCCGCCCAGCTTCGTCCGGCGGCTTATTTCGGCAAGCTTCTCCATGTACGGTCGCCATTCGCTGACGTATTGCGCGAACTCGTCGTAGTACTCCAGCGGCTCGGGCGTGTTGTGATCGTAGAAGTAGAGCGTCAGGGCGTCGCAGCCGGAGGCCAGCGCGCCGACGCACTCCTTGAGGATCGCCTCCGCCGACTTTCTCAGCACGAGTCTCGGATATGTCTCCATCTCGTACGCGAAGCTCTCCACCGGGATGCCGCTACGCCTGAGCCGTTCACATTCGAACGCGACGGCATACCACTTGCCGCACCAGTAGCGCGGGGTCCAGTCGGTATAGCAGCCGGAGCCCGGCCGGATGCCCACCGTCCAGCCGTTCGTGCCCGAGAAGGATTTCAATATCTCGCCGTATCCGCTTCCGGCGCAAAGTTCGAGCGAAAGGCAGGTCTGGATGCCGAGCCGGCAATCCGGACGCGAGGCATCCGCCCCCCTGCGCACCGCGGCGGAGTAGATGGCGAGCGAACGCTCGCAGAACCTGAACCAGTCCCGACGGATCGTATCGGGTCCATCGCCCTCCTTCAACCGGGAGACGAGTTCCTTGCGACCCACAGAATGTCCGAACTCGGCGTTGAACGCCTTTAGGCAGCGTTCGCAGAAGCAACCGTCCGGACGCCACTCGGCCATCCGCATGTCGTCGTCAAGCCAGAACGATTCGACACCTGCGGCGTCGATGACCGCCTTCGTGTAGTACTCCTGCCATTCCCACGCGGCCGGCGAGCGCGGGCAGAGGAAAGGGATGCGCTCGCCATCGAGCCCGATCTCCCAGGCGTCGTCCGGGAACGGCCAGCCTTCCTTCGCGGGATCGGTGAACTTGCCGCCACGATGCCCTATCGCCACACCCTGCTGGTATCCGACCTTTATGCCGTGCGCGCGGAGGATGTCGGCAAGCCTTGCAAGCTTCGGCAGCTCGCGCTCGTTGTACGCCCTCGATTTCCAGGATGGGAAGTTCAGCCAGATTTCATCGCACGAGCCGGGATGGCGTCCGTTTATCGCAACGAGCTTCTCGAGGACTTCCGGATGGTTCAGGAGTCCGCCGGTCTGCCGGATGGTGATGAACGGCCACGACCTCTCCGCGCCACCGGCAAGCAGGCACACGGAAATGGCGCCCGCAAGCGCAAAGGCATTCGCCGCCGTCGTTGTCTTGCATCTGAAGTTCATCGCATACGCCTTTTGATGCGGATGCCGACGGCGTACCGCCGCCTGCCGCCCGCGCTACCTGAAATTGACACAGAAGCCCAGCGTCCCGACGCGGATCGTGCCATCGCCTTCGATGACGTCCGGCAGACGTACCCTGCCGTAGATCCCCGCGCGCATCGCAGTGCCCCCCACCGTGAAGGCGCTGACCGCCGCACGGTTGGCGACCACGTTCATCTTCCCGCCCGATGCCACGGAAAGAGAAGCCTTCCCCGGCAGCGTCGCGCCGTTCATGAGCTTCAGCATGGCATTTGCGCCGACCGTCACGGACTGTCCACCGAAGACGCTCGTCTGCGAGAGTGTATTGGTGCCGCCGTTGAAGGTGAGCGTAGCCTCCGATGCGGCGGCGGTCGTCGCAAACGCCGCTATCGAAAGAGGATTGTAGCCTTCCTTGATGATCGAGCAGTCGAGCGGGGAATTCGCTTCGAAGACGAAACCGCTTTGCGCGGAACCGTTCGCGCTGGAAAGCGTGACCGTACAACCCGGGGCGGAAAACCCGTTTTTGAACCGCATCTGTCCCCAGCCGCAGGAAAGCTTGCAATCGACCTCGGATGAAAACGCGCCCGCGAAAGTCGTGACGTCTCCAACGGTGATGGTCTTTGTCATGGGAATTGTCCCCTTGACCTCAACCCGATTCGAGATCGTGGTGTTGTACCTGCGTTCATCGAAGTATGGCAGAGTCGCCAAGTTCGCGAAGATGCGGATCGTGCCGGTTCCGATGCCGCCGACCGTCGACGTAGAAGGCGGATCATCCTGGAACAAACCGTTGTAGATGTCGATGTCGCCGGAGAAATCCGGCCAAAGGCCCTTCTTGACGAACTGTCCGACCGTATCGCCCGCTACGACAAGCTTCCCGGCGCCAGTCAATTCACCGTCAAGATTGACGGTAAAATTCTCGACATCGAAGAGGATGCCGCTTTTCCCCGCGACGGCGTCTTCCGTCGCAATAGCCGACGCCGCCGTAACGGTGACATTGTTCGTAAACCGCGCCACATCTCCAGGCTGCGGCACCCTGGGGCTCCATTTCGTGGAATCGGTCCACGATCCCGAAGCACCGCCCTTCCATACGCAGCAGGCAATATCGCGTTTCTCGCCGCCAAGCACCACCACCGATCCGTACTGCACAAACGCATCCGGGCAGTTCGAGGCGGAATAGATGCCGGCAGCCTTCGACACTCCATCCACCGAGAAGGAACGCGTCAAAAGCCGATGTCCCTCGGCCATGTTCAGCTTCGCCCCGTCGGAAAGCGCCAGCGAATCGCATCTCGCGCCACTGACCCTGAGGACAGACGACGTGCCCTTCACCACCACGTCGCCACCCCAGAAGCCCGTGATCTGGTTCAACTTTACGGCATATTTGGACGAATCGATATTCGTGTCGATGGTCAGCGTGTGGCTGGAATTCGTCGAAAATCCGGCCAGTGTGATTCGTCCGTAGTTTACCTTTTTTATCGATGCATTCACCTCGCCCTCAAAACGGATCGTGTGGTAATCGCCGCCCAACCCATAACTCTTGACATCGCATGTGACCGTCCTACCAGGTGCCACCACGTCGCCCTTGATCGTCAGATTCCCATACCCGGCCGTCAGAGTGAAATCGACCTCCGACGAGATTGATTGCATCACGCTGGGATTCCCGCAGTATATCGCCATGACGGACTCCCCTTCCGCCAGTTCGCCGACGATGCTGACAGGTTCGTCGATATACGTCGGATTCCTCGGGAGATACAGCAACGCATATCCTTTCGTGGACGGCTTTCCCGTGGCCACAAGTTCGAACGAACCACTACCAAAATGGTTGTGCGAACTCACCACATCAACCTGGAACGTTCCGTTTTCGACGCGTATCTTGCCGGAGAATCCCGTCCATTTCCCACCTTGGATGGCCAGGACATTCGCTCCCCTCTTGACCAATGTGCCCGATCCGGAGAACACCACTGAATTGGTTACATAGGCAGAAGTTTCGATCGTGAGCCCCGCTGAACCCAAATCGAAACTCCCCGTCAGGTTGACCGAGGCTGTGGATATCGTCACAATGTCGCCGGGCGCGGGCGCGCCGTTGTCCCAGTTGTCTGCGGTTGAGAAATCCGTGCTTCCGCCTCCTCCGGTCCATGCCGTGGTCTTTGCGGACGCCGATACGCAGACGACCGCCAACAGCATCGCCGCCGGCAGCACGAGACTTCTCTTCACCATACCATCACTCCAATACTGAAATTTCTAGCCTTCTGTGACAAGTCCGAAGACTAGGCAACAACACCATGTCGCTGCGATTGGATATTATACCCTCCCACCTGCCGTTGTTGCAAGTGTAAATCTCAGGGTGTATAGACGCGGGGAACATCGAGTCAACGATCGACGATGCGCATGAGCCAGGTGGCGGAGCCGTCCGTCTCCAGCGCGGCTCCGCCGCGTCCGAGCAGGCGGCCGGTGGCTAGATCCTCGATGGATCTGCCCTTCTCGGCGGCGGGCAGCTCGACAGGCCAGGCCCCGGCCCGTCCCACATGCACCATGAGATAGTCGCCATGACGCCTCACGTACGCCCCCGCGCGCGTGTAGCAGTGTTCGCCCATGATCGACATGATTGCGGCGAACGCTTCCGCGGAATTGGGCACTTTCGGGAAGAAATACGCCGTAGCTCCGTCGGCGAGACTCTTCTTCCAACCGCCGCCGTATGCGTTCACACGCACGGCATCGAGGTCGACGCATTCCACGTGCGGCGCCGCGCCCGCGCCGCGAAGATCCATGCCCACCAGATCGCGCATCGCATCGTCCGAAAAGCCATCCTCGCACACCGATCCCGGCGCAGTGAACCATAGCGTCGAAACGCCGTGCGCCCTTGAAAGGCGCTTTACGGCATCGCGCTCGGCTGCGGAGAAGGAGAAGCCGTCAAGGAACACGATGCGGCTGTAGCTCTTCTTCGACGCGAGCAGGTCGTCGAGCGAAAGGACGTCGAACACGGCGCCAGAGCGGCGCATGTTGAGCGGCGCCCTCACGAAGATGTTCGCCCATGTGCCACGGGCGGGATTGTTGAGCTCCATGTCCATGTAGAACCTGTCGCGCGGATTGGAGACGAGCGCCATGTCGGCTCCGGAATCCTCCGGGAGAGATGTCACCTTCGATATCGTGTCGAACGCCTCGCGCTGCACCGCAAGGGTATTGGGATCGTCGAAGGAGTGCGGACGCTCCCCGCGCCGGCCGTTCGGATCGCACACCTGGTATCCGCCCCTGTCGAAGAGCGTGTTGGCGATGTTGCGCAGAAGCACCGAACGGTCGTCGCGCGCCGATAGCGTGCACCATCCAGGCCTCGTGTAGTTCGTGATGTAGTGCAGCCGGCTGTCGTCCTCGATCACGTGTATCTTGCCGTGGCGATGGTGGGAGGCGGGAATGGACTTGCTGCCGTAGTCTCCGCCGGGCAGACGCACCTGCCGGTCGTAGTCTGGCGGATTGCTGAAGAAATCGATGTAGGGTGAGGCGAGTACCTTCTCGAGGATGAAGTTGGAACTCTCCGGCGGCCAGGGATTGAAGACATAGCCGTAGTACACCCCCACAAGCCGCCCCGGCAGAACCTTCTTCGTGCGCTTCGCGAGCGTCAGCAGTAGATCCGTCATCACTTCGGAGCTGCACATGAAATAGTCGATCGAACGGCGGTTCAAGGCGGGATCGTAGAGGAGCTTGCGCGTATTGCGCACCTCGGGCGGCGGGACGGACGCCGTCTCGAGCGTGACCGCCCCGTCGCGCCACGCCTTGCGCAGCGCCTCGTCGGTACCGTACTTCCCCTTGAGATAGCGGCGGAACGCCCGGTTCATGGCCACGCCCATGTCGGGGTAGGAGAGTGGACAGTACGTGAACCATTCGGTGGCACCGCCATAGTTGAGGCGAACGCCCACTACATGGTCGCCCCAGGACGCCTTCTTCACGTGCTCCGCCATCGCATCGATCGTGCGGAGCATCGCGTCGCGGAACTTCTCCGACGCCGCCGACGGCCTCACGGGCGCGCCCGCCCATTCGTCCTTGCTGGTCGGATCGATCGCCGCGCCGCCATAGACCACGGCTTCGTCGGGATTTGCCATCGCCCACTTCTCGAAGCGGAAGCGGATGTTGACGATCAGCTGCGCGTCGGGGACGATCTCGATCGAACGATTCGCCTTGCGGTCGAGGATGGAGAAGTCGAAGGTGCCGTCTTCGCGCATGTAGTCCTTGTCCTCGAGTCCCATCTGGAGGATGCGCGGACCCACAATCTTCGTAGCGTGTTCCACATACTCGTCCACAGTACGCTCCGCGCAGCCGCCGGTGGAAGAGCATCCGCAGACGTCAATGAACGGATACCTGGCGACTCCATCGACGATGAACCTCGGAAGGCCGTCCACATACCCGACCTTCGCCTGCGGCGACGATCCCGCCGAGCGCACCGACGCTTCTGCCCCTTCCAGCACGCGCTTGACTTCCGCCGGCAATCCGGCAGATGCGGAGACCGTCCTCTCCAGCGCATTGGTCTGCATCATCCAGGCGGCCTTGTCGTCTGCCGCCTGCGCAGTTATCCACGCGGCGGTTGCGATCAGCGTCGCCGCCACATGCAAAGCCATGTTGCCATTGCGAGAATTCATTGTCCGATATCTCCTTTGTACCCCTTTATCCAGGGAGACGGGAGTATTGTACCATAAATCGGCTATACATCAAATCACACTCTTGACATGATTTGGGGTTCCGCGGGAAGCAATGATGTGACGGCGAAAGGTTGATGCGCCAGACGGTCGAATATGGTATAATCTCGCGCAAAGGGAAATGTCGCAAATGAATCCGACCATATATCTGGACAACAACGCCACCACGCGCGTCGCCCCCGAGGTGCTGGAGGCGATGCTGCCGTTCCTTCGCGAACGGTATGGCAACCCGTCCTCCATGCACGCATTCGGCGGGGCCATCGCAAAGGACCTCGCCCGCGCGAGGGAGACAGCCGCCGCCTTCATAAACTGCGAGCCGGACGAGATACTCTTCACATCCTGCGCCACCGAGGCCGACAACACCGCCATCCGCGGCGCCGCCGAGTTCATCGGCCGTGGTGCGCGGATCGTCACCACCGCCGTTGAGCATCCTGCCGTGCTGCAGCCGGCGCGCCGCCTCAAGGCCATGGGGCACGAGGAGATCGAACTGCCGGTGGACGGCGTCGGGCAGATCGATCTGGAACGCCTTCGCGCAGCGATCGGCGACGGCCCCGGCACCATCGTCTCGACGATGTGGGCCAACAACGAGACCGGTACCATATTCCCAATCGAGGCCATCGCGCAGATCGTGAAGGAGCGCGGTGCGGTAATGCATACGGACGCCGTCCAGGCCGGTGGCAAGATACCCATCGACGTCAGGCGCGTGCCTGTGGACATGCTGACCCTCGCCGGACACAAGTTCCACGCTCCGAAGGGCGTGGGCATGCTCTATGTGCGCCGCGGCACGAAGCTGAAGCCGTTCATGCTCGGCGGACACCAGGAGGGCGGCCGCCGCGCAGGGACGGAGAACGTGCCGTACATCGTCGGATTCGCGAAGGCGTGCGAGCTGGCACAGGCCGGCATGGCGCAGGAGGCGGCCGCGCTTGCGCCGTTGCGGGACCGCCTCGAGGCCGGCATCCTCGCCGCCTGTCCGAACGTGCGCGTGAACGGCGACCGCGAGCACAGGCTGCCCAACACGCTCAACGTCAGCTTTGAATACATCGAGGGCGAGGCGATAGCCTACCGCCTTTCGGACATCGGCATCTGCATATCCACCGGCTCCGCATGCGCGTCGGGCTCGCTCGACCCTTCGCACGTGATCCGCGCGATGGGGGTGCCCTTCACGGCCGTGCACGGCTCGGTACGCTTTTCGCTCTCGCGCTATACCACAGCCGAGGAGATCGATTTCGTGCTGGAGAGGCTCCCGCCCGTCATACACGGTCTTCGCGAGCTTTCACCCTTCGGTCCGGGCAAGGGCCCCACAACCTTCGCCTAGACCTGGCGCAGCAGGCACGCAAGACTCCGCGCTCCGCATCTCGTCTCCGCGGGGATTTCGCTGCGGCAGCGGTCCGTGGCAAGGCTGCAGCGCGGTGCGAAAGCGCAGCCTGGCGGCCAGGCGTCCGGCGGCGGAACGGTTCCGGGAATGTCCGCAAGCGGCGCATCGCGTGGCGCATCCAGCGCCGGCACCGCGGCCAGAAGCCCCTGCGTGTAGGGATGGCGCGGATCAGCCAGCACCTCCACCACAGGGCCCGATTCCACCACCGTGCCTGCATACATCACGTTGACCGTATCCATGCGCCCCGCCACAAGACCGAGGTTGTGGGTTATCAGCAGCACTGCCATGCCGGTCTCGGCGGCAAGGGAGTCCATGAGATCCAGCACCTCGCGCTGCGTGGTGACGTCGAGCGCGGTGGTAGGCTCGTCCGCCACCAGAAGATCCGGCTGGGCCGCAAGGGCCATCGCGATCATGGCGCGCTGCTGCTGTCCGCCCGAAAGCTCGCAGGGGAAGGACGATGCCGCCCGCACCGGATCTGGGAGGCCGGTGCGTGCAAGCAGCTCCACGATCCGATCGTCGCCAGCGCGGCGCGACAGGCCGTCGGGCAGCGCCTCGCGGATCTGGTCTCGCACGCGCATCACCGGGTTGAGCGATTCCGTTGGGTTCTGGAACACGTACGCCAGGCGCGGACTTCTACCCTCGATCGGCGTGAATGAGATGCTGCCGCCGACCTCGGCGCGGTCTATCGGCGGCAGCCCCGCAAGCGACAGCGCCGTAAGCGACTTGCCGCAGCCAGACTCCCCTACCAGCGCCACGCGCCCGTGCTCGGGCACGCTGAAGGAGACGTCCCGGACCGGGACCACCTGCCTGCCATCCCTGCGAAACGCTATGCGCAGATGGCTTACCTCAAGAAGCTTTGCCTGTGACATGTCGTCCATTATACCATAAATTCAGCCGTCTGCGGCACGGCAATGGCAGCATTCGCCATCCCGCCTCGTGAAATCCCGCACCCATGCCAGCTCGCGCCGGCGCATGCGCATGCGCCCGGCGGGGTCCAGGTCGTCCGCCCCGGAAAGATGGTCCATCCCGTGGGCGACCTAGAGCAACAGCTCCTTCGCGACCGACCACCCCTTCCGCCGCGGCGCGGCGCGGCGCGCCTGGTCCACGTTGACGAAGAGCTCGCCGTGTATGCCCGGCGTCTCCGGCGGGATGGATTCGTATGCCTGCGTTATCACGTCGGTGGCGCCGGCGACGCCCATGATCGCGCGGTGGAGCATGTCAGAGCCGCCGTCATCCACGAGATGCACCACCACCTCGTGCCACGTGCCGCCTACGCGCCTTCTGGACCTTTCTGCGAAATACTGCGCGGCCGCCCGGACCGCGCTCCGCGCGATCCCCGCTCCGTCCGGCAGCCTTCCCGCCAGCGACACCTTCACGCCCGCACCTCCCTCGCAAGAAGGAAGAGGAACAACGGCGCGCCCACGAGCGAGCACACGACGCCGGCCGATATGCTGCCCGGCAGCAGCCGTCCGATCTGCGCGGCGACCACCAGCGCAATGCCGCCGAACAACGCCGAAAGGAGAATGCGCCTGCGATGGAGGCCGCCGAAGCAGCGATTGACGAAGTTGGGAACCACGAGGCCCACGAAGCCGATCGGCCCGGCGAGCGCAACCGCCACGGCCGTGGCGAGCGACACCAGCCCTAGCGCGACGATCTTGAGCCGACGCGTATTCACGCCCAGGCACTCGGCCTCGTCGCGGCCAAGCTCCAGCACGTTCAGGTAGCAATCGACGCGCATGAGACCCGCGAGCGCCACCCCTACGGCCAGCGCACCGAACGCGAGCGACGTCGGGCGGACGTCCAGCACGTCGCCGAACATCCATTGCGTGACCTTCGCCATCGTCGCCGGCTCCGAGCACGACAGCACGAGCATCTGGAGCGAACAGGTGAAGCCGCCCGTGACGAACCCCGCCAGCACGACGGTGGTGCCGGACGACCTTATCCGCGCCGCCGAGGAGCCCTCCGTGCGGCGTCTCGCGGCAAGCGTCGCCACGCCGCATACAAGAATGAGCGAGAAGCACGACCCGCAGAACGACGCCGCAGGCAGGACGAGCGCGGAGAAGGCGGTAAGGCCGAAGTGGATGGAAAGCGCCACGAACAGCGACCCGCCGCCCACCAGCCCAAGGATGTACGGCTCGGCGAGCGGGTTGCGCAGGACGCTCTGCAGCACGCAGCCAGACATTCCAAGGGCCGCGCCGACGACGAAGGCGGAGAGGATGAAGGTCAGATAGGACACGGCGTCACGTGTAGCGCAGGACCTCGTCCACGGTCGTGTAGCCGTCGAGAATCGACCTGACGCCATCCTCGCGCATGGTGCGCATCCCCAGCTCGCGCGCCTTCTCGCGGATGATCAGGGTAGGCGAACGCGAGTTGATGAGTTCGCGTATGGGGTTCGTCACGCGCAGATACTCGAAGATGGCCTTGCGTCCCTTGTACCCCGTGCCGTTGCATGTCTTGCAGCCCCTGCCGAAGTAGAACGGGCGCCCGCCTATCTGGTCGCGGGTGAGGTTGATGCGCTCGAGCGTCTCGTTGTCGGGCTCGTACGCCTCCTTGCACTCGCGGCAGCAGGTGCGCAGCAGGCGCTGCCCAAGCACGGCCTCGAGGGTGGATGCCACCATGTACGGCGCCACGTTCATGTCCACGAAGCGCATCACGGCGCCGGCGGCGTCGTTGGTGTGCAGCGTGGAGAACACAAGGTGGCCTGTCAGCGCGGCCTGGATGGCCACCTCGGCGGTCTCCAGGTCGCGGATCTCGCCGATGAGCATTATGTCCGGATCCTGTCGCAGGAATGCGCGCAGCACCTTGGGGAAGGTGTTGCCGACATCCGGGTTGATCGGCACCTGCACGATGCCGTCCACGTCGTATTCGACAGGTTCCTCGGCGGTGAGAAGCTTCGAGTCGATGGAGTTGATGCGCCGCAGCACGGAGTAGAGCGTGGTCGTCTTGCCCGAGCCCGTGGGCCCCGTCACCACGATGATGCCGTTGGGCTTCTCGATGTCCATCGTCAGCTGCTCGTAGACATCCTCCGCGAGCCCCACGTTCTCAAGGTCGAGCGAAGTGGCGCTCTGGTCGAGGATACGCATGACGACGGACTCGCCGTGCGCGGTGGGCAGGCACGACACGCGCAGGTCCACGGGTCGGCCCGCGACTGTGATCGCTATGCGCCCGTCCTGCGGCACGCGCCGTTCGGCGATGTTGAGGTTCGCCATGATCTTCACGCGCGATATGATCGCGGGCGCCATCGACACGTCCGGCGCCTTCACCTCGTAGAGCGCGCCGTCCACCCGGTAGCGGATCTTGAAGTCCTTCTCGAACGGCTCGATGTGGATGTCGGCCGCGCGGTCCACTACGCCCTGGTAGAGGATCATGTTGACGAACTTCACGATGGCGTTGTTGTTGGCCGCACCCTCGAGCGCCGCCACGTCGTTCGGATCGGACTTGAGCGACTCGTCGCCGTCAAGCCCTTCGCCGAGCGACTTCAGCATGTCGGCCACCGAATCCGAGGCATCGCCGTAGTGCTGCGATATGCGCGCGTTGACGTCCGCCTCGCGCGCCATCACGAAGCGCACCTCCTTGTTGAGCGCGAAGGCGACCTCGTCGGAGACGCGCGGATCCACGAGGTTCGCCGTGGCGAGGGTGACGCTCGTGTCGTCCACGGCCACGCACAGCACGTTGTACATGCGCGCTATGGAGGAGGGTATGGCGTTCACGGTGTCCGCGTCCAGCTCCATCGCCGCAAGGTCAATCACCTCGCAGCCCTGGTACGCCGCCATCATGCCCAGGAGGTCGTCCTCCGTGACGTAACCCCCGTCTATGACCAGCTGGCGGATCGGCTTGCCGCCGTCGTTCTTCTGCTCGTCGAGGATGACTGCAATCTGCTCGTCGTCCAGGACGCCGTTCTGCTTGAGTAGGTCGAGTAGCGGATCGAACATGGCCCTACCGTCCCATCTGTTCCTTGAGCTTGGCGACCACGGTGTCCGGGTCCTGCGACTTGGTGATCAGCTCGTCGTAGGATATCAGCCCGTTCTGGTAGTGCTGCGTGAGGCATGCGTCGAGCGTGACCATGCCGAACTTCGCGCCGGTCTGGATGTCGGAACGGATCTGGAATGTCTTGTTGTCGCGGATGCGGCTGCGGATGGATGGCGTCGCGAGCATGATCTCGAACGCCGCGATCCGCCCGGGCTTGTCGGCGCGCGGCAGGAGTATCTGCGAGATAACTGCCTGCAGGCCCACGGAAAGCTGCGTGCGCACCTGCTCCTGCTGGTCCGTCGGGAAGGAGTCCACAATGCGGTCGATCGTCTCGGCGGCGCCCGTGGTGTGCAGCGTGCCGAACACGAGGTGGCCCGTTTCGGCGGCGGTGATCGCCGCGGAGATCGTCTCGAGGTCGCGCATTTCGCCCACGAGTATGACGTCCGGGTCCTGGCGGAGCGCGCGGCGGATGGCCTCGGCGAACGAGGGCACGTCGGCGCCGACCTCGCGCTGGGTGATGAGCGACTTCTTGGATGTGTGGTAGAATTCGATCGGGTCCTCGATCGTGATGATGTGCACGCCGCGCTCCTGGTTGATGACGTCGATCATCGATGCGAGCGTGGTGGACTTACCGGACCCCGTGGGCCCCGTCACAAGGATGAGGCCGCGCGGCTTGAAGAGGAGCTCCTTCACCGTGGGCGGCAGGCCGATCTGCTCGAGCGTCAGCAACGTGGATGGAATCATGCGGAGCACGCACCCCCACCGGTTGCGCTCCTTGAACACGCTCACACGGAAGCGCGTGCCGTCGTCGTGCGAGACAGCGAAGTCGGCGCCGCCGTGCTTCTCGACCTCGGCGAACTGCTCCGGCGTGCACAGCTCGCGGCAGAGCTTCTCCGTGTCCTCGGCCTGGAACGACTCGTCCGCAATCGGCACAAGCTCGCCGTGGACGCGCAGCTCCGGCGGCA
The DNA here is from genome assembly GCA_017525225.1 of Kiritimatiellia bacterium. GTDB lineage: Bacteria > Verrucomicrobiota > Kiritimatiellia > RFP12 > UBA1067 > RGIG6720. The sequence goes on from JAFXTB010000110.1 coordinate 59,316, forward strand.
TGAACGCGCGTACGTGCAGGTCCGACGCGCCCTCGTCGATCGTCGCCTGCAGCAGATCCTTCATCGTGATTTCAGTTGCCATCGAAACAGCCTTTCTCCATGTGCGGCGGATAGTTCGCCCGTCGCGGTGACATGATAGCAAATTCCATCCGCTTAGGCAAGCCGCATCTAGCCTGGCAGTAGGACCGACGCATCAAAAAGGATTCCCCCTCCTGGTGGAGCGGGAATCCTTTTTTTGCGTCGGCAATGTCCAACAGCCAACAGCCAACAACCAGCAGTCAATTCCGAATGGTCGTGGCGCGGCTGATGCCGCGCCCGATTCCTTCCATCCGCTGCGGCATCGAGCCGCAGTGTCGCTCTGCGCGGGCTATCCGCGTCCACGACAGACATGAACAGCCTGAACTGTTCTGTCGATTCCTCGTACGCCGTAACCTCGCCTAGATGGATGTATCTCTGGAACAGCTTCGTATTCTTGCGGTACTGCAGATGGTAGAACATACCGCCCTTCGCGTTGCGAGAGAGGACGCAAAGGCGGCCTCTCGTCATGCGATGCGGCATTTCCAGCATCTCCAACAGTCTGGCTTGTGCTTTCACGCCTGCCACCCTGCGGGCGGCGTAGCGGGGAAACGGCGAAGAATCGAAACGCATGGGGTGGGGGCCCCATGCAGAACGGAGGAACCGGGCGCGCGCGATTCCTTGCCGTTACATGGACTCCTCAAGGCAAAAGGCGCGCCATGACCGTTCAGAATTGGCGGTTGATTACTGGTGGTTGATTGTTGAACATTGCCGACGCACCAAAAATCGCGCACGAAGAAGCCGCTAGTGTGCATTATGGAGGCTTATGATTTTTGGTGCGTCGGCCCTAGCCTGGCAGGGCGGCGGCGACGCGCTCCGAGACGTCCTTCTCGCGCAGGGCGTCCAGCACCGGATCGAGATCGCCGTCAACGATGCGGTCGAGAGAATACAGCGTAAGGTCTACGCGGTGGTCGGTCAGCCTGTTCTGCGGAAAGTTGTATGTGCGGATGCGTTCGCTGCGGTCGCCCGATCCGCGCAGCGAGAGCCTGCTGGCGCCGGCGCGCGCCTCTTCCTCACGGCGCTTCTGGTCGAGGATGCGCGCCTTGAGCGTGGCGAGGCACTTCTCCTTGTTGCGCTGCTGGCTGCGCTCGTCCTGGCACTGCGCCACGAGCCCCGTGGGCAGGTGCGTCATCCTTATGGCGGAATAGGTCGTGTTGACGCCCTGGCCGCCATGTCCGCCGGCGCAGAAGATGTCGATCCGCAGATCCTTCTCCGGGATGTCGAAGTCGTCGTCCTCGGCATCGGCCTCGGGGAACACGATCACCGTGGCTGCGGACGTATGGATGCGCCCCTGCGCCTCCGTCACCGGCACGCGCTGCACGCGATGCCCGCCGGACTCGAACCTGAACCGCCCGTAGGCGTTCTCGCCCGAGACGGTGAAGATGATCTCCTTGTAGCCATCGAGGGAAGTTGGCGAGGACGACATCACGTCGACCTTGAGCCCCTTCGCCTCGCAGTAGCGCGAGTACATGCGGAAGAGGTCGCCGGCGAATATCTCCGCCTCGTCGCCTCCGGTGCCGGGGCGGATCTCGAATACCGCCGCACGCCCTTCAAGCGGATCGGGCGGCAGAAGCCCGGCCATCACGGCACGCTCGGCGGCAGGAACCGCCGCCTCCAGGGCGGCCAGCTCCTCGCGGGCCATCTCCCCCAGCTCGGGATCCTCGGCGAGCGCCTTGTTGCCCTCAATGTCGTCCAACAGCTTGAAGTAGCCCTTCGCGGCGGCCTCCAACTTGCGCAGCGCGGTATGCTCGCGGACAGTGGCGCGGTAGCGCTTCGCGTCCGCCAGCACGGCGGGGTCGCCCATGTCGGCCTCCACCTGCGCCAGCCGGGCCAGCACCCGTGCGATCTGTTCCTTGTCAATCATCGTCTTCCAATATGAGATGCGGGCAAACCGAAGCTTCCTCCAGGAGCCACCGCGCTAAACAAAACACCCGGCCAAGGGCCAGGTGTCGCATGGACTCGCCCCCATCGGCCCGTCCGCGCAAAGGGCGCGGCCGGGCAGCCGGGCGGCATCTACTTCGCAAACTTCGCGTAGCGCTTCCTGAACATGTCGACACGGCCCTCCGTGTCGACCATTGTCTTCTGTCCCGTGAAATAGGGGTGGCACGCAGAGCACGTGTTCACCTGCATCTCCGGCTTCGTGGAGCGGGTGTGGATGACGTTGCCGCACGCGCACGTGATCGTGGCGTCGCCGTACTTGGGATGTATTCCTTCTTTCATTGCTGGTCTGCCTTTCAAAAATTGGAGCGATATTATACCCTATTCGCCGCCGGAAATCAATAGACCTAGCGAAAAATTTTTTAGATCCTTTAGATTTTTAGATTTTTAACCTAAATTCCTCATTTCGTTTTTCCACGCCATGTTGTATCTCACGCAGAGGCGCGGAGAGGCAGAGTTCGCAGAGGTTATCTCTATTGCTTGGATACGTATTTGCTTTCATCAATTGGGTGAAAGAGCTTTCCGAGATTTTTCTTGCCATGGTTTTCTTTTCCGTCGGATTTTGAGCTTTCTCTGCGTCCTCCGCCTCTCTGCACCTCCGCGTGAGACTTCCAACCGAGGATTTTAGGTTTAAATTCGCAAGCCGTTGCCTATCGGGAAGCACTGTACGGCTCGGCGGCGCAATCGGCGAGGTGGCGCGTCTTGGAGTCAAAGGAAAGGCCAATGAGCCAGATCGGGCGGTCGTCGGCAAGGTAAGGCTCGGCGTACTTCTTTTCGCGAATCTGCGCGAAGGCCTTGTCCACCGGCTCGTCCACCTTCAGCTCGAAGATGTAGATGCCCTTCTTGTGCTTCGCCACGACATCGGCGCGTCCGTTCGACTGCCGGTCTTCGGTGACGACCTCCACGCCCTGCGATGCAAGCAGCGTATAGAGAATGCGTCCGTAGGAGAACTCCTGCACTTCGTCCTCCTTCGGGCCGTAGGGCAGATGCGCGTAGAGCGATCTGATGCCGACAAAGAACTTGGACCAGTTCGCGTGCAGCAACGTCTTGCCAAGATTCGCGGCCCACACGTCAGTCTCGCCTGCGGCGACGCCGGCGATAAGCGTGGCAAGGTCTCTGCGCACCTCCTCGTCGGGGACGCCCAGAGTGAAGTCCTCGCTATCTGCATCGTATCCTTTTACGGTGAGGTAGCCGGACTGGAAGAGCAAGGCCGTTGCGGTGAGGTTTCTGAGGTCCGCGACATCAAAGGCCGCCGCCGGAACGCCAGACATCTCTTCGTAGTCGATCGAAAGGATGTCCTCGCGTTTCAGGTAGTTCATCAGCATCGACGGACGCCCCGTCGTCACCCATGTCGCCTTGAAGCCCGTCTTCGACTTGGCGGCAAGCGTGTAGGCAACGGAAATGGGATTATAGACGGTCGTCTCGTCATCGGGCGAAAAGCGGAATCCGTTGTACCACCGCTTCATCTCGGCGCGGTAGTCCTCGTAGGTCTTGCCCATGATCGCCGCATGCTCGCGCAGATGCTCCTCGAAGTTCGCGGAAAGCTCGTCCTCCGTGTAGCCGAACATCGTCGCGTAGTTCCTGTCCTGGGACATGTCGACGATGTTGTTCAGCGCCGAGAACACGGAGAGCTTCGTGAACTTCGAGACACCCGTCATGAAGAGGAAGCGGATGTCGCCGGTACGGTTCTTCATCTGCGAATAGACGACGGAAAGCCTTTCGCGCACGGCCTCGGCCTTGGCTACGTCGTCCAGGCAATGCCCCACGGGCGCGTCATATTCGTCGACGAGGATCACCACGCCCTTGTGGACGTCATTGCCGTTCTCGTCCTTTTGCCAGGCGAGCGTGTCAATCGCCAGACCGAAATTGTCCGCTGGCGTAAGCGACTTGTTGTACGCGTAGCCCGCTTGCGCGAGCTTGCGTTCAACATGCCACGCGAGCGACCTCTCGAATTCCTCCACGCTCATGGTCGTGAGGTCGTTGAACTCGAAGTGGATGATCGGGTATTTCTCCCACTTCCAGTCCATTTTGTCGATGGCAAGCCCCTCGAAGAGCTCGCGCCGGGCGGAGAAGAGCGCCCTAAGGGTCGAGACCATGAGAGACTTGCCGAACCTGCGCGGACGCGAGATAAAAAAGAGCTTGGCCCCAATGGTCGTGACAAGACGGTGGACGAACATCGTCTTGTCCACGTAAATGCAACCCTCCTTCCTCAAGGAAGGAAAGTCGTGCGTGTCTGTGGCTATCGGTCTCATCGCGCGGGTATTATACACCATCTGCCGCCCTTTGGGCAAGGAGGTTCGTGGTCGCGCGTAGCGCCGCGTCTTCCACAAAAAACTTGGAAGAACCAAAAAATGCAGATGCGTCCAGATTGCCTTCGAAACGGCAGCATGGGTCGCAGGGATGCCGCGGATATGGTATAATATGCGCGACCCATGAACATACTTTTCCTTTCGCACTACTATCCGCCAGAAGGCAACGCCCCCGCTTCCCGCGTGGCGGCGCTGGCTGAACGCTGGGTGGCCGCCGGGCACAGCGTCACGGTGGTGACATGCGCCCCGAACGTGCCGAACGGAATCGTCTACAAAGGCTACCGCAACCGCTGGTGCGCGAGGGAGACCGTCAATGGCGTGGATGTGGTGCGGGTATGGACCTATCTCGCCGCCAATCGTGGCGCCGTGCGGCGCATGTTCAATTTCGTCTCATACTTCTTCTCGGCGCTTTGGCGGACCCTGCGCCTGCCAAGGCCCGATGTGGCCATCGCCACTTCGCCCCAGATATTCTGCGGCTACGCCGGCGTGTGGGTGAAACGCCTCCGCCGCATTCCACTCGTGATGGAGATTCGCGACATCTGGCCGGAGTCCATGGCCGCAGTAGGCGCACGCGTGCCGTCGCCTGCCATCTGGGCGCTTGAGGGAATCGAACGTTCGCTCTACCGGGTCTGCGACAGGATAGTCACCGTGGGCGAGGGCTATCGCGACCGCCTCGTGGAAAAAGGCGTTCCGGCCGACAGGATATCCATCGTCATGAACGGAACGGATCCCTCGCTCTTCTTTCCACGCCCCAAGGACGAGGATCTACTGTCCAGGCACGGTCTCTCGGGCAAGTTCGTCGTCTCGTACGTCGGCACGGTCGGCATGGCATGCGGACTCGAGGTGGTGCTGGACGCGGCCGCCATGCTCGCCGCCGAGACGCGCGCACCAGGCATGCCCGAGATAGTGTTCGCGATAGTGGGCGATGGCGCCTGCCGCGAACAGCTCGAATCCGACGCGAGGCGCCGCGGCCTCGTCAACGTGGTATTCACGGGGCGCAGGCCCAAGTCCGAGATGCCCGCCTGGATCGCCTCCTCGGACGCAAACCTGGTCCATCTCAGGCGCAGCGGACTGTTCACCACCGTGATGCCTTCCAAGATATTCGAGTCCGCCGGATGCGCCCGCCCCGTGATCATGGGCGTGGACGGATATGCGAAAAAACTCGTGCTGGATGCCGAAGCCGGGTTGGACATGAAGCCTGAGGATGCCGGGTCGCTCGTAGATTGCGCGCGCCGGCTTGCGTCAGACCGCGCGCTCTGCGAACGCCTCGGCGCCAACGCCCTGGAAAGGATTGGCCGCGTGCACAGCCGCGACCGCCAGGCCCAGGACTACCTTGAACTGCTTTCCAAGCTCACGGCGAGATAGCCCGTCCGACGGCCTCGCGGAGAAGATGGATCCGTCTGGCGGGCGATCCTTCCACGAATCCCCGTACATACTCCACGCCGGGCTGCCCTTCCCAGGCCGGGGCGCCGTCCGTGACGACGACCCGCCTGCCATGCTCCAGCGCCTCGGCCGCGACCAATCCGAAATTCTCGCTCAGGCTTGGCAGCACAAGCACGTCGCACCAGTCCAGAATGGCGTTCTTATCCTCTCCGAACGCCGAATGCTCCACCCTCAGTTCGCAGTCCGGCATATCCGCGACCGCCGCCTTGAGGATGTCCAGACCCTTGAGCGGATGGTTCCTGCCGAGGTACAGCAGATGCATCGGCCTGTCCGACGGCGGAAGGAATGGCGGAGCGCTTTCTGGCAGGCGGAAGAACCGCTTTATGTCCACCGTCTCGAACGGTCCCTCGACGCCCCATCGCCTGCACCATTCCTCCTCCCATGGACCCGAGACCGCAACGCGGTCGCAGGCGCGGAAAAGCAGTCGCTCCACGGGCGCGGCCATCCGTTTCTTCCATTTCCCGCTGCATTCAAGATACACGGGGCTCAAGGCGCCGTGTACCATCCTCACGAGCCTGGGCGAGCCATGTCCACGCCGCCGCGCGCGAATGCACTCCACGCACGCCTTCCATAGACGCGGGAGCCAGAGCCCGTGCACCCATACCTCGTCGAAGCCGGACATGTCGCCGCATGAAAGGCGCACATCTCCGCCGTCAAGCCGGGCAAGCATCTGCGCCACGGCATGCATGCCGCTGTCGCCGGAGGTGCTGGACACCACATGGAGCGTTCTAGCCATCGCGTCTCATCCATTCCGCCGCATTCGTGCCGCCACGGCTCCACCGCATCAGGCGCACGGAATCGGCGCAGTACGCGCAGGCCGCGCAGGGCGACATCAGCCGGCGCAGCATTTCGCGGCCCGTGAGCGCATCGTCGTAGACATCCATGCCGCCGGCGGGCGGCGCGGTGAAGCCGGCCTTCGCGGCGACATCCTTCAGATGGTAGGCCTGCGCGCAGGTATAGAGGCGTCCGTCGCGCAGGTACGGACAGTACATCATGCGGCGGCAGAAGCGGAATGCCTTGCGCACATCAACGTTCCCCTCCGGCACCAGGCGCGCCCAGAACTCGTCCCCTTCCTCGATGCGCAGGCTTACGCCAGCCTTGCGGAACATTTCCTGCACCTGGCGGCGGAACGCACGCATGGGCGGATAGAGAGTCCACTTCACCCTCGCCCGGTTCTCTCGGCATGCCGAAAGAAACGCGTCCGCCACGGCGGAAGGACCGTCCGTGCCGTCCCGGGCCGGACGCAGGGCGAGCCCGTTCGTCACAACCGTTATCACTGCATCCGGACACACCGAGCGCACGCCCGCTACAAGCTCCCCGCAGCGCGGATGCAGCAGCGGCTCGCCACCGAGCAGGTTCACATGGCGGATGCGGCGGAATCTGGCGCGTAGCGCCTTGAGGTCGCGAAGAGTGGACGGGATGTCGGCGAACCACTTCGGCGAGAACGGCGAGAAGTGCGAGCAGCCCGTGCAGTTCATGTTGCAATGGTCGGTCACATGCAGCTCCACGGCATCCAGCACGGGACGCCCCCATGGCCACGTGCGGTTGCGTACGAGCACGCCAAGCGACGGCGGCAGCATCTGGTCAAGCCGAAACACCACCCAGAAGAACATCCGCTTCAGCCAGAACACCATGCTACAGCCCCATTCCTGCCAGAAAGGCCTTTGCTCTCAGCCGCCATCCGACATCCGGCTCGCGCATGAGGATGGGCCATGCGCGGCGGACCCACCGCCGCAGGCATGCGGCGTCCGGCAGACCCGACAGATCCGCATGCCGCAGGAAATCCGCCGCCATGATCGCCACGCCGCGAACCTGTGCGCGATGGAAATCCGCATCCGGTTCAGCATCTGCGTCGCGCGCGAGCGCAAGCAGCGCCTCCAGGCATTGCTTCGGCTCGACATACTGTGACAGCCCATTGGCGCCGCGATGGTATATGTAGAGCCTTTCCGGCAGATACAGCACACTCCTGGCGCGCTTCAGGGCCTCCACCTGGAAACGGTAGTCCTCGAACGACCGACCGCCGAATTCCAAACCCTCGATGAGTCTGCGGCGGAACACGCGGTTCCAGAGCCGGGCGCCCGCCACGCTGGCGCCCATGACGTCGAGCGCGAAACGGCGCGCGTCCACGAGGCCTGCGGAACGGCCGTAGACGACCGGATACCGGCCGCCACCGCCGTCCCATACGGCGGTGGCGTCGAACGCAAGCACGTCTGGGTCGCCGGTCTGCAGGGTCTGCGTCATCCGGCTGAACCATTCCGGCTCGACCTCGTCGTCGGCATCGACCCAGGCGACCCATTCGCCTGTCGCGCGGCGCAGGCCTGCATTGCGTGCTTCACCCACCCCGAGATTCGCCTCATGGCGCACGACGACGACCCCGGGAAGGCGCTGCCGGAAGCGTTCTACGACGCAGGGCGTGGCGTCCGTGCTGGCATCGTCGACCACCAGCAGCTCAAGCGCCACGCTGCCGTCGGCGGCGGCGGATGAAGCGAGGATGCTTTCCAGGCACCGCCCCAGGCATCCAGCGCCATTGTTCACGGGAATGACGACGGAGAGCTTCATGCAAGGCGCTTTCCCCAGGACGTATCCCTGAATATCGCGTCAGGCGCGCCCACGACCTCCTCCACCGCACGCTTGGCGCCCTCCCACTCATCGGAGTAGTCATGGCCGCAGATGAAGAGACGCGGTCTGATCATGGACAGCGCCACTGTCAGATCGTGCCTGACGGCTTCATACGTGTGGCAGCCGTCCACATACACCACGTCCACCTTTTCGGGATGCGTCTCAAGCCTGGCGGCCATGTCGTCTATCGTGCCCTTCACCTTGAACATGCGCGTCTCGCCGGCGAAGCGATCGTCGAAGATGCGCTCGATGCGCTCCATGTCGGTGAACGCGGCCACGTCGTTGGGATCGTAGTCCATCCGCCAGGGATCGACGCAATAGAGCTTCGCGACCTTCCCGGAGGCGAGGAAGATCTCGGCGGATTCCCCGCTGTACGAGCCGATCTCCACCATGACAAGGTTCCGCGCATCCCCCCACCAGTCGATCATATCCCTTAGGCCCTCCCGTGCGGCAGGGTCTTCGCGCATGGCCACCGTGCGGTTGAAGTAGCGCCTACGGACGCATCGGCGCGCCAGGCGCGCCAGCCAGCGTCCAAGGCGCAAGCGCCCGCAGGCGTTGTCCGGCATCACATCTCCTCGAACTGGTCCTTGCCGACTCCGCAGAGCGGGCATGTCCAGTCGTCCGGAAGATCCTCGAACGGGACGTTGTTGTTGTCGGCCGGGTCGTAGACGTGTCCACAGACCTTGCATACGTATTTCTTCATCTTGTTCACCTTTCTCCTTAATGTCCACGAACGGACAAGATTCCTTGCGGCGCCATCCCTGTTCAGTACAGGGCCAGCAGCGCCTCGAGCGCGAGCAGGTAGCCCTCCTTGCCGAAGCCGCAGATCTGCCCGCGGCAGGCGCAGGCCGTAAGCGACTCGTGTCTGTAGCCCTCGCGCGCGTATACGTTTGACAGATGCACCTCCACCACCGGCGTCTCGCAGGCCTTGATGGCATCGTGCAACGCCACGGACGTATGCGTGAATGCGGCTGGGTTGAGGATCACGCCGTCGTACGCGCCGCGGGAGGAAAGGATCGCGCGCACAAGCTCGCCCTCCACGTCGCTCTGCACGGCGTCGACGTGCACCCCCTTCGCCTCCGCCGCCTGGCGCACGGCGGCGACGATGTCGGCCAGCGTCACGGTGCCGTATATGGCGGGTTCACGCGTTCCAAGCAGTCCGAGATTCGGACCGTTCACAACCAGTATCTTCTTCATGTCTGTTCCTCCTGTCTTTCTTCTCAATCGCAAGCCGTGCCGTCGCATGCGGGGGAATCCGCATCCTCGAACGCCAGACAGCACTTGAACCGGCCGCAGATGCCGTTCTGACCGCACGGTGCCACGCCCATCGCGCGCACACGCCCTGCGGTGAGCCCCTGCGGGTAGCGCATCTGCCAGTCGCAGCAGCAGCAGGCTCTGCCGCACGGCCCGATCGCGCCGGCGAGGGACACCTCGTCGCGCGGTCCAAGCTGCCATGCGTTCACCGTGGCGTTGAAAAGCCGCCTGATCTCGGCGGATGGACGCGCGAGGTCCGGACGGGTCCGTTCGGACTTGAATCTTATGAACAGGCGACCGCGTCCGAACGAGAGGCGGCGGTGGAGTATGTCGATGTCGTTCCCGTCCGCCGCCGCCAGCTTCTGGAAGGTGACGCACATGGACTCGGCCAGATCCGCGTTGGCGGCAAGCCGGGTTTCGTCGGATGGGTCCAGCGGACGGATGAGCCGGAAGCCCGGGATCCGCGGTCCATGCAGCTCCGGCGAGTATCGGCCGGCCCATTTTACCACGCCCACGTCCTCGCCGTAGTCGAGCTGCACCACGCATTCCGTGTCGCGAGGCGAATCGAACCCCTCCGGCAGGCACACGAGAAAGATGCCGCGCTCCGGCATCAGCACGCGTGCCACGCAAGGCATGCCCTCTGCGATCTCGCCGGAACCTGTCATCGAGCCTCCGCGCCGAACTGAACAATGTCCGTGAAGGCGAAAAGGGCCATGTCCTCCTTCACATTGCGCCCTAGCGCAAGCGCGAGATCCTCCACGGCCTCGATGTTGCGGAACGCCTGCGCGCGCGTAAGCCTGGAAGCGCGGTCCTCGAGGATTGCGCGGTATTCGGCGTTGACGAGCGGCACTTCGCCGCCTGCTGCGCGCACCGCCGCGAGATCGCGGAACCAGCACGACAGCACGCGCATGAATTCCGTGCGGAATTCGCGATACCGCACCGACACCAGCGCATCGAACTGCTCCTTGGTCGTCTCCTCGCCCGGGCCGTCGCCCTCGAAGGCGGTCTCCTCCGACACAAGCTCCTCCGCCTTGGCCTGCATCTCCGCCAGCAGGCCGCCCATGCGCGCGGCCGCCGCCGCCTTGGCGGTCACGCCGGCGAGGGATGGATCGGACAGGATCGTCAGCGTGCGCGACAGCCACGGCTCCGCCAGACGCGTCGCCGCCGGCCGGGAAAGGTCGATACGATGGCAGCGCGATATTATCGTAGGCAGCAGCCGCTCCGGCGAATCGGTCAGCAGAAGGAAGATGGTGTTCGGGGTTGGCTCTTCAAGGGTCTTTAGAAAGGCGTTCGCGCTCTCGGGCCTCAGGCATTCCGCCCCGACCACCACGCCCGCCTTCCATCCGCCGGAGTACGACGTTTGCGCCATGGGCGCTACGATGCGCGTACGCATCGCCTCCACCGAGATGACCCTGGTCTTGAGCTCGGGAAGAAGCCAGTGTATGTCCGGATGGGCGCGGTCCTTCACATGTTCCGGACCGAACAGCCGCTCCAGCACGCGCTCCGCCAGCTCCATTGCGTTGCCACGCACGTCGCCGACGATCAGATACCCGTGCGCCAGGCGTCCGGTGGTGATGGCGTTGTCCAGAAGAGAATAGGCTGCGTCTGTTTCCATGTAGTTCAGGCCCGTCTGAAGATGAGCGACGTGTTGACGCCACCAAATGCGAAATTGTTGCTCATCGCGTATTCGGTGTCGATGCGGCGGCCTTCGCCCTGGATGTAGTCGAGCTCGGCGCATTCCGAATCCGGCGTGGAGAGGTTTAGCGTGGGCGGATACCAACCTGAGAGGAGGGACTTCACGAGCATCGCGGCCTCCAGCGCACCGCACGCCCCCAGCGTATGGCCGGTGTAGCTCTTAATGGACGAGATAGGCGCCGCCCAGCCTAGCGCCGCGCGCGTGGCCACCGTCTCCGCGACATCCCCGGACCTGGTGGCCGTGCCGTGTCCGCTCACATAGCCGATCTCGGACGAAGCGACGCCTGCATCCGCCAGGGCCTGCGTCAACGCCTGCCCCATCGTCTCGGAGTTCGGGTTGGTGACATGCGTACCGTCGGTCGTCTCGGCGAAACCGACCAGCTCGGCGAGGATGGTCGCCCCCCTGGCAAGGGCGTGGTCGCGCTCTTCCAGTACGAAGGTGGCGGCGCCGTCGCCGATGACAAGTCCGTCCCTCGACACGTCGTACGGCGCCGGCGTGGCGGACGGTTCGTCGTTCCTGAGCGATGTGGCGTAGAGCGTATCGAACACCGCCGCCTGCGCCGCGCTGAACTCCTCGGCGCCGCCCGCCAGCATCACGTCCTGCACGCCCCAGCGGATCAGTTCCGCGGCGTTGCCTAGCGCGAGCGAACCGCTCGTGCAGGCGGTGCCGGTGGGCACAAGCCTGCCATGCGTCTTGAAATGCACGCTGAGGTTCACCGCCGTCGTCTGCGGCATCAGCTTCAGATAGGTGCCGGAATTGACGTTCTGCACCTTGTTCGTGACGACGAGCGAGTAGAAGTCGAGCATAGGCGGTATCGATCCGGAACACGAGCCGTAGGCGACCCCGCATCGTCCGCCCTGGATGTCGCTGGCCTCAAGCCCGGCCTGTGCGATGGCCTGCTCGGTGGCGTTGAGTGCAAGGACGCTCACCTCTCCCATCGTGCGCAGAACCTTGCGCGTGTAGCTCGCCGGACGCTCGAACCTGCTCAGCGCGGCGAGGTGGGAGTTGAGTCCCTCGTACCCGGCGAGTTCCGGTATGAACTCCACGCAGTTGCGTAGCGTCTTGAGACGCTCGAACGCCACATCCACGCCGGTACCAAGCGGACTGACCACGCCCATGCCGGTCACCACCACGCGTCTTCTCTGGTTCTGAATCGCCATGCCGGGGATAATTATAGCATAAACAGCCCGATGGCGCCGTTCAAAAGAGACCGCCATTCACCGAAATCACCTGGCGCGTCACGTATGCCGCCTCTTCGCGGAAGAGGAACGAGACCACCGCCGCCACCTCTTCGCACGTGCCGAAGCGACGCATCGGTATGGCCTTGCGCACCAGCTCTGGCTCGGCTATCGACGCGGCCATGTCGGTATCGATGATTCCGGGCGCCACGGCGTTCACGGTGATCCCGCGCTTGGCAAGCTCCACGGCCAGCGCCTTCACCGCGCCGATCACGCCGGCCTTCGCGGCGGAATAGTTCACCTGCCCACGGTTGCCCACTATCCCGGAGACGCTGGAGATTGCCACGATGCGCCCCCTGATGCGGTTCGACACCATCGGCATCACAATGGGCTGCAGGACGTTGTAGAAGCCGGTCAAATCCGTGTCGATCACCTTGTCCCACATGTCCCCTTCCAGCGCAGGGAAGGGAGCGTCGGCATTGACGCCCGCATTAAGCACAACGCCGTGGAAGGGTCCGTTCGCGGCGATGTCCTCCTCCAGCGCGCGTCGCGCACCATCCCGGTCGGCAACGTCGAAATGGAGATCCGCCGACGGGCTCTTCAGCGCATGGGTGGTGACGGTAAAGCCATCCGCCCGGAGCCGTTCCGCGATGGCCTTGCCGATGCCGCGGGACGAACCTGTCACAAGTACGCGTTTCATCTGGCACCATGCTCCTTGAGGAATGCCGCGATGTCCTGTGGACGGTATGCGTTGAGCGAAGCCGAAGCCATCACCGCGCCGGCCGAGTCGCGGATCTCGCACTCGAATGCCGCCGCCTCCGTGTCTTCGAAGGCGTTTACGGCCGAAACCCTGTACTTCTCGCCGATGGCGAAGTTCCCCGCTGCAAGCTCGAGCCGTCGTGTGCCAAGCAGAAGGCCTGGACGCGGGACGCTACCGCAGACGCGATCATACAGCCCCACCAGCGCGGCGGAAGCCTGGGCCATGTACTCTATCGCGACCCAGGCCGGAACGCCGTCCGGACCGGCGAACATCGAATCACGCCGGATCGTCACGCCGACGACCACCCTTCTATCCTCCGGCGAGAATTCCTCGACGGAATCTATGAGCATCATCGGCGTACGATGCGGCAGCAGATCTTCCAGCGGGATGTCCGCCGCAGGACGGTCCATGTCAGTAGACCACCGCCGGCTGGGGCGTCACCACCACAGGGCGGGCAACAGGATGCACGACCGCCGGCTGGGGCGTCACCACCACAGGCGCGGGCGTCACCACGGGCTGCACTACCGTAGGCTGCGTCACCACTACAGGCGCAGGCGCCACCACAGGCGCGGGCGCCACCACAGGCGCGGGCGCAACCACAGGCGCGGGCGCAACCACTGTCGTCGGACCAGAGTATGGATAGCCGTAGGCGTCGTACCATACGTTCCCGTACCAGCCGCTGCGATAGTGGGGATGAGGAGCTGCGCCCCTATGCCAGCGATGAAGGTCGACTGGCGCGGCGCCATAGCGGAATCCGCCGCCGTGCACCGGTCCGCCATGGAATCCTCCGCCGTGCACCGGCCCGCCATGGTAGCCACCACCGCCGTGCATCGGTCCGGCACTGTAGCCACCGGCGTGCTTCTGCATCTTCATCATCTTGATGCCTTGGTTGTGCATCACCTTCTGCTGCTTGAGGGCGGCAGACGTCTGCACCTTCTGCATCTTGTAGGCGGCGCCCGCGCCACCGCCGTATCCGCCGTGGTGCTTGCCCCAGGCGGCAAAAGCGGCGGTCAGAGCCACCGCAAACGTCAACATGGTCTTCTTCATCTTTGTTGCCCTTTCTTTTTGAGCGACTTTCCCGCTGGAAGGACCGGTCAGCCGAGACAGGTCCAGTACGGCGAATCCGACTTCGCCGCCAGATACCTGGCACATGTATCGCAGCACTTGCAGAGTATCATCTGGAAGCCTGCCATCTCCTGCACGGTCAGCAGCTCGGTGCAGCGGCCAGGCAGGACGGATACGCCCTGGGCCTCGAGCACGGCCTTTGCCTTGCGGAAGACTATCAGCATCTCCATGAGCGTCGTGGCGCCGGAGCCGTTGACGATCAGGAAGGCCTTGTCGCCGGACTTGACGCCGGTGGCCTCGATGAGGCTCTTGACCATGAGCTCGGCCGTCTCGTCGGCCGACTTCACGGGCATGATGCCGCCGCCGCCTTCGCCGTGCTGGCCCATGCCTACCTCCATCTTGTCCTCGTCGATGGCGCCGATCTCGCCGCCGTTCTGCGGATGGGTCGCAACCTTGAGCGCGACGGACAGCGTGGCAATGCCCTCGTTGAACTTCTCGCCGAGCGCCACGAGCTCGTCAAGGCTCTTGCCCTCTTCGGCCGCAGCGCCCAGCACCTTGATGAGCGGGATGCACCCGCCCAGGCCGCGCTTGTCCTCGATCGGGGTGTGCGGACCCTGCGCGATATCGTCGTGGACGACGATCTCCTTGACGTTGAGGCCCGCCTTCGCGGCCTTGCGCAGCGCCTTGTTGGCGCTCATGCGGTCGCCGTTATGGTTGAGGGTGATGAGCAGCACGCCCGCGGGACGGTTCATGAGCTCCAGCGCCTCGAACACCTTCTCGCCGCCGGGCGCCGCGAAGATGTCGCCCGCGACGGACGCATCGAGCATGCCCTCGCCGACAAAGCCTTCCATGGCGGGCTCGTGGCCGGTGCCGCCCAGGGTGACCAGCGCCACCTTGTCGGCCGGCTTGGGATTCGCACGCACCACTATCTTGTCGTTCTTGAGCGCAAGCTTGTCGGGATAACACTTGACGAGACCATCCAGCAGCTCCGCCGTGAGGTTTGCAGGATCGTTGATGAACTTCTTCATTGCCATGGCTAGTTGGACCTTTCCTTACTTGTCGTTCAATCCTGGTAGAATTCGACCACGGGACCGTTCTTGATGCTGACGAACGCTATCTTCGCCGTCGGGCCGATGGCCATCGGCGCGAGCAGCACCGCGCCCTTGGACGCCTTGACCGCCGCCGCCACATCCTTGACCTTGTACGCCACATGCGACTCCGTCACCATGCGGAACGCCGCCGGCGTATCCTTTTCCCAGTAGAGATACTCTATGCCGTATTCGGCATTGTTGGCGATCCAGACCTTGAGAGCCTTCATGTAGACCATCTTCGGCATCTTCGCCGACACCGGGATGCCCGTGTGCAGATACGTTTTTTCGATTGCCATCTTCGTTTCTCCTTGTTGCGTTTCCTCCGGACATCGACAATCCGCCCGGCTGAATGTGATTTTACCAATTTCCACCGTGGGAAGCAAGGGTAAAAAAGTATACTGGACTTTCCCCCTCGCTCTAAAACGCGATGTTGCGGGCGGTGGAGACGACCTTCGGCGTCATGCGGCCATCCTTGAAACGGAGCGTTATCAGGGCGTCATGCGGCGTTTCGACGAACCAGAGGCGCGCAGTGAAGGTGTCGGGGGAAGTCCATGCGCCCGACGCCGCCACCTGCTGGCGGCCTGGAAGCCTGAAGTCCATCTCCGTCTTCTGCGAGCACATCGCCTCCGACCGCTTCCACTTCCCGTAGCCTACGGGGATCGATGCGATCCAGGCGGCGTTGGTGACGGAAAGCATCCAGCCGTCGCTGCACTGGGCAAGCGCCACCGAACCGCCCGCAGCATCCGAACATACCGCCGGAAGCGATGCGCCGGAAGCCTCGCCCTTGACCACGGGCAAGGTCAGGCTGCCGGTCAGGGCCGCAAGCTCGCGTACGCCCCTGGAATCCTCGGGGAGAGACTTGTCCTGCATCTCCGGCAGAAATTCCCACAGGCACTCCATCGTCTTCTGCATGGACGCCTTGCTCGTGACGGCCAGCACCGCATCCTTGTCGGGCATGACTATGGCCAGCTGGCCGTAGGCCCCGGCGGCGCGGTAGCAACCGTGCTGGCACATCCAGAACTGGAAGCCGTATCCAAGGCGCCAGTCCTCGCCCTCGCTATGGTGCGCCTCTTCCCTGTTGCGCGTCTGCACGGACGACGCCTGCTCCACGTAATCGCGCGAAAGGAGCCTCTTCCCGTCCCACTCGCCCTTCTGCAGCCAGAACTGTCCGAACTTTGCGATATCGCGCGTAGTTAGGTTGAGCCCCCATCCGCCGAGATCCTCGCCTTCCGGACTGCGGTTCCACTGCGCGCAGGCGATGCCGAGCGGGGCGAAGAGGCGGCTTTGCAGATACTCGGATGGCCTCTGGCCTGTCCGCCTGTGCACGATCGCGGAGAGCATGTACGAAGCTCCGCTGTCGTAGAGGAATTTCCGTCCGGGCTCCACCGGCACGGGGCACGAAAGGAAATCTCGCGTCCAGATGGCTTTGGCCTCGGCGCCGAACGATTTCGAGGAATCCTCCGCATGGCCGGTGGTCATGCAAAGGAGATCCCTCACGCGCATCGAACGCAGGTTCGGATCGGGCGAAGCGGGCAGGCAATCTGCGAAGATGTCCGCCACGCGTTCGTCGAGATCGAGCTTGCCCTCGTCCGCCACCATGCCTATAGCCGTGGAAGTGAACGATTTCGAGAGCGAATAGAGCATGTGCCTGTCCGTGGGGCGGTACGGATTCCACCATCCCTCCGCCACCGTCTTTCCGTGCCGCAGCAGCACGAAGCTGTGGATGCCGCCGATCTTGTCCATCTTCTCCACCCAGCGCGAGACTGCGCGCGAAGAGATTCCAAGCGACTCCGGCGTTACGCTGTGGGTATTGTCGATCGCCTGCCGCTTCGCCTCCCACGCGGCGTCGGCCGCGAAGGCTCCCCATGCGACGGCAAGCGCCGCCAGAACCGTGATTTTCCCATGCATATAGGTAATCCTCTTGAAGTAAGGGTGAAAATGTATATCAACTGGCTCTAACGCCAACCACTAGCGACTACTTCTTCTTGAATATCACCACCGTCTCGTCCTCGATCTTGAAGTCGTAGCCGACCTTCACATAGAACGGCTTGTTGGCACGGAACTCGACTCCTCGCTCGCCATTCCACCAACGGCAGGTGGCGCATTTCTTTTCTTCGACCCGATAAACTGCTGACATGATTTTCTCCTTGTTGTTTTTGATTTGCGGTCACACGGGACGCGTGACCCTACCATTTCTTCTTACTACCAAAATCCCACGTGTCGGCCAACCTGGACGCTCCGGGCCAATGACACCGCGATTCTCCAATTCATCGATGAGGCGTACGGCGTCTATGTAACGAATGCCCATGTTCCGCTGAAGTGTTGCTACAGATGCACGATTCGCAGCGCAGACAACCTCAACGGCACGTTCGTAGTTGGCATTAATAAACGCCTGTCTACCGCGTTTAGTTCGCAAGTCAAACTTGCTGTAGGTTTCTACAACTTGCTGTTGCGGTATGGTTATTTGTCCTCTGCTTGGCATTCCCAATTTCACGATTCCAGATTTCCTGGTTGAATCTCCGTATGAGATAAGCCTTTGATTCACGGTACAATCCGGTTTCCGGATCCTGCAACTTCTTGAAAAAATGCGACTTGTACACGATCTCCATGGCCTCTGGCAACGGCAGCTTCCGAGATTCAGCAACGAACTTAACCAAATCCATCGTGGAAAACTCTATCATCTGCTTCTGGATATCAGACATGACGAGCCTCCTTGAACTTTAACAACGAAATTGCCCTGCGCGTATGGAACGAATATTGCGTGGTCAGCCGTCGGCCAAACTGCATCCTTCGCAGAACCTCTCCCAGTGTGTAGTATCCACGTTCAAACATCTTGAAAAGAAAAGCCAATCCATCGTCGGCAATGGGACCAACTACCCAATCGTAGCGCCGATTCCTATTGTGGTCTGCCGCCGCCATCTTGGGATTTCTGTTGGCAAGCACAAACTTGGCCCATGTGCGATTCCCTGGCTGAACAAACTTCTTGAATGACATTTGCTGCATTTTCACCACGTCAACCTCAAACACGAGAACAACGGGCGTACCACCACGCTGCCGCACCGCGCGAAAAGCAGTACGGCGGGCAACATCAAAGGAGTCGGAAAGGTAAAAGCCCTGCCCAAAGTCTTTATGCGGACTGCACTTTGCGAGCAACGGTGTCCTGAACACCATATTGCTACCATGATACAGAATCATGATATCCGCCCTCCGTTTCTGACGCAGACCTCGTACATGTCATCAACAGCCGTCTGTACGGACTGCGTATGCTCAACATCATAGCAGTCGGTTAAGAACGAAAGTCCCTTGTACTTTTTAAGAAACGTATAGGCGACTGCGGGGGTCATGGCGTGCTGTGCCGCAAAATCGCCTATGCACGTCACCATGTACTCTATTCGGTTGTTCAGCTCCCGCCCGCTCATACCAGCCGTCCCTCCCTGTGGGCGCACGAACCGAAGACCCAAAACTTTTCGGCTTTGTGCCTCCTTGCGATAGCGTAAATCTCGTCACGCTTCGCGCGAATCTCGTCCATCATGCGCATACGCAGATATTATACCACATTTTCACAACATGCAAGATTGTCAGCGGGTCGAGACGCTGGCGCGGGAGAGGGCCTGGACGAGCTCGGCGCGCGGCATGGCGGCCTTGAGGTAGCGCCTGCCGTCAACAGGCAGCCTCGCGCCACCATCGGTCTTTTCAAACTGCACGGGATCCCTCGCGTATTCACCGAAGAGGGCGAGCTTTCCGGCATCGACAGGAAGCTCGATCGTGCCGCTTCCGGCGCCATGCCAATAGACGAGCCAAGTCGAACCGTCCCTCTCGAATGCGAACGCACGCACTGGGGTACGTCCGTCGCCCACCTTGACCTCGTCGTAGTCCACGAGGTCGTAGGTGCCGTCCGCAAGAAGCAGCAGATGGTGCTCCTGGCCGTAGTCCTTGAGCGCCGCGCGCCACTTGTCCGTCATCAGGCCGCGCCGCCTGAGATCCGCCCAGCGCCTCATGGTCTCGAGTATGTCGTCGGTGCGGGGATGCTTCTTGAGCGCATTGAGCGGCATGCGGATGGTGCTCGCGCAGTTCCATGCCGTTGCCACCGAGATGCCGTATTCCCACATGTCGGCCTGCGTGCCGAGATCGCCACCATACGCCTTCGGCGACTTTGGCGGCACGAACGCCCACCATCCGAAGTCGACGCGCGTCATGTCCTGCTGCGTGATCGGCGCCTGGTGGAACGGGTACTCGCGCAGCTTCGCCTTGAAGACGGCGGCCGGGAACACGTCGAAGGCGTTCGCGCCTGCCAGCATGTGCCAGCCGAAATGCGTCTTCGCCGCGGCCTCGCCGAAGAGGGGCTCCGGCTTGAGCATGCGCCAGTACCTGTACTGCGCGTTCGCCACATGGAAGTTGCACGGACGGTTCACGCCCTCCGATCCATCCAGGTACACGTACTCGAAGCCGCAGTTGTAGATGTTGGCGATCTTGGCGGACACCTCCTCGGGCAGATCGGTGTTCTGGTCGGCATAGCAGCTGAGGGGCGTACCATACTCGCTCACGTCGAGGATGCCGCCGATCTCGCCCTTCGGATGCGCCGTGATCCGGGTGTCATGGGCGCCGCGCCTGATGCCAAGGAAGCGATATGGCTGCTCCGTGGTGTAGCTTTCGTACGAGACAAGCTCGCCGCCGAACTGCAGGATACGGCACGCGGGGAACATGGGCGCGTCCGCCGTCGGTTCGTACACGGCTATCTCGTCCAGGTTCGTCTCAGTCCCGATCGTCCGCGCAAGCGTGAATCGGCGCGTCTTGTTGAGGCGCGGATCCGCCACGGGCGTCACGTAGCGGCTCCTGAGGCCGATGTGGGAATGCAGCGTATGCAGGCCCGGGGCTATCCCGGCGGCCTTGATGCGCGCCAGCAGCGCCTTGAGGTCGGCCTCGTGGTTGGGGAAGCTGTCTTCGCGCCAGTCATAGTTGCCGAAGAGGCTCCAGGACCCTTTCTCCACGGTTATGTTGTACTGGGCGAACGTCATCAGGCGGAATCCGCCCTTGCGCGCATATTCGATGGCCTCGTCCACGCGATCAGGCGTGAAGTCGCCGGAAAGGTGGAATATCGACTCCTGCGATGCAGGCCCGCGGCGGCTCTTTACGCCGCGCGGCAGGCCGTAGTCGCGCTCGAGGGCGTCCATCGCGTCGAGAAACGCCTCGCGGCCCGGCACCGCTATGAGCGCCACGCTCGCGCCGCGCAGCTTCAACCCGGCGTATAGCTCGCCGAAGAGGATCTTCGAGCCGACGCGGTCTTCATGGTCGATGTCGGGATATGGCGAGGTTCCCACCACGCCCACGGCCGCGCGGTCGTCCCAGCTGGCGTTGAGCCAGTCGCCGAAGTTGAGGCGGTTCTTCACGGGAAGCTGCAGCGCGCGGAACGATGCAACCGGCGGGATGTCCATCTTGAGATGGTCGTACGTGGTCGGACGGTCGCATGCGAAATCTACCAGCTCGAAGGCGAGATATCCGTCGCCGCGCTTCACCGCGACCTTCGCCTCGTACTGCCTGTGCGCGAAGCCGGCGATCAGGAGATCGCCCTCCTTGCGGAGCGAGCATGCCGGGTAGACGGTCCGCTTGTTGGGGTGTATCAGCTTTATCTCGTTGTTGAACGGACGATCCTGCGTCGCGGTGAAGATTGCGGTCTCCTGTCCCGGATCCACACACTCCTCGCCCGTCGCCTTTACGACGAGCGATTTCACCCGCGCGTCGTCGCCCGCGACGAGGCGGAAATCTTCCGTCTCCAGCACCACGTCCCCTGCGGCGGCCGCAAACGCCCCCAGAACCAGAACAGACGTCAAACAGACCTTCATGGTTGTCATTGCATTTTCCTTTCGTATCGTCATTCGAAGAAGCTTTCGCAGAATTCGCGCTCGGTGGAGTCCACCTCGCCGAGCGCCAGGAACTCGTGGCCCTTCTGGTCGCCCCAGCTGTAGGAGCATATCAGCTTTCCGCCGAACTCGCAGAAGTCTAGATCCGAGACGTTGATGTCCTTTGCATTCCGTATCTCGTCCAGCTCGGCCGGGGTGAACTTCGCCTGCGGATGGATGAGCTTGTCGTCGGCATCGTAGTCGAGCGCGACGCGCGGCGAGACCGTCCAGGACACGAGATCGCGTGAACGCGCCACGCGCGTGCGGAATTCGAGCGCTCCGCCGACTGCACGCTGCTCTAGATAGAAGAGGTACGTCCATCCGGCGTGGTAGCGGAGAAGCGGGCCGCCGGTGTAGAATTCGCGTCCGAACACGGCGCCGTCGATGGTCTTCCAGGTGGCCAGATCCTTCGATTCGGCGAAGAACATCGTAAAGCCCGTTCCCACCAGATCGCGCGGCGCCCCGAGTTCGTACACCATGAGGTAGCGTCCGTCCGCCCTGCAGATCGACGTGTTGTACACCTGCCACCGTGGATCGCCCAGGATCCTGCGGGGGGCAGTCCAGTTGACGAGGTCCTGGGATTCGGTCTGCAGTATCGCGCTTCCGCCCCACGAATCACGCTCACCATGCGCGGACGCGGTGACTATCACGCGATCGCCGGTGGAGAACGCGCTTGCGAGATGGAAGTCCCTGCCGAAAGGCGGCGTGAACGTCTGCTTGTCCTCAAGGTCGCGGAAGCGAAGATAGGAGACACCGGTATTGTTCGTACGGTAGTGCTTTTGGGGCGTCTTCCACCTGATGTACTCCATGAGCCACGGATGGCCCTTGAACACTATGGGGGAGGTCTCGACGATGAGAATGTCGATGGTGCCAAGCTTTTTGAGGCGCGTGTCGCGCCGCGCGCCGATGGAAACGCACCCTGGCGCGAACGCCGCCATGGCGGCCGCCCGGATGAAATCCCTGCGCTGCATCATGGACGGATTCATTTCCCCCTCCTGCCCTTCTTCTCCTTTTTCGCCCCGTGCTCCTGGGACATCACAGCAAGAACCTTCTTGAGATCCTGGACGCGCGACTTGTCCGCCACAAGCACCGACTGGCCCGTGGCGACGATCACGAGGTTGTTCACCCCGAGAACGGCCACCTTCGGTCCGCTGGCGTCGGAGATGGCGACAGTGTCGGCGACATCCAGGACGGCCACGTCGCCTTTGAGGACGTTGTGCCGCGCATCGGTCGCGAGATGCCTGTCGGCGCTAGACCAGGTGCCCACGTCGTCCCAGCCAAAGTCGCCCTCTGAGACGATGATGTTCGAGGCCTTCTCCATCACCGCGTAATCGATCGATATGCGCGGAAGGCCGGGATAGCGCTCCGACAGGACCTTCGCGACGGCACGGCGGGGATCGGCCACGGCGGACTCCAGCGACGCAAGCTCCGGGGATCCCTTAGCGAGCGCGGCCTTCATCGTGGAGACCTTCCACACGAACATCCCAGCGTTCCACGCGTATCCGCCCGAGGCGAGGTAGCGTTTCGCGGTCGGGGCGTCCGGCTTTTCCACGAACCTGCGCGCGCGCCTGAACGAAGTGGCCGTGCCGGTATCGACCTTTTCCCCCATCTGTATGTAGCCGAAGCCCGTCGCGGGGTAGTCCGGGGTGACACCCATCGTGACTATGTCGTCCGAATCCGCCGCCGCGCGCGCCGCGTCCGCAAGGACGCACCTGAACGCCTTCACGTCGCCCATGATATGGTCTGCCGTGAGGATTGCCGCCACGGCGCCCTCGCCCGCCCTTCTTTCCACGACTCCACACGCCGTGGCGACGGCGGCCGCCGTATCGCGCCGGCAAGGCTCCGCTATCACGTTCGCACGCGGCAACATCGGAAGCTCGCGCCGCGTGGCCGCCACGAGCGCCGACGCCGTGACTACGAGTATGCGCTCTGGCGGCACGAGCCCCAGAAGGCGGTCCACGGACTGCCTCAGGAGCGACTTCCCACCGAACACGGAAAGGAACTGCTTGGGTCTGTCGGGCGTCGAGAGCGGCCAGAACCGCTCGCCGCTTCCACCAGAGAGTATGACGGCATGGAAGGTTGTCCGCTTCACAGCATGTGCCCCATCTTCTCGCGCTTCGTGTCGAGATATCGCCGGTCGAACTCGCCGGGCGGAATGACGATCGGGACGCGCTCCACGATCTCGATCCCGTATCCCGCGAGGCCGCGTATCTTGCACGGGTTGTTCGTCATGAGCCGTATCTTGGATATCCCGAGATCCACGAGCATCTGCGCCCCCGCGCCGTAGTCCCGGAGATCCGGCGGGAATCCGAGGCGCACGTTCGCCTCCACGGTATCGAGCCCCTGCTCCTGGAGGTGGTATGCATGGAGCTTGTTCTCGAGCCCTATTCCGCGCCCCTCCTGGCGCATGTAGAGCACCGCCCCGCGCCCCTCCGCCTCGATCATCCGCATCGCCGCGTGGAGCTGGTCGCCGCAGTCGCAGCGGGCGCTGCCGAGGACGTCGCCCGTGAAGCATTCGGAATGGACGCGCACCAGCACCGGCTCCGGCAGGGACAGGTCGCCCTTGATGAGGGCGAGATGCTCCAGGCCGTCCGGCTCGCTCCTGTACATCCGCAGGCGGAAGCGCCAGAACGCGGTGGGCAGGTCAACCTCCTCCACGCATCTGACGAGGCGCTCGGTCTGGCGGCGGTATGCGATGAGAGAGGCTATCGACATCATCTTGAGACCATGTTCCGCCGCGAACCGCTCGAGGTCGGGAAGGCGCGCCATCTGCCCGTCGTCACGCATTATCTCGCAGCAAAGTCCCATCTCCCTCAGTCCGGCGAGCCGGCATAGATCCACGGTCGCCTCGGTATGCCCGGCCCGCTTGAGCACCCCGCCCGCACGTGCCTCCAGCGGGAACATGTGCCCCGGCCGGCGGAAGTCCTCAGGCCGCGCACCCTCCCGCGCGCAGGCGAGCGCCGTCATCGAACGCTCCGCCGCCGAGATGCCCGTGGTGGTGTCCACCGCGTCTATCGACACCGTGAAGGCGGTCTGGTGGTTGTCGGTGTTGTTGGCGACCATCTGCTCGAGTCCAAGCCTCGCCGTGCACTCGCGCGACATCGGCATGCAGATGAGCCCCTTCGCGTACGTGGCCATGAAGTTGACGTTCGCCGTGGTGGCGAATTCGGCCGCGCAGATGCAGTCGCCTTCGTTCTCGCGGTCCTCGTCGTCCGTGACCACGATTATCTCGCCGCGCTTCAACGCCGCGACGCAGTCTTCAACGGGATCGAATTTCATCTTGACGCATCCGTCTTTCCCAGTTCCGACTCGTATGGTATAGCCACGTTGAAATGGCTGGAGAAGAGCTTGAGGTCCCGGAGAAGCGTCTCGTCCGGGCGGCAGGCGTACTCGCCCACGAGCGCGTACAGCCGGCGCTGCGCCCATTCGCGGCGCACGTTCTCGTCAAGCGTCTTCGCTGGGTCGAACACAAGCCGGAACACGTCCTTGTGCGCCTGCGTGCCGTTCAGGCCCCGCACGACGAACACCAGCTCCTTGCTGGACGACGGGCAGACACCGTATATGTCGATGGGTCTGCCGACATAGAGGTGCGTGACCCTCGTAGGATACGCCTCGGCCCGCGAAGCCGTGGCGAAGGATATGGATACGTCGGTCAGCACCGGATCCTGGAATCTCGCCGCAAGCTCAGGGATCCCGTCCGCCGCATGCCAGCGTATACCCGAGTGACGGGTCCATTCGCCACGGTTCCCGCGCGTGAGCATGTCCATCAGATAGGCGTTCGCCTCCTCCTTCACGCCGTACATGTACACCGATATCAGCCCGCCGTTCAGATCCGTGAAGGTGGAGATGATCTCCGCGGAGCGCGTCATGCCGCTCGTGGGCTCGCCGTCCGTTATGACGAGCGCGATGAGCGGACGCGCCGGCGAACGCGGCACGGCGAGCACGCTGCGGAGCGTCTTGAACACGTCGGTGCGGCCATGGGCCGTGAGGTTGCGCAGCCAGCGGTCGGCCTGCTCCACTGATGCCGCGTCCACATCGCGCCAGCTCGGGAACAGGTAGGTGAACTTGTCGCGGAACGCCACCACGTTGAAGCGGTCGTTGGAGTTTAGCGTGCGTATCGCGTCCGACACCGCGCGGCGGCAGGACTTCAGACGGTCGTTCGCTATCGAGCCGGATGCATCCAGCAGGTACACCACATCCTTGGGGATGACCTCCAGCGGGTTGCGAGGATTTGAGGAGATGCGGATGCGGAAGTACTTGAAGTCCGGCCGGTTCGGATCGGTCCAGTGCGCCAGGTCGCAGCGCACGTTAGTGGCAAACGGCTCCGCAGGCTGTTCATCGCGCAGCTCGCGCACCGCCTCCTTCTCGCGCACGACCACCTTCTCGTCCACCTTCGGCATCACGGGCTGCGGCACTTCCTTGGTCTCCGGGGGCTTGGGGACGGGCGGCGGCTTCTCGGCGGCCTGCTCCGCGGCGGCAGTCGCCGCCTTCGCGGCCGCCATGGCGGCCGCACCTATCGCATCCGACCCGAACGCTAGCGAATCCCCGGGCGCGCCGGTTCCGAAGCCAGGCAGAGGCGGCGCAGGCGGAGGTGGAATCGCCGTCGCCACGCCGCCGGACTTCGCCGTGCCGGATGAGGACGAGCTAGATGAGGAAGAGCCAGATGAGGACGAGCCCCCTGTGGCCGTCGCCGCCGCGCCGGTTCCCGCCACGCCTTCCGTGGCGTACAGCAGATCGGATGGCGGCAGGATGTCCGCCCCGACAAGAGGCGCGGCCTCAGTGGTGACGGCCTGCGGCATCGGCAGCTGCTCGTCCGCCGCCACTGGATGGTCGAGGATGTCCAGCCGCTCGTGCACCTTCCATTCCGCCGGCTGCGGCTCGGGCGGGGGCGCGGTGGGAACGGGCGCAGATTTCACGGCGGACACGGGCGGGGCCTTCTCCGTAGGCGAATCGGCAAGCCTGGCCACGCGCTCCTGCATGCTCTCCACCACCGGCGCCGCCGCAGGACGACCCCGCACGTTCTCGGCGGCGAGTGGATCGCCCGTATGGCGCGCCACGTGCATGGTCGGCATGTCGCGCGTCCAGCGCCGCCGGCCACGGGCCGCGGCGTCCGAAAACGTGTTGAACGAGCATTCGCGCAGATAGAACGTCAGAGCCACATGCGCCGCCAGCGACAGCATGAGCGCGAAGATCAGCGCCGCGTACGATCTCTCGCGGTCTTCCGTTGTCGTCTCAGGGGTCATAGCGCCTCTTCAGATCGGCGGCAAGCTCGTCCGCCTCCTTAGTCTTTCCCTGCTTGCGCAGTATCTCCACCGCGCGGCGCATGGCCGGCGGCACCACCTGTGCGTCGTCGAACAACGTCGCGACAAGCATGTAGTATCCGAGCGCGGAAGTCTCCAGGCCACGCGCGTCCTCGTTCGCCGCGAGCGCCGCGTACGCCTGCATCCGCACCCCCGCCAGGTTGTTGGCCTGCGCCCGCGTTACCGCGTCGCCGAGATGGGCCGCGGCCTCGGCGTGCCGCCCGTTCGCCGCCTCGAACTTCCCTAGCCGAAGCGCCGCATGCGCACCGCGGTCCGTCTTCACATCCACCGCCAGCGCGCGGCCGTATGCGGCGGCGGCCGCATCGCCCATGCCCTTGCGCTCGAGCGCCTCGCCCGCGATCTCGGCGGCTATCTGCTTCCAGGCCGGATCAGATGTGCGGCGTTCAAGCGTTTCAGCCGCCTTGCGCGCGGTGTCCAGAAGATCCTGCGAGAGCGACGTCTCCGCCAGCCATGCAAGCTCGGCATCCGGCAGGCGTGCCACTACCTTTGTGCCGAGAATCTCCGCCATCGCCTTGACCGCCGCCACGTTGTCGCCCCGCTTCTGCAGAATGTACGCGAGCTCGAGCTGTATCTCGCGCGTGAACTCTGGCGTCGGCTTTGCCGCCAGCGCGGCGGAAAACAGCTTCTCGGCCTCGGGCAGATCGTTTGCGCCGCGCGCAGCGACTCCGCGCCAGTAGAGGATCGGGGAGTCCTTCACCTGGTCCGGGAAGCGGCGTGCCAGCTCGTCGAAGGACCGGTTCGCCGCGAGATACTCCTTCGCGCGTATCTCCTCGATCCCGCGCATCCTGAGAATGTCCGCCGCGAACGGCGTGTCCGGATCGGCGGCAAGCATCTCCGACCATGCGCGGATTGCCGCCTCGCCATTCCCCAGTCTCGACTCGAACGAACCCACCATGTACCGCGCGCGGGCCGCCAGCGGCGACTTGAGCGCCGCCACCCGGCGCGCATACTCCAGCGCCTTTTTCCAGTCCCCGAGGGCCGCCGCCGCCTCGTAGCCGCAGGTGAGCGCGCTGTCCGCCACTACGGCCGGCGGATCGCCGCGTGTCGCCAGCGCGGAAAGTACGGCCTTGTGGTCGCCTTTCGCCGACAAGAGCGCCAGCCGTTCCGACCAGAGCAGATCGGCGTACTTGCCGCCGGGAAACGCCGACAGCGCGGCATCGTAGACCTTGAGCGCGTCGTCACGCCGTTCAAGCGCGCGAAGCGATACGGCCGCCAGGTACAGGGAATCCTCGCTCTTCGTCGTGCGGATCAGCTCCTTGGCGATTTCAAGCGCCTCGGCGTGCCGGCCCGCGAGATGGCAGGACCACGCCGCGTACGGACGCGCCTTAACGGCACGGCGGCCGGACGGATCGAGCTTCATCAGCCGGGCGAACAGCGATGCCGCCTCGCCATAGCGGCTGTCGCGGTAGCAGAGCATCCCGGCAGAGTAAAGAGCCTCCACCACGATACGGCTGTCCGGAGAGCCCGCGAAATCCAAATATGTAGCGAGGGCACGCCGGCGTTCGGCCGGGTCGGAGGATTCCGCGCGATGCTCGGCAAGATGGTAGCGCGCCGCGTTGCGTACGGCCTTGGGAACGTCTTCACGGTCCAGCGGCTCCAGCAGGCGAAGGCGTTCCGCCCCTTTCGCGGCAAGCGCCACCGCGAGCCGAGCATAGTCGGCATAGCGGGACTTCGGATACTCCGCCACTATCTTGCGGCTTTGCGCCAGCGCCTCGTCCTTCCGGCCCAGCGCCAGGTACTCCTCGCCCAGATGGTACGCGAGCTCGTCACCCGCCACGCCGGGCGCGCCTATCACCGATTCAAGCTCCTTCAGGGCCTCGTCATGCAGACCGCGCCGCGCGAACTCCTTGGCAAGCGCGAAGCGATCCGCCGGCAGGGCGGATGAAACCGCCCATGCCGTCCATGCGGCAAGGATGGCCGACGCTAGGGCCAGAATGTGCGGTATTCTTGTCATGCAGCCGTATTATACCATAGATTCATGCACAATGCCTAACGGAAAACAAACCTCCGTACATGTCACCTTTCATCCTTCGGCGGACGGTTCATCAGCGTCGAAAGCGCGTCCGCCACGGGCATATCCTCGTTGCAGACCCTGTACACCACCTCGGTTATGGGCATCTCCACGCCCAGTGTGCGCGCCCTCTCGCGCACGACATGCGCATTCCACACGCCTTCAGCCACCATCTGCATCGACGCCGTTATGTCCGATATGCGCTCGCCGCGCCCAAGCCGCTCGCCCACCGTGTGGTTGCGCGAATGGCGCGAGGTGCACGTCACTATCAGGTCACCTATCCCGGAGAGCCCCGCCATCGTCTGCGGCTTCGCGCCGCATGCGCAGGCGAAGCGCGACATCTCCGCGAGACCGCGCGTGATCAGCGCGGCGCGCGTGTTGTCGCCGAAGCCCAGACCGTCCGAACAGCCCACCGCGATCGCGATCACATTCTTCACCGCGCCGCCCGTCTCCACGCCCACGGGATCGTCCGACGTATACACGCGGAACTTCGGCCCGTTCCATACGGCCTGCACCGCACGGGCGTCATCCAGGTCCTCCGACGCCGCCACTATCGTGGTCGGCATGCCGCGCGCGACCTCTTCGGCGTGGGTTGGCCCGGAAAGCACCACTATGCGCCTCAGGCCGAGCGCCGAACGCGCAAGCTCGCTCATGCGCGCATGCGTCCTTTCGCAGAGGCCCTTGGTGAGCGATACCGCAAGTACATCCGGCGAAACCAGTCCGACGAAGGATGCGCACACCCCCTCGTAGAAGCGCGACGGCGATGCAAGCACCACGATCTCGGCCCCCGCCACGGCCTCGGCGCGATCCGACGTCCAGCGGATCGTCTCAGGCAGCGCCACGCCGGGCAGATAGCGCGGATTGCTGCGCATCCGGCGGATGTCGTCGATGTAGTCCGCGAAAGGTCCCCACACCGTCACATCGTGTCCGTATCCGGACAGCAGCAGGGCGTTGGCCGTACCCCATCCGCCATCTCCTATGATCGCTATCTTCATCTGTTTGCCTCTCCTTCAAGATATCGTACCATCGCCATCAGCCTGCAGCGGCAAGCATGGTGCCGGAGACGGGGTTCGAACCCGTACGGAGTATCCTCCAGCGGATTTTAAGTCCGCTGCGTCTGCCAATTACGCCACTCCGGCGGATTGCGGACAGTCTATCAAATTTACCCACTGGAATCAAGCCGATGTTCCATTCGAGTCCGGCTCGATGTGCACTACCACGTCGTCGACGTCTATTCCGGCCTGCACCACGGCTTCCTTGACCGCATGCCCCACGGCATGGCCGTCCGAGACCGTCAGAGAAGGATCCACCTGCACATGCAGATCGGCCTGGTACGCCCTTCCATAGCGCCTGGCTCGGACCTTGTGTATGCCGGCAACGCCCGGCACGGTCCGTGCGACGGCCGCCACGGCGGACGCCTTGCCGTCCATGCTCGCGTCCACAAGCTCCTCCAGCGCCGGCTTTGCAAGCTTCCATGCCACGCGTAGCACGAATGCGCCCACAAGCAGCGCGCCGGCGGCATCTACCCACGCCAGCGACGGCTGGAACCATGCGATCGCCACTACCACGGCCACAGGTACCGAGCTCAAGGCGTCGGAACGGTGGTGCCAGGCGTTCGATTCGAGCGCAGGCGACTTCACGCACCTGGCCACATGCCGGGTCCAGCGGAAGAGCACCTCCTTCAAGGCGACGGACAGAAGCGCGAGCCCGGCGGCGGCGATTCCCGGCGGCCGCGCCTCGCGGAACGCGCGCAGCCGCTCCACGGCCTGTACGCCCAGCTCCCAGGCCACCACCGCGAGGGCAATGGCTATCGCCACCGTCACAAGCGCCTCGATCTTGCCATGTCCGTATGGATGCCGCTCGTCCGCAGGCGCCATCCAGTAGCGTACGCCAAGGAGCACCGCGAGATCGGTGACCAGGTCGGACGCCGAATGCACGGCGTCCGCCACAAGGGCCTGCGAGGCGCAGAGCCATCCTGTCACGGCCTTGGCGACGGCCAGCGCGACGTTCAGCGCCATGCCGGCGAGCGTCACGCGCCGCACGGCCCCCACTATCTCACGGTGGTCCGCGGAGGAATGGTCGATGCCTGCATTCATGGCGCTGTCTGTCTGTCTCTCATGTCGGAAGCCTGTCCTGCATTGCCAGAACGCGCACATTATGGCACATTTTCCCGCCACCTACAAGCACAAGTTTGCGGAACGGTCCCTGGTCGAGATAGGTTCTGCCTATATCCCAAAGGTGCATTTTCCGATTACCTATGGTACAGGCAATGGTGCTATAATATGCGGCGTCAACCACCGACAGTTTCTTAAAACACAAGGAAAGGAAAATCGCAATGAGCAAGACAGCAAGGAACATCCTGGAGAAGGTGGGCGGCACGCCGCTCGTCGAGATCTCCGGCAAGTTGAACAAGGGCGGCGCGAAGGTGCTCGCAAAGGTCGAGTTCTTCAACCCCGGCGGCAGCGTGAAGGACCGCATCGCGCTCGCGATGGTCGAAGCGGCGGAGAAGGACGGCATCCTCAAGCCCGGCGCCACCATCATCGAGCCGACCAGCGGCAACACGGGCGTGGGTCTCGCGCTCGTGAGCGCCGTCAAGGGATACCACCTGATCCTCACCATGCCCGAGACGATGAGCATCGAGCGCCGTAAGCTCGCGGCCGCATACGGCGCGGAGATCGTCCTCACGCCCGGCTCCGCCGGCATGAAGGGCGCGATCGCCAAGGCGAACGAACTTCGCGATTCGACGCCCGGCGCCGTGATACTGCAGCAGTTCGAGAACCCCGCCAACCCCGACTTCCACTACCGCACGACCGGTCCGGAGGTCTGGGAGGGAACGGATGGTGAAGTCGCGGCGTTCGTCGCGGGCGTCGGCACGGGCGGCACGATCACCGGCACTGGCAGATACCTTAAGGAGAAGAATCCCGATGTGAAGCTCTTCGCCGTCGAGCCGGACACCTCACCCGTCCTTTCCGGCGGACAACCCGGGCCGCACAAGATCCAGGGCATAGGCGCGGGGTTCGTCCCGAAGGTGATGGACACCACCCTTCTCACCGAGGTCGTCAAGGCTTCCGCCGAGAACGCGGGCGCTACCGCGCGCGCTGCGGCGGCGAACGAAGGATTGCTTGTCGGCATCTCGTCCGGCGCGGCGCTATGGGCGGCACTGGAGCTCTCGAAGCGCCCCGAGTTCGCGGGCAAGACCATCGTCGCGCTCCTTCCCGACACGGGCGAACGCTACCTCTCGACCTGGCTCTTCGAGTGATGGCCTGGCTGCGGCCAGACCACTAGAACCAGATGGAGAACCAGGCGAGTCCTTCGCCGAAGCGAAGATCCCCGGCCGACTGGTAGTCGCACGCCTTGGCTGTTATGTCGGGCGCACCGTCCTTGACGAGCCGCACGTCCCAGGCCCCCATGACGCGGTCCGAGGGCACGCGCGTGAGAACAGGACGGTAGCCCTTGCCGATGACGGTGGAGGCATCCTCCAGCTGATCGGTCGCCATGCCCAGGAGACGCGACTTCGCCAGCAGCAGCGGTCCGTTCCATAGAGCGACGGCCGGGGTCTTTCGGTACATCCTCGATACAACAAGCCGGGGCGACTTGTTTCCGATGACGATGTGCCTCCGCTCGGCCCATTGCTCGAGCGCGTCCTTTTCCGCTGGATCCTGGGGATTTGGCACCTGGGCCGCGGCCACAAGGCGCGGGTTCATGTCGAAGGAGAGCATGTAGACGCCGCCCTTCTCCGACACGTCCAGACGTGGGCACCATGCCGGCTTGCGGAACACGACCTTCTTCGGGCTGCCCTCCACCGCCACGGTCACCTTCCCCTCCACGGGATATCCGCCGCGGATGGTGAACTTCACACCATCGAGCGTAACGGTGGCGTCCTGGTACTGGTTGACGTGGAACGTGCCTTCGCGATCCACCGTAACGACCGTGGAGGCGAAATCCATGAACGAGCGCGGCACGTTGTTCACGCAGCAGTGGTTGTAGGCATAGCCGCACTGCTTCTGGTGGTCGTGGCGCGCCAGGGCGCGGACCATGAACGCCCCGTACAGCCCGTCGCGGTCCACGCCGGCGAAGAAGTTGTTGTACCAGCAGGTCTCCACCGAGTCAAGATACCTGTCCTCCCCCGTGATCAGGAAGAGGTCTATGTTGAGCCGCATCCAGTGTATGGCGTCGCAGATCTCGGAAAGACCGTTCGGATAGGATGCCGCGCCGATGAACTGGTCGCCGTATCCGATGCCTCCAAGCGGGTTGGACTCATACCTGCAAAGGAGCTCGCGTATGCCTGCGACCGTATCGAGGCAGCGCTTGTCGCCTGCCACGCGGTAGTATTCGAGGAGGCCGTCGAGGCAGCTCATCATCTCGTAGCTCTTCGCCCAGTACTGCGGCTTGGGGTACCAGGTGTGCAGGGCCTTGCCAGAAGAGACGTTCCGGAAGAAGTTGGGAATGGTGCCGTCGTCACGGTCCCAGTCCGGCAGCATCTCAGCGGCGTAGTCGAGATACGCGCGCTTTCCGGTCTCCGTGTAGAGCATGAGCAGGGGCTTGAGTATCGACATCGAAGGCAGCCCTGCCTTCTCTGGCTGGCCGGTTGCGATCAGCGGCAGTTTGAGAGCGTGCATCATGCCGATCAGCTGGTCCATCTGCGCCTCCACGGAGGCGAGGATCGACCTGTCGCCCGTGGCCTTGTAGGCCATGAACATGCCCCACATGGCGTACTTGCGGTTCCAGATGTTCCACACCGTGTTCCAGCCGTTCACGCGGGTCATCGCAGGGCGCTTCTCCGGCGGGATCCAGACATTCTCCTTGCCCGTGTAGCTGCTCAGGTAGCCGTCGGGATCCTGCAGCTTCATGAGCCTGTGGCATTCCTCCTGCACGAACGAAAGGAACTCCCTGTCCTGCAGATAGTCCGCCACGCGCGCGGAGGAGAGCATCTCCTTGCCCCAGAACTCGCCGCGCCAGAGGCCGCCAAGGTGCTCGCCATCCACCAGCTTCTCGTCGTCGTCGCGCTGCTCGAACGCCAGGCGCGCCTCGTTGAACACCTGCATCCGCATGAACGGGTCGACGAGCCTGCGCGCGATGAAGCGGTCCATCTTCTCACCCAGCCACCCCTCGAGGCGTACGTCCTTCAGCGCCGGGCCGCGCATTGCGTCTTGAACGCCGCCCAGCGCGCACGCCGCGATCGAAGATGCGGCAGCCAGGGCGATGGCAAATGTCTTTCGTGTGGCATCCATGGTCAACCTCTCCTTCATTCGCATTTGCGGCAGTCGACGCCGCGGATCTTGACTAGTTTCGTCGCGTGGGCCGGAACCGTGGCCACGTAGAATCCGGAATGCCGGCCTTCGCACTTCTGCCGCCAGAGGTCCCTCACCCGGCATTCGCCCTCAAGCCCAAGCTCGGAGAACGACACCTTGATCTCACGCTCGAAGGGGTAGCGGTTGACGAGCGCCACGGCGGTGCCGCCACAAGTGAGCGGCCTTGCCCACACGCTCTCGGCATCGGCGTGGCGTATGCGGCGCGCGGTCTTGCCGAGACGGTCCTGGCTCACGGCTATCACCTCGTCGTTCACCAGGAGGTTCTTCGTGAAGTCGGACATCGTCGTGAGGTCGCAGCCGATCAGGAGCGGCGAACCCAGCATCGCCCAGAGCGAGACGTGGGTGTACTGCTCGTTTGGCGAGAGGTAGGTGTCATGGTCGCTGCCGAACGAGAGCTGCTGGCCCACGATGAGCATGTCGGGATCGGCCCACCAGCCAGGATGGTTGTACTTCCAGTGCTCGGCGTTGATGCGCCCCTCCACGGCCAGCTCCATCCAGTGCCACGAGTCCTTGAGGTCGTCCCAGGTGCGCCAGCACTGGCCGCCCACCTTGTCGCCCCACTGCTCGGTGTGCGCCATTCCGTACTGGCAGAAGGAGAACAGGATGTCGCGGTTCTGCTTCTTCAGGCATTCGCCCATGAGGCGGTAGGGCTTGATGAACGATTCGCGGATGGACATGTCCTCGAACACGCCCTTTTCGGACTGCTTGCGGCCTGTCTCCTTCGTGAAGATGTCGCGATAGCTGCACCAGTCGTACTTGATGTAGTCGAAACCCCATTCGGCCCAGCTTTCGGCGTCCTGCAGCTCATGCCCGTAGCTGCCCTCGCACTGTCCGCAGGTGAGCGGCCCCGGCGATGAATAGAGGCCTGCCTTGAGGCCGAGGGAATGGATGTAGTCGGTGAGCCCCTTCATGTCCGGGAACGAACGGTTCGGGAGTATCCTGCCATTCGCGTCGCGCGCCGGCCCGATCACGTCCTCGCGGCCGCCAAAGTCGTTCTTGCGCATCTCCACGCGCTTGACCCCGGAGTTGTTCATCTCCCACCAGTCGTCGAGGTTCACGTACGCCCAGCCGTGGTCGGCAAGTCCGGAGGCGTCCATCGCCTTCGCCGCAGCCTTGGCCTTCTCGGCCGTCAGGCGGTAGCAGAGCGTGTTCCAGCTGTTCCACCCCATCGGCGGCGTGAGCGCGATCGTGTCGCCTACGGCAAGGCGTATCGTGCGCACCGCCCTGCCCTTGGAATTCTCGGCGGTCACCTCGATGTCGTAGTTGCCGGGCGTCTTCGGCGCGGTGCCGCGAAGGACGCCGTTGCCGTCGAGCGTCACGCCCGCAGGCAGTCCCTTCGCCGAGAATCTCATCGGCCGCAGGCCGGAGGTCGCCACGCGGAATATGACCGGCCGCCCCGGCCGCACACCCCAGATGTCCGCGCCGTTGATCCGCGGTTCCGGACGTTCCGGCGGCGTGAGGATGCCCAGCTGCCGCGAGAGCCCCGGCTCGTTCACGGCCTCCAGCTTCGCGCCGCCCGCGCACGTGAAGCGCGCGTCGAGCCAGTCTGAGTTGGCGGCGTCGTACGCCGTCCAGCTGGAACCGCCGGTTGTTTCAAGTACGATCTCCTTCGCGCCGGTCAGGTCCACATGCACGGCAACCGGCTTCTGCCCGAGCTTCACGTCGCCGGACGCCCATGCGATCCTTCCGTCCGCCCAGACGCGGAAGATGGCCGACGGCTTGCCGTAGCTTCTGCCCGAGCCGGCGTTCTTGGCGTCGTCGTCGATAGCCACGAGCGCGTCGAAGGCCTCCACCTTGCCGTTCGCACGGAAGAGGATCGCGCTTTCAGGGCGCGTGCCGAAGCCCTTGGTGTACACCTTGCCGGACACGGTAAGCGCGTGGCCGTCGACGGACTTCCGCGGCGCGAGGCGCTTGCCTAGCCCGCAAGTGGCCCC
This sequence comes from Kiritimatiellia bacterium, assembly GCA_017525225.1. Classification (GTDB taxonomy): domain Bacteria; phylum Verrucomicrobiota; class Kiritimatiellia; order RFP12; family UBA1067; genus RGIG6720. The sequence goes on from JAFXTB010000110.1 coordinate 95,219, forward strand.
GGATAGATCGAAGGAATCCACGTATGCCACGCTTGCGACGGCTGGTGGATCCTGGAGTGCGCAGCCCAGACAGACTGCAACGAGCAGGCCGACACCGGCCCTGGCGAAGAGATGCTTTGTATTCATGGCGCACATTATACAACATGCGCGCGCCGGATTGCAAGCACGTCCTATTCCTCAAGCAGCACGCGGAAGCCCACGTCGAACACCTTCTGCCACGGCAGATAGCGCTGGCGGAAGGAGCTGGTGGCGTCCTTGGGACGCGAGGCGAAGCTGCCACCGCGGGCGATGGCGCGTCCGTCTGGAAGGGTCGTGGCGGTCCACTCCGCCGCATTGCCGTGCATGTCGTACAGTCCCCACAGGTTGGCGTTCGCCCGACCTGCGAAATTCAGCGTGAACCAGTCGTCGGTCCAGCGCTCCTCGTGGAGCGGATAGTTGAGTTCCGGCGGATAGGGGCGCCTTTCCGGCACCGCCGCCGCGAGATCCCAGGTGTAGTACATGAAGCGGACGTCGCGATCCGCGAGGTTCGCCCATCTGCCGAAATCGTCGTCAAGGCCGCCCCACGGGAACGGCGTGGCCGTGCCGGCGCGGGCGGCCCACTCCCACTCCTCCTCGGTCGGCAGCCTCGCCTTCACGCCGCAGCGCCCCGACAGCCACCTGCAGAACATCTCGGCCTCGGCGCGGCTCACGCGCACCACCGGCTGCCGCCTGTGGTTGCCCACATGCCCCGGCGCCACCTGGTCGTAGCCGAACTGGTCCTGGCAGCGGGAATCGTGCGCCGGATCGAAGACATGGTACTGCGAATTCATCACCTCCATCTCACCGATCCAGAAAGGTCGCGAGACCGACACCTCACGTACGACTTCGTCTGGGTAGCCGTTGGTGGAGCCCATGAGATAGCGACCTGCCGGGATGCGGCGGAAGGTCATCGATTCGCCCGCGCCAAGAACGAGCGTCCTGCCGGTAGGCACGGCGACCTCGTCTATGGCGCCCAGCTGGGCGCCGGCGGCGGCGAGGGTCCCCATCGGCCAGCCTTCAGGCGGCGGTGGCGGCGGAGTGGTGGCGACCCTGGGCGACGGACACACGGGCGGCAGCGGCCCGCGGTCGGCAAGGAGCGCGGCGTAGCGATCATACTCGCCTTCCGGATCGGCGTCGCTCTGCGAATACATCCGCTGAAGCGCAAGGCGGCGAGCCACTTGGTTGGTCGTGCCATTCTGGCATTTGTCGGTCTTGAAGGCGCATGGACGCCACTTGCCGTAGAACGGGCAGTTGAGGTCGATCCAGGTGTAGAGCTGGCGGCGGCCTTCGGCGGAGAGGCGCGCGCCGTGGTGCCCCTTCTCCATCAGCTGCACCAACGGCGAGGTGGACACATGGAACTCCATCGGTGTGAGCATGGGCAGTTCGGACTCCGCGCCTCCACGCCGCACAAATGGGTGCAGGAAGCGGTAGGCGGCCTCGGGACAGTCCGTGAACACGCGCTTGAGCACCTTGGCGTCTTTAAGGTTCTTGAGGTCTGCAGGGGCTTTAAAGCCGGCATGGGCCTTGGATGAGTGGCATGATGCGCACGAGGCGACCAGGTGCGGGAAGAGTTCGGTGGTGAAGCCCCAGGGCCTGATGCCGTCGCTGTCGGGCGGGACGAGCTTCTGGATCTCGCCTCGATGGTACTTGACATCGGCTATGGTGCGCTTCGTCTCCACGGATGTGCGGTTGTCCTCGTGGCAGCCGGTGCAGCTGACGCGTTCGCCCGGCATGCCGACCGTCCAGGATCGCATGAGCTGCACGGCCGCGCCGTCGGCATCCAGCGGCTGGAACGACACAGGGGTGTTGGCAGGCATCTCGAAGCACACGCTGCCGTCATCTTCCACATCCACCGTGCCGAGCACGCGCTTGAGGTCCCAGCCGACCTCTGCCTTGTCCAGCCCAAGAGCCACATGCCCGCCGGTCTTGTGGTAGCAGAAATGGTAGGCGAACACGCGCAGGCGCCTCACATGGCCGCGCGGCACGCCCGCAAGGCCCGGGCCCTTGTAGATATCGGCTATGTGCACGCTGCAGGTGCTGGCGCCCTTCACGCGACGGTCCGGGATGACCGGCGGGCGTTTACGCGGCGCAAGCGGCATCGGCTCGAACAGCACGCCCTTCTCGTTCTCCGCCAGCAGCACCATGTTGTCGAAGGTGTCCACGAGATAGAGCCCGAAGCGGCCGTCGTACGAAGTCAGCGCGGAGCAGATCACATGCTTGGCGTCCAGCGCCCAGGGATGCGTGAAGTATGGGCGGCCCCTCGCGAACTGGTTGTCCGCCTGCAGGTCGCTCACGTCGCCCTCGACCGTACGCCCTCTGCCTGGAAACTCATGCACGAACCCCGTCTCGGAGGCAGGCAGGATCTGCGTAGGGATGCGCAACGTGTGGTATACCGGCCCCCATGTGCGGTCGGGCGGATCGTAGCGGAACGGATAGTGCCGCGCAAGCGTGGGATCGAGGAGCAGCATGCGGCCATGCTCCGCGCGGCCGTGGTGGCCGCCTGCCATGGCCACCAGCAGATGCGGCTCGCCGGGCACGGAACGCATGGTGAAGAACGTGGGGAAGAATCCGCCGGATCCATACAGTGCAAGCTGCCCCACGCCGTCCGGGTTCATGGTCATCAGCTCACGCGCGAAGTAGTGCTGCAGATCGGAATACTCCCAGCGCGTATACATCACGCGCCCGTCGTTCAGCACTGACGGGGCATAGTCGGAATCCTGCTCGAAGGTTAGCTGGATGGTCTCGCCCGTGCGCCTGTCCATGCGGTATAACACGCACATCGGGTAGTTTCCATCCTCGCACGGCAGGAACTGGTAGGCGGCCGTGCCGAGAAGTATGATCTGATCCCTGTTCGGCAGGTAGCATCCGTCCCACCATTGGATGTCGTAGTGGCCATCTTCAGGCGAAACGAGTTTCGCCTGAAGATTAAATCGGGCTTCGCCCTTTAAATGATTAAATCGGCCTTCGGCCTTTAAATTGGGTTCCGCATTATTTAAAGGCTGCGAAGCAACCGATTTAACCATTTCACCATTTAAAGTGCCCGAAGGGCGCGATTTAAAGCCCGCGCCAGCGGGCGATTTAACCATTTCACCATTTAATTCTATCTCGTACACGCCCAGCAGGTCGTTGGTGCCGCGGTAGCTCGTGAACAGGATGCGCGATGCGTCGAAGTCGAGATCTATGTCGCGGACGATCTCGGTGCCGGACGGACGCCAGAGGGTCTCAATCTTTGGCGTGCCGCGGAAGTTCGACACGATGGCGATGTCGTTGGTGAAGCCCGTGCGGTAGAGGTCCATGTGGTTGTGGGCGTTGAGCCCCACGAGCCCGAGCCTGCGCGACAGCGCACGCGCGGGGCCGCACTTCGTATCCGATCCGCCGCGGTGTCCCGGAGGGAACTTGCTCCAGCGCGACATCTCCAGGTCGCGCCGCACGCAGAGGATGCGGCCGAAGTCCAGCAGCGGATTGGCGAGCAAGGCCTGCCGGTATCCTTCTACGAGCGCCATCGTGGCGTCGTCCATGCCGTCCACGCCAACACGCGCAAGCCGGTTGGTCACCTCCGGCAGCGCGGCGGCGAGCCGTTCCACGGCGGCGCTGTGGCGGGCGTAGTCGTAGCCCGGCGCATTCCTGAGATCCTCCACTGCCAGGCGGGCGGCATCAGGGCGGAACCGCCGCAGTTCGTCGAAAGCCTGCCTGGGCGTCAGAGCCGAGGCGGACATCCCATGCGCCGCTATGCCGAGCGCCACCGCCAGATGGAGGAGTCTCATCGCTCGCCTCTCAGACCTTGAATGCGCGCACGAACCCCGCGAGATCGGCCGCGTACACGGTATTGCCTGTCGCGACGACATCGCCAAGGTACGCGACGCCCGTATCGATGGCGCGCAGATGCTTGCCGTCCGCGACGTTCCACAGATGCACCGCGCCATCGGCGGCGGCGGCGCAGATGCGGCCGTCAGGCAGCTGCACTGGCTTCGTGGACACGCATTTCTGGCCCAGCGCCCCGTATGCGCCTATCGCAACCAGGCTCAGGCCGCAGTCTCCGAACCAGGCCACCTCGAGCGTCTTCTTGTCGAACGCCGCGAGCCCGGCGGCCCTCGTGCCCTTCAGATAGAGACTGTCGGTCTCGAGGATGTCGCCCGGCAGCGACAGCTGCAGGCCGACGATGCCTTTGGGCTTGACGCTACGGATCTTCTTGCCCGTGGCGAGGTCGATCTCCTCAAGGAACTGCTCGGCCATCCTGAACACCACGCCGTTCTTGATGATCGCGGCGGACCCCGGCTTGGAACCGTCCGGCAGCGACCACATGAGCTTGCCCGTGGCGGCGTCGTTGCAGTAGAACGAGCCCCACATCGTGGGCGTGACGATGCGCCCCTCGGCGAACGCCGGCGTGATCACCGCGGCCTCGCGGTCGTCGTAGTGGCCGCCCTTCCATACTATCCTGCCGCTGGCGGCGTCGATGACGGCCTGGCGCGCGCCAACGCCCACCGCCACCTGCCTGCCGTCAGGCGAGGCGGCAGAACCGTGCGCCAGCATCTTCCTGTATCCGCCAACGCCTTCGGAGAGGTTCACCTCCCACGCCTTGGCGCCGTCGCTCGCGCGAAACGCATACACCCTTCCCTCCACATCCGTGCCGATCACGTTGCCGGAGGCGACGGCGAGCCGTCCCTTGATGGTGTTGACCGTGGGCGCGCTCCATACAAGCCTGCCATCGGCCTTGGAGATGGCATGCACGCCGCCCGTGCCAAGACCGTCGTCGTCGAGCGATGCGGCGTAGAGGACATCCCCGCCGTCCAGCAGTCCGCCGTTCAGCACGCCGGCCGGCAGGCGCCTCTCCCACACGGCGCCGGCAGACCTGCCGACCATCTCGCCATATTTGCCGTAGAAGAGCCGGGATGTCAGCCTGCCATCCTTCTTGGCCACCTTCAGCACGCGCGCGCAGTTCGGCGAATGGTCGATTCCGCTCTTGTTGGGGTTGGACGAGCACACGAGCGCCACGCCGTCCACGCGCTTGAACCACGTGTTATGGGAGTGCCCGAACACGAATCCCTTGAAATTGCAGGCCTTGCGCAGATCGATGGGACGGTTCGTGCCGTACACGAGGCCGCACTTATCTGGATACGGGGCGTTGCAGGGGAAGTGGTTGAAGAGGATTACCGGCATGGAAGGATCGATGGCGGCGAGATCGTTGCGCAGCCAGTCGGCGATCACATCCTCGTTGTAGCTCACCTGGCGGTCGCCGTTCACCATCGGAGTACACACGAAATGGACGCCGCACGCCTCGAAGGAGTACCATGCGGGCCCGAACAGGGCCTCGAACTCCGCCTCGCCCCAGGGGAACGTAGCCACCATGTCGTGATTGCCCGGCAGATAGCATACGCGAAGGCCCATGGTCTCGTCGTTCATCACCTTCAGATGCGAGATGAGACCGATCCTTCCGCAGATGTCGCCCGTATGGACAATGAACGCGCACTTCTCGCGTTCGGCAAGCTCCTTGAGCCTCATAACCCAGTCCTGCCCGCGGGCGCTGCCGATCTCCGAATCCGTTATCTGGATGAACTTGCATTCCACATCAGCCTTCGTGCGCGGACACGGGGAAAGATGGAAGTCGAAGCCTCCGAGCCTCTTCCATGCGTCAAGGTACCACCATTCGGTCTCGTATCCGGATGGCACCGTAAGCGTTATGAAGCGCGCCTCGGGGAATTCCGGAAGAACGTACGAACCATCCTTCGCGGTCTTCACGCAGTCGCGCCCGTTGGAAACCGTAAGCCCCTCCATCGGCCTGCCGTTTGCCGTCACGCGACCGCGGAACGGCGTGCCCTGGAAGCCAAGGCGCCTGGTCTCGAGGTTGGGACGCGGCATGTCGCTGCGCCCGTAGGGCCGTACCTTCTCCGCCTTCTCCTTTTCCGCTGCGAGCGCGCCTGCCGGCAGCGCGGCCGCCGCCGCGCCCACCGCCGTGGTCCCTATGAACTGCCTGCGGTTCAACGATGCGTCTTTCATCATTCTTTCATCCCCGTCTTGCGTTTAAATTCTTCTCCTGGCCGGATATTGTAGCATAATTCAGCCGATCGCGGGGAAAAATCGGCGAACGCCGACCACCGTGGGCGCATCTGCGTAATTCACCGCAGAGCCTCCTGATGTTTGGAAACAACTATTTGAAACAACTTGCCTTTGGCGCACGGGCTAACTCGCCCGTGCCCGTTTGCCGACTTTGGAACGGATTCCCATCTGAGGTGAGGATCTCGCGTTTTGCGCACCTCTCTCAAAGTTGTTTTTACCAGTTGTTCTGGTTGTTTCCAAAACTCAATACGCATGGGTGAATTACGCAGATGCGCCCGACCACCGTCGGCATGCCATCTGAATGGCGGAATATCAGCGCAGGATGATACGGACTCCGCGCATATAGTGCACCCTGAGGAGATTGGACTCGTACTCCAGCTTCAGATTCGGCACGGCCACGCCATCGACACGCACGGTTGCGGATGCGAAGTTCTCCGCGCCCGTCACGTCGCCGGTGACGACAAGCATGTCGGAACGGACACTGCTCACGTTGGCACCGATCGGAAGATCGACGTCGACGACAAGCCCCTCGCCCACCGAGAGATCGCCGCCTATGCGCAGCGGAACCGTCTGGCGATGGCCGACACGCAATCCGCCGCCTGCGGCTATGGCCACGTTGTTGACCTTCCCCGTGCCGGACAGATACGCACCCGCCGCCACGCGGACGGTGTCGGAATACGATATGTCGCCGTCGACCTGCAACGTTCCCTCGTTCACCTTCGCATCGCCGTTGAAGGTCTGGCAGGCCGTGCCGGAAGGATAGTATATCGTGCCGCTCACAGGTGAGGTCTGGCCGGTCGTCTTGATCTTCGGAGCTGCAAGCCTCATCGTACCCGCGCCAGTCTTGACGAATCCGAACGACCATTCGTCCACGGAATGGCCGCCGCCCTTGATGTCGCCCCTGAAGAACGAAGATGCGATTATGAAAGGCACGCCGAACGTGGCATCTACCGCCGAGTCTCCGGTGACATCATCGATCTCGAAGGTGTTCTCGGGGTATCCGTTGAGCGCAAGCGCCTGGTCGGACCATGCGGAAGCGGTCGTCGTCCGGTCGGCACGCGGCCACCATTCGAAGGGTACCGATCCCGTGACCTTGAACTTGTCCTGCACCATGAAGCGTCCGTAGCCTGACTTGCCACGGCCAGGCGCTACCTTGCCACCGTTGGAGAACGTGACGTCCGGCAGAAGCAGGAACATGTTGCCGTCCTCGTAGTTGGTGATTGCTCCACCGTCGAACACCAATTCGGCCTTCATCATTGGAATGTTTGTCACCGGAGCCATCGAACCGAAGGTGGCACGGCTGGGCAGATACAGAAGCGCGCCCGACTTCACCACGATCTGCCTGTTGCTCAGGAGATTGCCGATCCAGTGGCAGGAGAGATCCGTACCAAGGCTGCTGGCGTTCATGTTGATATTGGGGCCGAGCTGCAACATCCCCTCCCGTACCTCCACATCGCCGCAGAAACGGTTCGCGGCATTGGTGAGCGCAAGCGTGCCGGCCCCCGTCTTCACCAACCCGCCAGGCGCAAGTATCAGAGGATCCTTGTTTTGCACCACCTGGTCGACGAGAGGCACGCCTATCACCACGTCCTCCCGCTCATCCGTGATCTCCTCGACGCAGAACTCGGTCTTGGGATTGCTGTACAGGTTGAATTTCTTGTGCGCATTATACTTTGGATAGCTCGTCGAGAAGCCTTCGACCAGAATGTCGTAGGGTGTATTGCCGCGGAACGTCCAGCCCCCTGAAAGCTGGAGCACGCCCAGATAGGCACTGTATCCCTCGAACCCTGAATAATCGACTGTGGCGTTATCCAGCGTGACCGGCCCCATCTGCTCAAATGCGTTGATGTTCGGGTTCTCCTCTATCACCAGATGTCCCCCCGCGATGCGGATGGGGGTCAAGACCGGGGAGTTGCCCGCACTGAAGATCGCGCGCGACGACAGCCGCAGCGTGGCGTTCGTACCTGCGTAGAGCACCCCGTTCGGCTTGTCGTTGTAATAGCCCAGCATGCCATACCCGTACAACTTCACTTCGCCCTCGTCGACGAACAGTCCTTCGCCATAGTCGTGGATCAACGCCACATAGGCACCGCCGGTGAAGGCGAGCTTTCCCGAACCCTGCTTGCGGAGACGAGAGATGCTATCCAGATATCCAGTTTTGACAATGTTGGTGAACACATAGTCGACACTGTTGGATACGATGAGGGTACCCATGGCCTTCTTGTTCATGGCGAAGAACACCGTCTTTTCCTGCGCCGTATCGTCAAAGCGCACATCGGAGCCAGCCGTGAAGGCGACCTCTTCCCCGTTCTCGTTCTCGAAATTGAGCGCACTTAGGTCCCACACGTTGGAATAGCGGCCGGTCCATTTCAGTTCGGCGGAAGCCGGCCCGACGATAAAGGACATCGCAACGATGACCAGCGCGCTCGCCTTGGCGCAAACGGAAGATGATACGACCCTGTTACGTCCTGCCATGGGATTTTCCTTTCTTGTTCAAGAAGAATGCTTATATACTATCATTCACCCTGCCATCTTGTCAAGGGTGCAACGAGATTTTTCTGCAAAAACTTTCAAAACCCCATTGACAAACGCCATATTCTTTAGTATTCTATAGAACATGAAAGAGCAAAAGCGCCGCAGGGCCGAAATACTGGGAGAACTCGAGAACATTCCGTTCGCGG
>JAFXTB010000111.1 GCA_017525225.1 Kiritimatiellia bacterium
CGAGGATGTTGGCGGCTCGGTAATCGTGGTCTCGCAGTTCACGCTCTACGCCGATACCGCCCACGGGCGACGGCCGGGCTTCGGCGGCGCGGCGCGTCCAGAACTCGCGAATCCGCTCTACGAGCGCGTGGTGACGCGCCTCCGCGAACGGCTTGGCGAAGGCCGCGTGGGCACAGGCCGGTTCGGTGCCGACATGAAAGTCTCGCTCGTGAACGACGGCCCGGTGTCCATCGAGCTGCGGGTGGAGGCGTCGCGGTGAACCGGCAGACGGTGGCGGGGAAACACACATGCCGCAGATGACGGTTGCATGACAGCAATGTAAATGGTAAAATTGTCGTACGCGTTTCGGGAAAATGTGCCGGGAAGACGCATCCTGGACGCAGGACAAATGAAAAGGAGAAAAAGATGGCACGGATAACGATACCGGTGGAGGAATTCAAGGAGCGCGTGGCGCGGGCCGCGAAGCTCGTGGCAGAAAAGGGTCTAGACGTTCTCGTCGTGAACGGCTCCGAGGCCGATTACGCGGATACACGCTACTTCTCCAACTTCTGGCCGCTGTTCGAGCGCTGCGGCGTTGCGATCGCCGCGAACGGCGAGGCGGCGCTCATGGTCGGCCCGGAGTCGCAGGTGTTCGCGGGCGACTTCAGCTGGATGGACCGCATCTGCGTCGTGTACCAGTACCGCGAAAGCGCGAATCCCGCGTATCCGGAGCTGAAGAGCGAGACCTTCCGCGACGTGTTCGGCAAGCTGGGCGTCACAGGCGAGAACATCAGGATCGGCGTGGCCGCGAAGCTCAACACCAACGTGGTGCAGTTCGACGGCATCCGCGAGTGCTATCCCAAGGCGGAGATCGTCTGGGCGGACGACATAATGCTCGCCTTGAGGCGCATCAAGTCCGACAACGAGATCGCCTGCATCCGCGAGGCCGCACGCATCACGGATCTGGCGACCAAGGCCGTAATGGCGGAGCTCAAGCCCGGCAAGACCGAGCTGGAGCTTGTCGGCATCGCCCAGAAGTGCATCTACGAGAACGGCGCCGAGTACGAGGGCCTGCCGATGTACTGCTTCTCCGAGAAGTCCACGCGCCATGCCATCTCGCGTTCATCCTACAAGCCGATCGAATATGGCGACATCGTGCAGCTCAACCTCTCCGCGAAGATATGCGGCTATTCTCCGTCGATCGGCCTGCCGGTGTGCTGCGGCAAGCTTACGCCCGAGAAGCGCGACCTGGTGCAGTTCGGTCTGGAGGCGCACTACTGGACGGAGCAGCATCTCAAGGCCGGCATCCTAGCCTCGTCCGTCGCGAAGGACTTCATCAAGTTCTACGAGGACCACGGCCGGCGCGCCAACTACTTCTACGGCCCCTGCCACGGCACGGGCCTCATCGAGGTTGAGGCGCCCTGGATGGAGACGATCTCCGACTACGAGCTGATGCCAAACATGACGTTCCAGATCGATACGTTCGTCACCTCGCCCACGTTCGGCCTCCGCTGGGAGAAGCCAATCGCCATCACGGCCGACGGGTGCGTCAATCTGGCGCCGGCGCAGATCGGCGTGAACGGGCCGATCGAAGTCGAGAATTGACACTGGGGACAACGGGCATTCCACCCGTTCCCCGTTCCCCGTTCCCCGTTCCCCATTCCCCGTTCCCCGTCTACCACTCCACGGGTCGCCGCGCCGCCTTCTTCTCGGCGTGCGCGTGCTTGTCGTCCAGCATCTTCTGCCTCTGGCGACGGGATCGGCGGCGTTTCTGCCGCCGCTTCCTCTCGCGTTCCTGCTGTTCGGCGCTCTTGCGCCCCTGTTCACGCTCCAGGATCTTCTCCGCGAGCGCACGGCGGGCCAGCCAGCGGTTCGTCTCGCGGGAACGCTCGCGCCCCACGCGCACCTGGATGCCGGATGGCACGTGCACGAGCCGTACGACGGATGATGTCTTGTTGGTCTTCTGTCCGCCAGGCCCTCCGCCAAGTATGAACGACTCTTCGAGGTCCTCCTCGCGTATGGAAGCCTCCTGCATCAGGTCCTTTATCCTGGACATCGTCTCCGGGGTCATCATGGCGCATCGTCTCCTTTTCGAACAGCGGCGACATTATACAACATTTGCTGCCCCTCTGGCACGCCACGATGGAATTTTTCGTTTTTTTTCATCATCCCCCTTGCATGACGGGGCGTCATTTGGTAAAATGCTCGCGTTTCAACCGCAAGGGCTCATCGTTCATCGGTTAGGACCTCGGACTGTCGATCCGAAGAGGGGAGTTCGATTCTCCCTGAGCCCGCCACTTTCCAAGGCCGCCGAGAGGCGGTTTTTTGCTATGCGCATGAATGTCACCATCGTCGGATTGGGTCTGATAGGCGGATCGCTCGCGAAGGCGGCCGCGCTCGCGGGGCATTCGGTGCGCGCCGTAACCCGTACTCCGCCGCAGGATGCGCCGTTTCCCGTCTGCAGGCCAGAAGACGGCCGTGAATCCATCGCCCTTGCCGATTTGGTGCTGGTGGCGCTACCGCCTGCGGCGGTCGTGCCCTGGATCGAGGCGAACGAGTCGAACTTCAAGAAGGGCGCCGTGGTGGTCGATGCGACGGGCGTCAAGGCCAAGGTATGCGAGGCATTGAGGAAGTATGCGCTGCAGGACCGTTGGACGTTCGTCGGCGGCCATCCGATGGCAGGTAAGGAGGTAGGCGGCTTTACGAACTCCGCCGCCAACCTCTTCGTCGGCGCATCCATGATCCTCACGCCCTATCCGTCTTGTGGACGCGGTCCCCTCGACATGCTGGAGGCTTTCTTCAAGGAGCTGGGGTTCGGGCGCGTAGTGTTCACCACGCCCGAACACCATGACCGCATGATCGCGCTGACGAGCCAGCTCGCGCATGTCGTTTCCTCCGCATACGCGCGCGACCCGCTGGCTCTGGAACACGTCGGATTCTCGGCAGGAAGCTTCCACGACATGACCCGCGTGGCGCGGTTGGATCCGGATGTATGGACGGATCTCTTTCTTGCGAACCGCGAGGCGCTCCTGGATGTGCTAGATGGACTACTCGGCAGGCTTGCAGACTTCAGGTCGGCGCTGGATGCCACCGATGCCGCCGCCATGCGCGACATGCTTGCCGAGGGCCGTGCCGCCCGCCTCAAGGCCTGCGGCATGGCGATGCCCCCGGACGAGAAAGGAAGGTAGGCAATGACACATC
>JAFXTB010000112.1 GCA_017525225.1 Kiritimatiellia bacterium
CTTCATTGGAAATTGGAATTGGCTTCTGGCAACATTTTCACATTGGCAACATTAACCCACGCCCTTGCGCGCGCATCATGCGAGGAATGATAGACTATCCCGAGACAAATTCCCAGAAAAAAGTTGTAAAAAGTTTGTAAAGTCCGGAAGCTACACGGACATGACGCTGGAGTTCACCATCGCGACCGAGGGCGGGGCGAACGCTCCTGCGTCTCCCTGGTACGCGGAACCGTCTTCTCAACCGCAAGCCCGGATGCGCGATCGCGGCAAGAGACGCGATAATCTCCTAGCGCATCGTCCGGATTGCACAGCGCCGAAATCTTCGCGATACCATCCTCGGCGGCGAGGTAGCCAGCGCCATCAAGTTCCGCGCCATTGGAATCGTAAACGCGAATCTCGACCGGCAACAGCGCGTGGGCGGGATTTCCGTCCCCGTCCAGAACCTGGAACTCTATGTTGATGCGATCTCCACAGATATCCACATCCGCCTTGACGGAAGCAATGGGTTTCCGCAAAAAGGCGAAGATACGCCCGTCGCACGTGTCATAGCGGACCGGAACGCGTACAAGATCGCCGTCTCGCGAAAAGGGAACGCTGCCACCGCGCGAGAGTTCGTATACGGCTCCTACCGCATTCTTGTCGTCCAGCATGGTTACAAAACCTTCCTTCGGCAGCCCCTTTTCCATGATCCGGCCCCACTGGCCGACATAATCGCCGAACGTGCGGTTGTCGTTAACCGCAACCAGATAGTCTATGTCCCGCCAACGGCGGTTATAGACAACGATGTCCGCCGATGAGCTGTCGGAGCGCGGCCTGTAGCGTCCCTTGAGCGATTGGCGGAGCCGCTCGGCCTTCGCGATCATCGATATCTTGTCGCGGCAGGTCTTCCGGCGGGCCTGCGACAGCACCGGATTGCCGCCAGGATCGCTCTCCTCGACACCGGACACCTGATCCTCCTTCGGCGGCGGCGCGAAGTCTATGGCCTGCACGTTTATGTCGGGCGTGAGAGCCTTGACGAGGGAACCGTCTGCGGCAAGGATGCCGCCGCGTTTCTGGAAAGCCTTGAACTTTCCGATGATTGCAGGCGTCAGGTAACTGCAGTTCGGCGCGAACACAACCTTGATGCCGTCCAGCGCATCGCGCATCACCATCTCCTCGTAGATGACCTGCGGGTCGAGCCGCGCGCGCTGCACGAACGTGACAGGTGGTGCTTTCCACCCCATGGCAAACGGTGCGCCCATCACGACGGAAGTGAAACTCTCGAAGACGGCGACGTCCGGCTTTGCGCGGCCAAGTTTCATCAGCATCGGCCCAAGCGGCGCGAGCACATCCTTCAGGATTGAGGCCATGCGTTCGCCAAGCCCCGGGTACGAGTACGGATACCAATACGATCCGCTGTCCCGCACGCAGTCGATCGGATAGAAGCCGTAGCCGTACATGGGCTTTGCGAACATCGACCAGCACGCCTCGGTCAGCACGTCCGGCGGAATCGCGAGGAACGTCGCATCCCTGAACGTAGTCATCCACTGCGGCCGATTCGACGGCACAACGTTTTCCGGCGCGATCTGCCTGCGGTAGCACATCAGCTGCGTATGGATCATCGCCTTCTGACCCGGACGTCCGGCGGCCATGGCTAGCACCTCCTCGGCGACGCCCGCCACCGCCATCGGTTCGGGATTGGCGTAGACCCACTGGCTGAGCGCGTCAACGGAGCCGCCGGAGCCCCATCTGGGTGGACACCTGACGCACGGATGCCAGAATGTCACGAAATCGCCCTTTCCGTCCGCCCCCTTCCGGAACGCCCGGGCTGCCGCCCCGACATAGCGCGGCCAGCCATCGCCATCCCGCCAAAACCAGCGGTAGTAGGCCAGCACCGGATCGTCCTCGGGTACGATGCCATCCTGATATCTCCTTCTCGCATCGCGCATCTCCAGCGTCCTGCCGGAAACCTCCCTCGGCATGTCGCGGCCGGTTTCAGCCTTGTATCGCGCCGCATCGCCGCCCCATGAAGGCACGGCGTGGTCTCGCTTCTCGGAATACGGCACGACGAACTTGAATGCGGGATGCGGCGCAAGGATGCGCCCATAGCCGCTCCACGACGGCTCCAGCGACTTCAGAAGGCGTTCGTCGCCCACCTCCAGCAGCACCTCCTCGCCTTTTCTGCGGCTGATGCGCATCACCCCGCCCGTCGCATCGCGCCGGGCGAACGACTCCACGGGGACGTCCGGCGGAAGCACGATGTCAAACTTGCCGGAGAACCCGAACCCGATTCCGTTCACCAGCGCATCGTCAAGCGACCGCTCCAAAGCCCTAAGATGGGCGTTCGTGGACGAAACGTCGTTCTTTACCGTGAAATCGCTGCCATCCCCGAACATGCCGACGGTAAAGCCCATCGCCGCCGCCGCCGCGACATCGGAATTGCTGTCCTCGCAGATCGCCGGCATCCTGGGGGCGTGCCGCGGGCCTATCCCGGTGCGCAGCGTCTTCTCCGCCGACACAGGCCGTCCTGCGGGATCAAGCCCGGTCAACCTCACCCTGATTTCGCGCCAGCCAGGCCGCATGCGAGTCTCGACCGGGAGCTCGAAGGTCGCAACGCCGCGTGGAGGGACTGTCCCGACATCGGACACACTCCTTGACACGATCTTGCCATCCTTCACAAGTTCCATCTCCACACGGACATCGCGCACCGCAACATCGAGAAAACTCTCCGCCGCCATCCGGCACTTCGCACCCTCTTCCCCGCGGACAAACGCCATGCGCGACAGGCAGCGGATGTCAAACGGCTGCCGGCGCAGCGGCGAGATGCGGACGCGACGTATCACGCCATCGAACGGAAAATACCAGGGGCACGCCCGGTCTCCGACCACGGTCTTGTACCTCTCGGCGCGCGCGATGCCTCCGGTGCGCTCTATCAGGTACTCCTTGACCGCACCCGCGAACTCGATCGCGACATGGCGGTTGGCGTCATATGTCATGGCGAACTTCACCTCGGTTCCGGATGCAACGATTCTGGAAGGTCCGTGCAATTCCACGATCTCGTCGCCGTACCCTAGGTAGACGCGGGGCGTCCAGCAGCCCTTGTATTCGGTGACGGCCACCCGCAGACCGCGCTTTGGCGCGTCCGCGCCTTTCACGCTGCCCATTTCGTCGTAGAGATACGACTCGTGCCATGTGCGCGCCGTGCCGGTCCTGGGATCGGTCAAACCACCGGCGACCACATCGGCCTCAAAACGGAACGCCTCGGAATGCCCGAAAGCGCGATCAAGCTGGAATCCCGCCCCGGCCAGCCGGTTGGTGGCGTCGCGCGGCGCAAGGCCTCCGGCCGCGATCAGCGAACCACCGCGCGGTTTTCCGCCCGCAGGAACGCCTTTTGTGAAGTCCAGGTCGAGCGACCCGGCGCAAACGGCTGCGATGGCGCAAAAGACGCCGGCAAACGCCACCATGCTCCTCTGAAATCCCATCATGGAAATCTCTGCTAGCGGATGCTTATGGACAGCGCCACCATGGGCTTTGCCATCAGCGATACGGTACCGTCCGGATTCCGGAAGCACTCCATGTACAGACGGCGGTCTACCTGGGGCGTGCCCTCGATCTCGCCGACCGTCGCGATCTCGGTCCATCTGCCATATTTCGGCAGGCGCCCGTCAAGAACAAGCTTCGCGCCAGCGGCGAATCTCAACTTGCCCTTGCCGCGTATTGGATCCGCCAGCGTAATCGCATTGTCGGGCGTGTCGATCGTGAGCGTTGCATTCGCCAGAACGGCCAGCGCGCGATCGTCGACGGTCGTCGTGGTGGCCACGCCTGCCTCCGGACCGTACGTCCAAGGCTTCCCGGCCCGGAGTGTGGCGTCGCCCGCGACCGCGATGCGGACGCTATGGTTCGGCGAATCGGCGGTGACGGTGCGGAAGTCGCCGGACGTGAATGCGATCCCTCCGCCGAGGTTCACCTCGCAGTTGCCGTCGGCATGAGAGCGCGTCGTCTCGACATGCAGCGAGCCCGTGCCCCGGTAGCGCTGGACACGTCCGCCGGTCAAGGGGCACATCACGGACATCTCTCCGTCTATGGCATGCACGCGTTCCGCAATCCACGACTTCGCATTCCACCCGTAGACGTTGCCCTCGCCCGCCTCGTAGGTCAGCTTCCCGTTGCCGTCTACGACGATCGAAGATCTTATCGTGTAGAGCGATGTGTTGGCATTGACGGTGATGCTGCCGCC
>JAFXTB010000113.1 GCA_017525225.1 Kiritimatiellia bacterium
ATACACCAACGAGACGGGCAGGGTTTATTTCAAGGATCAAGATGGGAATATGTGGGACGCTGATGGCGGCCGCCTCGGCGAGGCGGCCCTACCAGGTGACGGTGATAAAACAGGTCTGACCTATTTTATCAACCTGTCGCTGAAGGTGACGACGGCGGGCGCGGTAACGGCGACAGTGACTTACGACACCGGTAAGACTACGAAGGACAAGAAGACCAAGAAGATGGTACCTGTCTACTATAAGCCGACTTGTTCGACGGTGGTTATACCCACTTCGGCGGCTACCGCCAATCCCTTCACGGGCTTTGTGCCACTCTACTTCGCGCCGTCGCCCGCGAACAACTTTCCTGGCGTTGGCGAGGCTGTGTCGTTGGGCATCGGGTATTAGGGAGGGTCGCGCCCCGTCGCGACCGAAAGCGCCCCGGACGCGACGGGGCGCGTCCCTCCCAAGGCAACCAACAAGGACGCGACGGGGCGCGTCCCTCCCGAGACAACCAACAAGGACGCGAAAGGGTGCGTCCCTCCCGAGACAACCAACAAGGACGCGAAAGGGCGCGTTCCTCCCAAGGCAACCAACAAGGACGCGACGGGGCGCGTCCCTCCCGAGACCAGAAACTAGAAACCAGAAACGGTTTTTTTAGTTTTTTGTCTAGGACCCCTTGCCAGGGAGCCAGGAATTTGATATAATCCGAAACTCTTCCGCCGAAACAGTTAACAAAGTGGCCGCTTACCACACTTCATTCGCGCGGAGTCGGTTCCATCACAGACGTCCTTTTCAACGGAAAGGTTTGGTAAGTAAATCATGGCTAAAGCTGAACGCAAGGTATTCGGCAGGCTCCAGAACACCATCGAGCCGCCGGATCTGATCGAGATACAGACGAAGTCCTACCGCGACTTCCTGCAGGCGGACGTGCCGCCGGCGAAGCGCAAGGAGCAGGGTCTGCAGGCCATCTTCAACGAGATATTCCCGATCGACTCCTTCGACGGGCGCTATGTGCTGGACTTCGTGAAGTACCAGTTGCTGCCGCCGAAGCACACCTATCAGGAATCGCTGTACGAAGGCGAGACGTACGCCTGTCCGCTGCTCGCCACGTTCCGTCTCAAGGACGGCACCGAGATCCGCGACGAGGACGTGTTCCTGGGCGAGATACCGCTCATGACCGAGGACGGCGCGTTCGTGATCAACGGCGCCGAGCGGGTGATCGTGTCGCAGTTGCACCGCAGCCCCGGCATCTCCACCGAGCGCACGGTGCACGCCAACGGCCAGCCGCTCCTTTCGGTGCGCATAATACCCGATCGTGGTTCGTGGATCGAGATAATGTTCGACACGAACGACGTCATGTGGTGCTTCATGGACCAGCGCCGCCGCCGCCGGAAGTTCTTCGCCACGACGCTTCTCAGGGCGTTCGGGTACGGCAGCGACGAATCCATCATGCGACTGTTCTACGACTTCCGCAAGATCGACACGGGCCGCAGGTATTCGTCCGAGGACCTGCGCAACCTCGTGATGAAGACGGATATAGTGGATAAGGACTCCAACGCGGTGATCGCGCGCCGCTACGACCCTCTCACGCCATCGATGCTGGAGCAGGCGGCGGCGGCGGGCCTTACGACCGTCGAAGTGGTGGACGTATCCGTGGACGAGGGCACTCTCATCAAGACCCTCCGCGAGGACGCCAAGCTCGGCATCCACAACGAGGAGGACGCCCTCAAGGACATCTACAAGCGCATGAGGCCCGGCGACCCGCCCACGCCCACCAACTCCAAGCAGATGATCCACAGGCTCTTCTTCGAGCTTGCGCACTACGACCTCGGCTACGTAGGCCGCTACAAGATCAACAAGAAGCTGGGGCTTTCCGGCAAGGTGCCCGACGAGCTTCGGACCCTGCACGAGAGCGGAATCGAGGTCATCGAGGCGATCCGCCTGCTGCTGAAGATATTCATGGGCCGCGACCAGGTGGACGACATCGACCACCTCGGCAACCGCCGCATCCGCACCACGGGCGAGCTGCTCGAGAACCAGTGCCGCGTGGGCCTCGCCCGCACGGAGCGCCTCATCCGCGAGCGCATGACGATCCACGACTCGGGCACGCAGGGCCCGCTCACGCCGCAGAGGCTCGTGAACTCCAAGACCTTCTCTGCGGTGGTGACGGACTTCTTCAGCCGCAGCCAGCTGTCGCAGTTCATGGACCAGACGAACCCGCTCTCGGGCCTGGCGCACAAGCGGCGCCTCTCGGCCCTCGGCCCTGGCGGTCTCAGCCGCGAGCGCGCGGGCTTCGAGGTGCGCGACGTGCATCCGTCGCACTACGGCCGCATCTGCCCTATCGAGACGCCTGAAGGCCCGAACATCGGCCTCATATCGTCGCTCGGCATATACGCGCGCATCAACAGGTTCGGCTTCATAGAGACGCCCTATCGCGTGGTCAGGAACGGCAAGGTGACCGACCAGGTCGACTATCTTTCCGCCGACGCCGAGGAGCAGTACGTCATCGCGCAGGCGAACGCCCCGCTCAAGGCCGACAAGACGTTCGCCGAGGAGAAGGTGACCTGCCGCCACCATACCGAGTTCTGCGTGAAGCCCGCAAGGGAGGTGCAGTACATGGACGTGGCGCCCATGCAGGTGATATCCATCGCCGCCGGGCTCATCCCGTTCCTGGAGCATGACGACGCGAACCGCGCGCTCATGGGCGCGAACATGATGCGCCAGGGCGTGCCCCTGCTGCGCAGCGAGCGCCCGTACGTGGGCACCGGCCTCGAGGCGGTGGCCGCGCGCGACTCCCGCGTGATCGTATGCGCGGACCAGCCCGGCATTGTGGCGTACGTCTGCGCCGAGTTCATAATGGTCACGCCGGACGGCGAGCTGGCCGCCGGCAAGGCCAAGTACGACGACAACCCCGAGAAGGGCATCCGCCGCTACGACCTGCAGAAATTCCGCCGCTGCAACGCCGGAACATGCTTCAACCAGAAGCCCATCGTGAAGAAGGGCCAGAAGGTGCAGCCCGGCGACTGCCTTGCGGACGGTCCTGCGACCGACCAGGGCGAGCTCGCGCTCGGCAAGAACCTGCTAGTGGCGTTCATGAGCTGGCGCGGCTACAACTTCGAGGACGCCATCCTCGTCAACGAGCGCCTCGTGCGCGAGGACGTGCTGACGTCTTTGCACATCGTCACGTACGACTGTGGCGCAAGGGACACGAAGCTCGGCCCCGAGGAGATCACGCGCGACATACCGAACGTCGGCGAGGACGCGCTCAAGAACCTCGGGCCGGACGGAATCGTGCGCGTGGGCGCGGAGGTGCATCCGGGCGACATCCTGGTGGGCAAGGTGACGCCCAAGGGCGAGACCGAGCTTTCGCCCGAGGAGCGCCTGCTGAGGGCCATCTTCGGCGAGAAGGCCGCCGACGTGCGCGACACGTCGCTCGTGGTGCCGCCAGGCACGACGGGCGTGGTGATGGCGGTCAAGGTGACCACGACCGTCAAGGAGGCCTCGCGCCCGGCCGCCGGCGACGACGCCAAGCCGACGCGCAAGCAGATGCGCGACGCCGAGAAGAAGCGCAAGGAGCAGCGCGTCAAGCTCGAGACCGAGCTGGTGACGGCGCTCTCGAACGTGCTCCTGAACGAGAAGCTGCCTGTGGACGTGGTGAATTCCGAGACGCAGGAGCTGATCGTGCCGGCAAGCAAGAAGATCACGAAGTCGGTGCTGTCCAAGCTGGCGAAGGCGCATGCCACGTTCCAGATCGAGCCCGGCCCCGCGGCCGACAAGGTGGAGTCCGTCATAGCGCCGTTCCGTGCGCGCTTCGCCGAGCTCGAGGACGCGGCCGCCGCCGCGGAAGGCGCCGAGCAGGACGACCTTGCGGACCTCGCCGACGACGGAACGGTCGTCAAGAGCGTGCGCGTCTACCTCGTGGACAAGAAGAACCTCTCTGTCGGCGACAAGATGGCCGGCCGCCACGGCAACAAGGGTTGCATCTCGCGCATCCTGCCGAGCTGCGACATGCCGTTCCTGCCGGACGGCACGCCGGTGGACATCGTGCTGAACCCGCTGGGCGTGCCTTCGCGCATGAACCTCGGCCAGCTCTTCGAGACCTACCTCGGCCTCGCCTGCAGGCTCTGCGGCTTCCACGCCGCGACGCCCGTCTTCGACGGCGTGCAGGAGAGCGAGATCGACGCCGCCCTCGCCGAAGCCCGCAAGGTGCAGGAGAAGGAGGAGGGCAGCGCCGCGTGGATCAACACGGACGGCAAGACGGTCCTCTACGACGGCCTCACGGGCGAACCGTTCGCCCAGCGCGTGGTCGTGGGCGTGATCTACATGCTCAAGCTCCACCACCTCGTGACGGACAAGATCCACGCCCGCGCGACCGGCCCCTACTCGCTCGTCACCCAGCAGCCGCTGGGCGGCAAGGCGCAGCTCGGCGGCCAGCGCATGGGCGAGATGGAGGTGTGGGCCCTTGAGGCGTACGGCGTCGCCTACGCCCTGCAGGAGCTGCTCACCGTCAAGTCCGACGACGTGCAGGGCCGCACGCGCATATACGAGTCGATCGTCAAGGGGCAGAACGTGCTGGATTCCGGCATGCCGGAGTCGTTCTCGGTGCTCATCCACGAGCTGCGGGGCCTGTGCCTCGACATGCAGCTCCTGGGCGGCGACACCGACAAGCCCGCCTCCCGCCGCGAGTCGGCCGCATCTACCGGCGCGGCGCAGCTGACGCCGGCCACCGACTCCCTTCTGGGCGGCGTGCACTTCTGATGACTTTCTAGGCAAGGAGACTTCAAGAAATGAATCCGTACAACACCAACGACATCTTCGGCGGCAACTTCAGCGCGTCCGCGATGTACGACGCCGTCAAGGTGCAGCTGGCCTCGCCGGAGACGATCCGTGCATGGTCCCATGGCGAGGTCCGCAACCCCGAGACGATCAACTACCGTACGTACCGTCCGGAGAAGGAAGGCCTCTTCTGCGAGAAGATATTCGGGCCGACCAAGGACTGGGAATGCCAGTGCGGCAAGTACAAGCGCATCAAGAACAAGGGCATGGTCTGCGACCGCTGCGGCGTGGAGGTGACGCTCGCGTCCGTGCGCCGCCAGCGCATGGGCCATATCGAGCTGGCGGTGCCCGTCAGCCACATCTGGTTCTTCAAGTGCACGCCGAGCCGCATCGGTCTCATACTCGACATGACCTCCAACGAGCTCGAGCGCGTGCTCTACTACCAGGACTACCTCGTGATCGAGCCTGGCGAGACCACGCTCAGGGAAGGCCAGGTGCTGAACGAGCAGGACTATCTCGACGCGCAGGCCAAGTGGCCCGACAAGTTCCGCGCCGAGATGGGCGCCGAGGCCGTCCGCAAGGCCATACGCAAGGTCAACCTCGACGAGCTCATGAAGGATCTCGAGGAGCAGATGGCTAACACCCGCTCCAAGCAGAACCGCAAGAAGATCGCCAAGCGCATGAAGGTGGTCGAGGGCTTCCGCCAGTCCGGCGGCAAGCCGGAGTGGATGATCCTCGACGTGCTGCCCGTGATCCCGCCGGAGCTGAGGCCGCTCGTGCCGCTCGAGGGCGGCCGCTTCGCCACCTCGGACCTGAACGACCTCTACCGCCGCGTCATAAACCGCAACAACCGCCTCAAGAACCTGCTCGCGCTCAAGACGCCGGACGTGATCATCCGCAACGAGAAGCGCATGCTGCAGGAGGCCGTCGACGCGGTGTTCGACAACGGCCGCCACGGCCGCGCGGTCACCGGTCCCGGCAACCGCCAGCTCAAGTCGCTCTCCGAGGTCCTCAAGGGCAAGACGGGCCGCTTCCGGCAGAACCTCCTCGGCAAGCGCGTGGACTACTCCGGCCGTTCCGTGATCGTCGTCGGCCCCGAGCTCAAGCTGCCGCAGTGCGGCCTGCCGAAGGAGATGGCGCTGAGGCTCTTCGAGCCGTTCATCATCCGCTCGCTCAAGGACAAGGGCATCTGCCACACCGTCCGCACGGCGCGCAAGATGATCGAGCGCCACGACGAGCAGGTGTGGGACATCCTCGAGGAGGTCACGAAGGACAAGACGGTCTTCCTCAACCGCGCTCCGACGCTGCACCGCCTGTCCATCCAGGCGTTCGAGCCGGTGCTGGTGGAAGGCAAGGCCATCCGCCTCCACCCGATGGTCTGCACGCCGTTCAACGCCGACTTCGACGGCGACCAGATGGCAGTGCTGGTGCCGCTCTCGATCGAGGCGCAGATAGAGTCGCGCCTGATGATGCTCGCGGCGACATCCATCTTCTCGCCTGCGTCCGGCAAGTCCGTGATGACGCCTACGCAGGACGTGTGCCTCGGCCTCTACTTCCTCACCACGGCCTCCCAGCCGGACAAGCTTTCCGGCAAGATCGCAGGCAAGGCGTCGTTCGCTGGTGAGCACCTGCCGCTGTTCAACGACATCGGCGAGGTGGAGTTCGGCATCGCGGAGAAGGCGATCGGCTACCACAGCCGCATCCGCTTCCGCAACCCCGACTACGGCACGACGGGCCGGCCGCACGGCGACCCCACGAAGCGCACGATCGAGACGACCGCGGGGCGCGTCATCTTCAACGCGATCTTCCCGGAGGGCATGGGCTTCATCAACGACAAGGTCTCGAAGTCCACCGTCGGCAACCTGATTCTCGACTGCCACCGCGTCGCCGGGCATGACGCCACGGTGAAGCTGATCGACGACCTCAAGAACCTCGGGTACAACTACGTGACCGTCTCCGGCGCGTCGATGGGTCTGAAGGACATGATCCGTCCGGCCGTCAAGGACGACGTGATCGCCAAGTCCGCCGCCGAGGTCGCCAAGATCGAGGGCCAGTTCCAGCAGGGCATCATCACCGCCGGCGAGCGCCACAACAAGATCGTAGACGTGTGGTCCGCCGCCACCGAGAAGGTGGGCGACGAGCTGTACAAGACGATCGACCGCAACGTCTCGCCGGAGACGCCGAACCCGACGGAGCTCAACCCGATCTACATGATGGTCGACTCCAAGGCCCGTGGCTCGAAGCTGCAGATCCGCCAGCTCGCCGGCATGCGCGGCCTCATGGCCGACCCGTCCGGAAACATCATCGAGCGCCCGATCACGGCATCGTTCCGCGAGGGCCTCTCGGTGCTCGAATACTTCATCTCGTCCCACGGCGCCCGCAAGGGCCTGGCGGACACCGCCCTCAAGACGGCTGACGCCGGCTACCTGACGCGCAAGCTCGTGGACGTATCGCAGGACGTCATCATCTCGCAGGAGGACTGCAACACAGTCAACGGCATCGAGGTGCAGGCCATAGTCGAGGGCGACGAGGTCAAGGCCACGCTCGCCCAGCGCGTCCTCGGCCGCACGTCGCTCTACGACATCCGCGACCCGAAGACGGGCGACGTGCTCGTGCCGGCGAACGAGGAGATCGACGAGGATGCCTGCAGGCGCCTCACCGATGCGGGGGTGGAGTCCGTGTGGATCCGCTCGGGCCTCACGTGCGACGCCGAGCACGGCATGTGCGCGAAGTGCTACGGCCGCGACCTCTCCACGGGCCGCCAGGTCGAGATCGGCACGGCGGTGGGCATCATCGCCGCCCAGTCGATCGGTGAGCCCGGCACGCAGCTGACGATGCGTACGTTCCACATCGGCGGTACCGCGTCCATGACGGCCAAGGTGCCGGAGATCGTGCTCAAGAACGCCGGTCGCGTGAAGTTCGTGGACGTCCGCAAGGTGCGCAACGACGAAGGGCGCGAGGTCGTGCTGAACAAGAACGGCACGCTCGAGGTCTATTCGAAGGAAGGCACCCGCACCGACACCTATTCGCTGCAGATGGGCGCCGTGCTGCTCGTCGAGGACGGCGCCACGGTCAAGGCAGGCCAGAAGGTCGCCGAGTGGGACCCGCACTCCGTGCCGGTGCTCTCCGAGGCGCATGGTACGGTCGAGTTCGTGGACTTCGAGGAGGACTTCTCCGTCAAGTCCGAGATCGACCGCGCCACCGGCGCCAAGACGCTTGTGGTGCTGGACTCCAAGGAATCCAACCTCCATCCGAGCATCATCATCCGCGGCAAGGGCGAGGACGGCACCCCCAACAAGAAGCTCGACAGCCACGACATCCCGACCGGCGCCATCGTCATGGTGCGCGACGGCCAGAAGGTGTCGCCGGGCATGCTGCTCGCCAAGACGCCGCGCTCCGAGACCAAGACGCGCGACATCACCGGCGGTCTGCCCCGCGTCGCGGAGCTCTTCGAGGCACGCCAGCCCAAGGACGCCGCCGAGATCTCCAAGATCGAGGGCGAGGTCGAGTTCGGCGACAACCAGCGCGGCAAGCGCTGCGTGAAGGTGGTCGACAAGGACACCGGCCAGGTGGAGGAGCACTTCATCCCGATGGGCAAGCAGATCGTGGTGTATCCAGGCGACCGCGTGAAGAAGGGCCAGCAGCTCACCGAGGGTCCGATCATCCCGCAGGAGATCCTCGAGGTCTCCGGTCCGCAGGAGCTCGAACGCTACCTCGTCAACGAGGTGCAGCAGGTGTACCGTCTCCAGGGCGTGGAGATCAACGACAAGCACATCGAGATCATCGTGCGCCAGATGCTCCGCAAGGTCAAGATCACCAACCCCGGCGACACGGACTTCCTCTGGGGCGAGCAGATCACCCGCCAGACGTTCCTGCGCATGAACGAGCAGATGATGAGCGAAGGCCGCCGTCCGGCGGAGGCCCAGCCCGCGCTACTCGGCATCACCAAGGCCGCCCTCGAGACCGACTCGTTCATCTCTGCGGCGTCCTTCCAGGATACGACGCGCGTCCTCACCGAGGCCGCCACGATGGGCCGCGTGGACGAGCTGCGCGGTTTCAAGGAGAACGTCATCCTCGGCCACCTCATCCCCGGCGGCACGGGCTTCCCGCTGCACCGCTACCTCAAGCTGGTGCCGCTCTGCGAGCCCATATCCGACGAGGAGATGGACAAGCTGCGCGCCGAGGCCAAGGCCAAGCTGGAGGCGATCTTCGGCCCGACGCCCACCCGCGAGGAGGAGGACGATGGCGATGAGCCAGCCGAGGCCTTCCCGGATGCGGACGTCGAGAAGTTCGCCCAGGTCCCGGCCGATCAGGCGCCAGACCAGACTGTCGACGGATATTCCGCCGACAACTACTCCGAGGAGTGATCGCCCAAAAGGGCGTTCCTGGCATGAAGGGGAGGGGCTTCAAAGCCCCTCCCTTTCTGCTTTTCCGCGCACTTGTAAAAACCGTGTAAAAACCGTGTAAAGTTTTTTTACACGACTTTACACACGTTTTACAATGATTATTTTGTCTTGCATCCTCCTATATGGTACCATGGCCGCGTCAGGACAGCAAAGGAGCAAGACACCATGAACGACGAAAAAGACTACCAGACGGCCATCGGCGCGGATGCGGCGGAATCCTACCGGCCACGTCTCTCGTACTACCATCCGAACGGGCGCGGTACCGGCGGTGCGGTACAGTTCGAGCTGCATCCAGCGCACGGCAGCACGGACGGCAGCATCTTCGCCACGTTCGCCCGCCAGAAGACGGTTGGCACGCACGAGGGCGGCGTGCGCACCTTCCCGCGCTTCGATTGGAGCAACCGCATCTGCGTGAAGCTGGACATGTCCGACCTGATGCAGATCCTGCAGGTGTTCCGCGGCATCCAGGAATCGATCGCGGACGGCAAGGGCCTTTTCCATAGAAGCGCCAGCGCATGCACGGTGGTTCGTCTGGAACATCGGATAGAGCCGCAGCCAGGCTACGTGTTCGAGGCCTGCCGCAAGCCGCTGGAAGGCGAGCCTTCGCGCGCCGGCGTCGTATTCACCGCCGCCGAGGCGCTGGGGCTGTCGCTCGCCATAGAGCAGTCCATGGACGTGATAGCCTTCGGCCTTCCCATGCTGATCCCCCGTGGCGTGCAAAGACAGGCGGTCGTATCACGTCCCCAGGTCGCCCACGAGACTGAACCGGGATGCGACATCCCGGCCGACGATCCCGACCTCTTCTGATCTTTCAAGTCCGTGCGGCGCGGACGGGGTGAATTCCGGCGGTGGACGAAACGTCCTGACAACCTTTTCCACCACCCGCCCGGCGGCCCGCCCGCACGGACAAGATTCTCGAATCATCCAACCCCGACTTCAGGACATACCATGCTCGCAAAATGCTATTCTGGCGCACTGCTTGGCGTAGAGGCGCGTACCGTCGAGATAGAAGTGTACTCGGCCTCGGGTACGCCGCAGTTCACGATTGTCGGCCTGCCCGACCAGGCCGTGAAGGAGGCCAAGGACCGTGTCTCCACGGCCATTGGCAATTCCGGCTTCAAGCGTGTGGAAAGCAATGTCACGGTCAACCTCGCGCCGGCGGACGTGAAGAAGGAAGGCCCCCTCTACGACCTTCCGATCGCGACCGCCCTGCTCGTCGCCACAGGCCGCACGCAAGGCGCCGATCTGCAGGACTACGGCCTGGCCGGCGAACTGGCCCTTTCCGGCGAGGTCCGCCGCGTCAATGGCATCCTGCCCATCGTGCTTGAGATGCGGCGCATAGGCAAGCGGGGCGTGATCGTGCCATACGAGAATTCAGCCGAAGCGGCCGTGGTGGACGGCATCGACGTATATCCCGTGCGCACGTTGCGCGAGGCGGTTGACTTCGTGGCCGGACGGCTGGAGATAAGTCCCGTGCACTCCGATCTGGCGGCGCTCGTGTCGGAACATTCCGGACGTGGCGACGATTTTTCAGACGTGAAGGGGCAGGACAATGCCCGGCGTGCCATCGAGGTGGCCGTGGCAGGCGGCCACAATCTGCTGATGGTGGGATCCCCTGGCTCGGGCAAGACGATGCTTGCCCGCCGCATACCATCCGTCCTGCCGCCCCTGTCCCCGTCCGAGGCGCTCGAGGTCACGCGAATCCATTCGGTGGCCGGCGAGCTGAAGACGAGGCAGTCGCTTGTACTTGATCGTCCGTTCCGTGCCCCGCACCATACGGTTTCGGCGATCGGGCTTCTGGGCGGCGGAGCGCATCCGACGCCTGGCGAGGTGTCGCTGGCGCACCGAGGGGTGCTGTTTCTCGACGAGTTTCCGGAATTCCGCCGCGACGCGCTCGAGGTCCTGCGCCAGCCCGTGGAGGATGGACATGTCTCGATAGCACGCGCGACGGCGGCCTGCGATTTCCCTTCGAGGTTCATGCTCGTGGCGGCGATGAACCCATGCCCATGCGGCTACGCGGACGATCCAAGGCACGAATGCAGATGTTCGTCGCGCAGGATCCATGACTACCGCAACAGGGTCTCCGGTCCGCTGCTGGATCGCATCGACCTGCAGATAGAGGTGCCGCCGGTGCCGTGCGACCAGCTGGCCGATCTGCCGCCCGGCGAGCCGTCGGCGACTATTCGGGCACGCATACTGAAGGCGCGCGAGATACAGCGGCGGCGCTTCGAGGGATGCGATGGCGTACACTGCAACGCGGACATGCCTTCCCGTGATCTGGGACGTTTCTGCATGCTGGATGCCGCTGCGCAGACCCGGCTGCGCGCGCTTCTTGTGGAACTGGATCTTTCAGCGCGCGCCTACGACCGCGTGCTCAAGGTGTCGCGTACCATCGCGGACCTGGAAGGTGCCACTGCCGTGGCGGAGGAGCACATCCTAGAGGCGTCGAACTACCGTGCGCTGGATAGGAGCTACTGGTCGTGATGGGAGGTGGCCGCCTGGCAATTATGGCGGTGCTTCTAATCGCCGGCGAAATGGCTGGATTCGCCTGTACGCGGGTGGCGGCGGCATGGCCATGGGGCGCGGCAGCCGTCTTTCTGCTGGCACTGGCCGGCTATGGCTGGCATGTACCCCACCTGCCGCCGGTACTTGTATTCATCTTCGGCATGACGGTTGCGGCACGCATGGACGCCTTGCGCGTGACGGCGCTTGAAGGGCATTGGCGTACAGGCACCGGCGGCAGACTTCCCGTTCTGTCGCTGCCAGTGGAGGGCGAAGTGCGCGTACGCGTATGCGCACGAGGCGGACAGGTGGCCGACTTCCTTTCGCATCTCGGCCCTGTGCCGCTGAAGGTGGTGTTGCCGCTCGCCGATGGCGCACGAATTCCAAGGACCGGGGAAAGATGGCGCTGCGGCGGGTGGATATCGCGCAAGACGCTCAGGGAAGGACGGTTTTCACGCAGGATGTTCTGGGGCAGGCGGGGTGCCGATCATGTCCTGGAGTCGTCCATTCCCGATTCAGTCCGCCGTCTGAAGGCGCTCTCGGATGGTTGCGCGGAATGTGCGGGAATCGGCCTGGGCTGGTGTCCGCGATACGCTGCCTTGAACCGCGCCATCCTGCTGGGGCGTCGCACGGAACTGCCTGCCGACTGGCGGCGCACGTTCTCGGCCGCCGGGACGGTACATGTGTTCGCGATATCAGGCCTGCATGTCATGCTGATAGCGGCCCTGCTTATGCGGCTTCTCGTGCTGCTTCGGATTCCGGTGCGGCTGCGGGGTCTAGTGGCCGTTCCCCTGCTGATCGTGTATGTGCTTGTGACAGGTGCGCGCCCGAGCGCGGTCAGGGCCGTTGCGATGGCCGGCCTATACCTGACTGCGCCTGCGTTCGGGAGGAAGGGCGACTCGCTGGCGGCATGGTCGCTGACGGCGCTGGGTGTATATGCATACGCGCCCGAGCGCCTGTTCGACACTGGATGCACTCTTTCCTTCGCGGTGATGTTCGGCATAGTATGCTGGCTGCGCTGGGTGGCCCCTGCATTGCCGGTCTGTGCGCGTGAGGGCTGGTATGGTGAATGCGGAATCTCTGTGGCCGCGTGGGCGGCAGGCGTACCCATCGTCGCCAGGCTGATCGGCAGTTTCGCACCTGGCGGACTTTTCGCCAATCTGGTAGTACTTAGGCTGGCTGGCTACGCGGTGGCCTTCGGGATGGCGGGCATCGTCTGCGGATTCGTACTGCCGCCGGTTGCCGTGGCGTTCAACAACCTTGCGGCGGCGATGACGTTCCTCATGGTGCAGGTCTCCAAGGCGGTGGCCTCCGTGCCATTCTCCTCGTTCGTGGTGGAATATTGGCCCTTGACGGCAAGCATCGGCTGGTATGCGGCCTGGCTGGCCGCCTTTGCCGCGATGAGGGCGGCCATCGCCAGATATGGGGGTGTATGGTGGACGCCTCGCCTGCCGACCTGGAGGCACATGGGGCAATGAATCATCGGCTTTTGTGTCTCACGGCGGGCCGCAAGTGTGGTACAATATAACCCGATTCGGAGAATAGACCAACGATGAAGGACATCTTAATGGCATTTCTGGACGTTCTGTCTGCATCCCGGTTCCGCAAGGTCCGGGGAACGCTGGCTGTCTTCGTACTTGCGTTCGTCGTGGCCCTTCCGCCTGCGGTGCACGGCGCGCGGCGCATTGTCATCGACCCTATGGCCATCATTGAGGCGATACCGCTCGTCACCAAGGCGCTGGAGATCGATGCCCGGGCGCGGGCCCGCGAGGCGAAGCATGCCGCGAAGCTGGCGGAGAAGGGCGTGGCCGAAGTGCCGCCGTCCAAGGCCGACGTACGCTACACCATCGACACTGGCAACCTCGGTTCGTTCCTGTTCGATGGACGCGGCGAGCTCTACATCGACCGTCGCTTCGTGACGGACGAGGAGATGAAGACGGTCCATGCCATCGAAAGATGGATCGCGAAGTACTTTCCCGCCGAGATGAAGAAGCGCAAGCCCGTTCCGCGTGCGAAAGCCGGCGCGGCGGGGCTGCCCGTGTTCAGGGGCTTCGAGGACGCCCGCTACCAGAAGCACGACGCGCTCATAGCGAAGATGACCGCGGCGTTCAACGCGGACAAGGCCGCATGGTGCGGCGGTACGCCCGAGCAGGCGGCGAAGATCGCCACGCTCACGCCGGCGCTGGTCAAGGCCCACATGATCGAGGAATCCGGAGGGAACGGCCCCAGGTCGATCGCCGCGTGGGACGTGGATCCCCTGCAGGTAAACGTGCCGGGCGACTGGGGCGAGGAGAAGGAGCTGGTGGGGTTGAAGAAGCCCGCCAGCCGCAACGAAGGGAAGGTGGAGGACAACGTGCGCGCGGCGATCATGTACCTTTCGCGCAAGGGGTTCTCGACCGCGGCGCGTCCGGCGGCGGAGCGTCCGAACGGGTTCTTCGACGGATGGCAGAACGCCCTCAGGCGCTACAACGGCCGTCGCGACCGCACCGACACCGACCGCTACTACAGCGACGAGTATGCCGACAAGATAGCAAGGCGCGCCGCGAACCCCGAACTGTTCGTACCGATAGAGATCAAGCTCAAGAAGACGAAGTGAAAGGAAGTGTGTCATGGCAAGTGAAATGAAAAGCGTCCACCGGCGCATGGCCGGGAATGTGGCGAGATTTGTCGCGGCATCCATCGTGGTGTTTGCGGCATGCGGACTACAGGCGGACGACCCTCCGTTCGCGAGCGAGACGAACTATGTTCCGCTTACCGTCGCAGATGGCGAACTGCGTCCGTTCGCCGAGCAGCACGAGGTCTGCGCATTCACCCTGCCGTGGTTCGATCCTGCCGGACGCGACCTGGCATGCATGGGGACGCTCTTCGGGAGCCGTCCGCTCCTCTACCGTTTCCTGCGGATCGAACGCGGAGTGCCGGTCTACGACAAGGCGGTTCCTTTCGAAGGTCCCGACCCGCGTGGCTCTGCGCCGTGGCATGGCCAGGATGGTTCGTTCGGCGGAATCTTCCGTGCGGAGAAACGCATGGTGGACGGCACGAACCGCACGGTGCTGGTGCGTTACCGTTTCGATCGCGCCAAGCGCGTCTTCGACGGGGGAGAGATCGCGATTGGCGACGAAGGAGCGCCGATGGTGCCGTCAGGCGTGTGCCTCGCGCTCGCGGACCTAGACGGCGACGGTGTTGAAGACCTGCTGATGGACTATGCGATGAGCGCCGAACGCGGCAAGGCGTACAACGGTACGGAAGGCTTTCCGTGGCCTGGTCCTCTGTACCACCCCTGGACGGACGTGGAGACTCCTTACTCCGGCATAGGGCGCGGCTACGATGTGTTTGGAAGATGGATGGGCCCCGAGAACATCGCGGAGGTCCGCTGGGCGAAAGGGACGTTCGCGGGCGCTACGCTGCGGTTTGCAAAGCCGCGTCCGGTCTTTTCGGATGTTCCTGACTTTCCTGACGTGAAGCGCATCCTCACATGGAAGATGTACAAGACCATCCTGGGGGTACAGGTGGTATCGGCTCCGTCGGGCAGATACCTGGTCCTCTTCGGCGACATGGACCGCATCGCGGCGTTTCCCGTAAAACGCATGGCTGCCGGCGACGTGTTCTGCGGTCCGCCGCGGCCGCTGCTCAAGTGCGGCTACACCGTACCGGACGACTACTGGGTTCACGGCATCCAGTCGATAGACCTCGATGGCGATGGGCGCAAGGAGCTGCTGATGGACGGCAACCCCGGCACGATCTGCGTGATGAAAGGCGTCGAGCCTGGCACGTGGACCTCGGCGAAGGCTTTGATCCAGGGCGGGGCCGTGTGCGGGGAGACGCTCTCGTCGCCGGCCCGTTTCGACTGGGACCGCGACGGCACGGAGGATCTGATCCTTTCTGATTCGACCGGCCGGCTGACATTCTGGGGCGGCACGAAGGATCCGCTGGTCTACAAGGGGGCCCGCTCCTTCACCGTCGGCGGCAAGCCGTTCTCGATCAAGGCCGGCGACAGCGGCTCCTTGCAGGGAACGCCTGAGCGCATGTGGGGCTATGTAAAGGTGGCGGTGGGCACATGGGGCGGAGACGATGCCATCATAACCGTGGATATCCTCGGCGATTTTCTCCTGCATCGGCGCGAGAAGGGCGCGGACGCCCTCGCGCTCGCTCCGGCCGTGCCGTTCCGCCACCCCGACGGCAGACCGTTTAAGGTCGCATGGCGCAGCAGGCCCGACATCGTCCTTCCCGGCTTCGCCGCCGCGCCGCGCAAGTCGCTTCTCATCATGGACCTTGATGGCGACATCGCGCTCGCCATCCCGGACGCGGAAGGTTCGTGCGTCATAGCCGGGACGCGAAAGCTCAAGCTTGCGGACGGACGCCCCATCCGCCTTTGCGGGATCAACGGCCTTTGGGGACGCGGCCATCTCTCGCTGGTGGACTGGGATGGCGATGGAGTGGAGGATATCGTGTTTGGCTCCAACCGCGCCTGCCACCGCTTCTACTGCGGACGGGACATAAAGCGTTCCTCCGCGCCGTTCATACTCAGGAACATCGGGACGAACAAGGATCCGCTTTTCGCCGACCCCGAGCCGATGTGCCTTCTGTCGAACGGCTGCCGGCTCGACTTCGGCGGACACAACGCCACGCCCTGGGTGACGGACTTCGACGGCGACGGCCGACCGGACCTTTTCATAGGCGCGGAGAACGGAAAGGTCTATGCCTTCAGGCACGACGAGCTGACCGCTGAAGGGATCAGGGAGCACAGAAAGGCGAAGTCGCCTCGGGACTAGCCACAGGCCGCGTTTTTTTGGTATAATGCCTTTTGTCAGGACAGCAAGGAGCAAGCCATCATGGCAGAGAAGAAAGAGAAGAACGCCGAAGAGAAGAAGTCGAACACCCGCCTGGACGCGGTTTTGAGCCAGATCCGCAAGGAGTTCGGCGACATGTCGATCATGCGCCTCGGCGCGGACGAGCACAAGAACATTCCCGTGATCTCCACGGGCGCGCTGTCGCTGGACATGGCGCTAGGCGTAGGCGGCCTGCCGCGCGGACGGATCGTCGAATGCTACGGACAGGAGTCGTCGGGCAAGACGACGCTCGCGCTGCACGTCGTGGCGAACGCGCAGAAGGCGGGTGGCGTGGCGGCGTTCATCGACGCCGAGCACGCGCTCGATCCGGGCTACGCGAAGAAGATCGGCGTGAACCTGGACGATCTGCTCGTCAGCCAGCCGAACAGCGGCGAGGAGGCTCTTTCGATCTGCGAGCAGTTGTGCAAGTCGGGTGCGCTGGACGTGATCGTGGTGGACTCCGTGGCGGCGCTCACGCCCCAGGCCGAGATCGACGGCAACATGGGCGACAGCCACATGGGCCTGCAGGCGCGGTTGATGTCGCAGGCGATGCGCAAGCTCACGGGCGTCCTGAACCAGACGAAGACGCTGTGCATCTTCACGAACCAGGTGCGCGAGAAGATCGGCGTGATGTTCGGGAACCCCGAGACGACGCCCGGCGGGAAGGCGCTCAAGTTCTACGCGAGCTGCCGCCTGCAGGTGCAGCGCATCGGCGCGATCAAGGACGCCTCCAACACGGTGATCGGCAACCGCACGCGCGTGAAGGTCGTGAAGAACAAGGTGGCGGCCCCGTTCACCGAGGCCGAGTTCGACATCCTCTACTCCTGCGGCATCTCGTGGGAGGGGTCGGTGCTGGACGCGGCGCTGGCGCGCGGCATCGTGGAGAAGCGCGGCAGCTGGATAGCCTACGGCACCGAGCAGCTCGGCCAGGGGTCGATCGCCACCATGCAGTATCTGAAGGAGCATCCGGAGGTCGTGGCCGAGATCGTCGAGAAGGTCAAGGTGACGCCCGTAAACCCGGCGCTGCTCAAGAAACGATGAGAGAACATCCCACAATGACGCTAGAAGAACAGGTCAAGACGGTAGTACAGGCTCTTACCGACAAGAAGGGCGAGGACGTGCGTACCTACGACGTGCGCGGCGTGTCGGGCCTATGCGACGCGTTCGTCGTGGCGACGGGCACGGCCGCCCCGCATCTCAAGGGCCTCGAGACCGGCGTACGCAAGGCGATGAAGGAGATCGGCGTGGAGCCGTTCCGCACGTCGGGCGATCCGGAGTCGGGCTGGATGGTAGTTGACTACATAGACGTGGTGCTGCATGTGTTCTCGCCCGAGGCGCGCGCGTACTACGCGCTGGAGAAGCTATGGCAGAACGTACCTTCGTTCCAATGATGAAGAGGTCCTTGCTGCTGTCGGCCTGCCTGCTCGCCGCATGCGCGGCGCGAGGCGCGGATCTGGCGTTCCTCAAGGAGCTGGTGGAGATACCCAGCGTCTCTGGCGACCATCCCCAGGTCAACCGGGCCATGCGCGCGATGAAGGCCTACCTCGAGGCGCGCCGGGTATTCTGCACGATGGAGACCGACGGCGCCGGGCGCGAGATCCTTTTCGCCGCCACAAAGCCAGGCAAGATCCAGGACTACATCTTCTCGGCGCATCTTGACGTGGTGCCGGCATCCTGCGAAGGGCAGTATTCCTTCAGGAACGAGAACGGACGGCTTTCCGGCCGCGGCGTTGGCGACGACAAGGGCGGCGCGCTCGCCGTCGCGCAGACGCTCATTGCGCTGGTGGGCAGGGAAGTCTCCGTAGGCTGCATCTTCGGTGCCGACGAGGAGGTGGGCGGCTTCACGACGACATGGATGGTCGAGGAGAAGGGCTACCGCCCGCGCCGGATGGTCGTTGTGGTGGACAGCTCCTACGGCAAGATCGGCTATGCCACGAAAGGCCAGCTCATGGTCCGTGCGACGCTGAAGGGCAAGGGCGGGCATTCATCGGCGCCCTGGAAATGCGAGGATCTGATCACTCGGCTTTCCGCCTCCGTCGTGAAGATACAGGAAGAGTGGTACCGCCGCCATCCGCTCGCGGACGGTCCCGACCACTGGTCGGACGTCCTCACGCCCACGATCGTCAAGTCCGAAGGCACGGCGCTCAACCGGATCCCGTCCGAGGTGTGGGTCAATTTCAATCTGCGCTCGGTCCGTCCCGAGGCCAAGGACGAATGCGTGCAGCTGATCAGGGATGTAACGAAGGGCGAGGTGGAGGTGGTGCGCTATTCGCCGCCGTGTGTGAGCAATGGCGACGATCCGTACGTGCTGCGGCTCAGGAAGGCCATGGAGGCGGAGTTCAAGGCTCCGGTGCCGCTCGGGCGCATGCCTTTCGCAACGGATGCGCGATGCTTCGTCTCCTGCGGCGTGCCGGTCGTCAACATCGGCCACGAAGGCGGCGACGCGCACGGTGCGACCGAGTGGTCGACTGCGGAATCCATCGATGTCGTGACGCGCTATCTGACGAAGTTCATCATCGATGAATACGGAACAAGATAGGGTCGAGAGGCACTGGAAAGGAAAGGATGACGAAATGCAGATAACTAAACGCGAATTTCTCAAGCGCCTTGGCGTCGGCGGCGCCGGGCTTGTGGGCGGCGCTGCGCTGGGCGACAAGTACGTCAAGATGGACGGCCGCCTGCCGCCGGGCGCGATCGGCGATCCCGCGCATCTCGCGTGGGGGCGCAACATCTTCCCTCTCGAGCATACGATCACGGACGGTCCCAGCTGCGTGCTGGCGGCGGGCAAGGTGCTGCAGCCTGCGCGCGAGATACCGATCTTCCACGAGACGGACGTGGTGGTGGTGGGCGGCGGCTCGGCCGGCTTCGCCGCCGCTGTCGCGGCGTCCCGCGCCGGGGCGAAGGTCGCGCTCGTGGAACGCTACGGTTCGCTCGGCGGGCTCTTCACGAACGGCATGGTGCTCATCATGCTCTCCACGAGTTTCCGCGAGCCTGGCGGCAAGTACCGCCTCGTGACGAAGGGGCTGGTGACGGAGTTCGCGGAAAGGGCGCGTGCGCTCGGCGGCTGGGTCGCCACGCATGCGTACGGCGAGCACCAGCACGGCCACTGGCAGCCCACCGTCGATCCTGAAGGCGCGAAGTATCTCATGGACAGGATGGTCGCCGAGTCCAAGATAGACATGTTCTTCCATTGCTGGGGCGTTGACACGATACAGGACGGCAACAAGGTGCTGGGCATCGTGTTCGAGTCGAAGCAGGGCCGCCAGGCGATCCTTGCGAAGCAGGTGGTGGACTGCACCGGCGACGCGGACGTGCTCTTCCAGGCCGGTGGCGACTATCGGCAGATCACGCACTGCATCGGGCACGTGGTGCGCCTCGGCAACATGGACCGCATCACCGCCAAGGCTCCGCCATGCGATGCGTCCGGCAAGCGGCGCAGCGGCAAATGGCCGCTGAAGAGCAACGAGGCGAACCCGTCCACGTGGTGGGGCAACACGGGGCCGGGGCCGAAGGGCAACGGCCTTGACGTGCGCGACCTCACGGCGGCGGAGATTGCGTTCCGCAAGGAATGGTGGGAGCATGTGACCGCCATGCGCCAGGAGCCGGGCTGGGAGCAGGTGTTCATCGCCAACACGTGCTCGCAGATAGGGCCTCGCGCATCGCGCCTCGTGGATACCGAATGCGTCATCAGCCGCAAGACGCTCGAGGGTGAATGGAATCCGCCGGACGTGATCGGCTGGTTCGGCGCGGACGGTCCGCACCAGGCCTTCCCCGTGCCGTACCGCCACATCCTGCCGAAGAAGATCGACAACGTCCTCTGCGCGGGCCGCTGCCTCGGCACGGGCGACACGATCGACATCTTCCGCCTCATCTGCCCGTGCTTCGTCACCGGCCAGGCGGCGGGCGTGGCGGCGGCGCTGGCGGCGAAGCGCGGCATCGCGCCGCGCGCCCTGCCTGTGGCGGACATCCAGAAGGCGCTGCGCGCGCAGGACGTTTATCTCGGATAGGGAACGACAATGAAAAGAACAATCGTCTCAGCGCTGTGCGCGTGCATTGCGCTCGCATCGGCGTATGGCAGAACCATCATCTCCAACGACGTGGAGCTTGTCGCGGAATTCAAGCCGGACGACGGACGCGACCGCGTCACCAGGGACGTGCCGGCAAAGATAGACATGTTCGTCGACGGTGGAGTGGAGTTCGACCTCTTCTGTTCGGACATGGTGCCGGTGTCGCACATCACGGTGTACTTCCGCAGCGGCGAGGGATGGTATTCCGTGGCCGTGGATCCAGGCGAGGAGGGCAAGTGGGAGCATGTGCGCCTGCCGCAGCGTGTGATACGCGGCGTGGAGGGCCGCCCGGCAGGATGGTCGGCGATATCGTCCGTGCGCTTCTCCGCGTGGCGCGGGGACGAAGGCAAGGCGAAGGTGGTGTTCCGCAACTTCTCCTCGCTTGCGAGGAAGGAAGTGGAGGCGTTAGTGGTGTGCGGCGAGACGTGTGCCAACAAGAACGAGTCGAGACGCTGGTTCCTCGAGTACGCCGCGAAGGTCACCGAGACGTTCGATGCCCTTGGCATAGGCGTTCGCCAGGTAGCGGACAGCGAGCTTTCCGCCGGACATCTGGAAGGTATAAGGCTGTTGGTACTGCCGTACAACCCGAGGCTCCCCGAGACTGCCGAGAAGCTGGTGCGGTCATGGGGGGAGTCCGGCAGGCCCATGCTCGTGTGCTACAGTCTGCCGAACGGAGTTGCAGATCTCATCGGGGTGCGGCCCACCGGTTCGTGGGTCGTAGGCGAGAAGGGCGCGGCGGCGCTGGGCGGATTCCTGCGCAAGGGGGCGGGGCTTGCGGACCAGCCGAAGTACGCCGTGCAGCTTTCGCACAGGACCTCGATCGTGGAGCCGCTACCGGGCGGCGAGGTAGTGGCTGAATGGGCCGGTACCGACCGCAGGTCGCTCGGCATCCCTGCGATCGTGAAGACGCCGCGTGCCGTGTTCATCGGGCACGTGTGGTACGGCGGCGCCTCGCGCGAGAGGCTCGAGCTCATGAGGTCGATCGCCGCGTCGCTCGTTCCAGAGTGGAAGGCCCGCTTCGCCGCCGCCAGGCAGAAGGCGAAGGAAGACGCGGCGGCGGTGAGGATTCGCGCGGCGGCCCTGCCGGACGTCAAAGGCGAGCGCAGGCTCGTGTGGTGCCACAGCGCGTGGGGCATCAGCGGGATGGATTGGGATGCGTCCGCCAAATTCGTGAAGGACTGCGGCTTCACGGACATCATCGCCAACCTCGCGTGGGGCGGCATGGCGTTCTATCCGTCGAAGGTGCTTGCGACCGTGCCGGAGACGGCCGAGCGCGGAGATGCGCTCGCGCAGTGCCTGGCGGCGTGCAGGCGGCATGGGCTCAAGATGCATGTGTGGAAGGTGAACTGGCGGCTTGGCCATGGGGCCACGAAGGAGTTCGTCGCGAAGCTAGAGGCCGCTGGGCGTCTGCAGAAGAAGACGGGCGACGGAACCGCGAACTGGCTGTGTCCATCCAACCCGATCAACCTTGCGGAGGAGATCGACGCGATGTGCGAGCTGGCGGAGAAGGGCGTGGATGGCGTGCACTTCGACTACATCCGCTATCCCGGGATGCAGTCGTGCTTCTGCGACGGCTGCCGCGAGCGCTTCGAGAAGTCCATCGGCGTGAAGGTGGCGGACTGGCCGCACGATCTCTCGCGCATCCCCGATCTGCACCGGAAGTGGATCGAGTTCCGCTGCGCGAACATCACGGCGCTCGTGGAGGGCGTGGCGAAGCGCCTCAGGAAGACGCATCCGAAGACCGAGATATCCGCCGCAGTATTCCGCAACGCCGCGCAGGACCGCGTAGGCGTGGGCCAGGACTGGGGACGTTGGTGCCGCGAGGGATGGCTCAACTTCGCCTGCCCGATGGATTACACCGAGTCCACGGCCGTGTTCCGCAACCAGGTACGCAGGCAGGGGCGCATGTCCTGCGGCGTGCCGTTGTATCCGGGCATCGGGCTCAGCGTATGGCAGGAGGACGGCCTCGCGCCGAAGCGCATGGCCGAGCAGATAGAGGTGGTGCGCGCGGCGGGCCTGACCGGCTTCACGGTCTTCAATCTCGACCGCCACGCGCAGGCATGCCTGCCATGCTTCAACTTCGGTGCGCGCCGTCAGGGGAAGTAGCGAGGGAGGCCCGCTGGAAGTGCACGCTACGGTCCTGGGCGATGGTGCAAGCGGCCGCGCCGCGGCGGAGCTGCTGCGGCGCGAAGGCGCGTCCGTGACGGTTCTCGATGGCGACGACCCGTGGCCGGGCGGCGCATGCGATCTCGTGGTGGCGAGCCCGGGCGTTCCGCTCGACCATCCCTGGCAGGTCGCGGCGCGCGCGCAGGGCGTGCGGGTCGTGTCGGAGTTGCAGCTTGGCGCCGAGCGCTGGCGCGCGGCCGGCGGCAGGATGCTCGCGGTCACCGGGTCGAAGGGCAAGAGCTCCGTGGTGAAGTTCGTGGCAGATACGCTCTGCCGCGCGGGCTCGCCGGCAGTGCCGTGCGGCAACTATGGCAGGCCGCTCTGCGATGTGTGCCTCGAGCATCTTCCGGCGAAGGCACCGCTTCCGTGGGCCGTGGTGGAGGTGTCCTCGTTCCAGATGGAGACCACCGACCTGCCCCGCGGCACGTTCGTGGCGGCGGCACTTCTCAACTTGCAGGAAGACCATCTCGACCGGCATGGCACGCGCGAGGCATACCATGCGCTC
This sequence comes from Kiritimatiellia bacterium, assembly GCA_017525225.1. Taxonomy (GTDB): domain Bacteria; phylum Verrucomicrobiota; class Kiritimatiellia; order RFP12; family UBA1067; genus RGIG6720. Next base: position 23,232 of record JAFXTB010000113.1, read on the forward strand.
AAGCGCCGCCTGCTCGCATCGGCGGCATGCGCGTTCGATTTCTCGGGCGTGGCGGCGGACGGAGTGGATGCGGCCGACCGCGCGCTTCTCGCGGGCGGATACTTCGACAATCCCGTGCTGCTGCCGAACGGCGCGGCGGCGGGGGCGCTGCGGCGCGCGGCGTCGCTCGCGGACGCCGCGATCGCCGCCGGCGCCGCGGCGTTCGTTCCGCTGCCGCACCGCATGGCGCAGGTCTGCGAGCGCGACGGGGTGCGCTACATCGACGATTCCAAGGCCACATCCATCGCCGCATTGTGCGCCGGAGTGCGCATGGTGGCGGCTCTGGCGCGTTCCTCGGGTCCCTGCTGCCGGCTGATCGCCGGAGGGCTCGCAAAAGGGGATAATCCAAAAAATGCAATTCCCCTCTTGCAAAGCAGGGTCAAAAAAGTGTATCTTATAGGGCGTTGCGCTCAGCAGCTTCGCGAAGCGTGGTCCGGGAATGTGCCGTGCGAGATGTGCGGTACGCTCGAAAGCGCGGTTGCGGCGGCGAGGCGTGATGCCGTTCGGGGGGAGATCGTGCTGCTCTCACCGGGCACGGCGAGTTTCGACCAATTTAAAAACTACTCAGAACGCGGCGACGCATTCGCGGCGCTCGCAAAGGAAGGGATGCAAAGATGAAGGCAAAGATAGGATTGGCTGTTGGCATGAACGTCGCAGTGGCGTGCCTGCTCATGCAGGGATGCAAGGCGAACCGCGTGACCGGCGGCAGTAACGGCAACGAAGTCAAGTCCGTCGTGACGTCGCCGGCGACGCCCGCGGCCCCCGAGACTGCCGCGACGCCGGTGAACGACATTCAGGTGGATGCCGCGCCCGCCGCGAAGCCCAAGGCGCACAAGCCGGCGGCCGTGCCAGAGTCGCGCGTGCCGGAGGCCACGCCGCCAACGTCCGCCGCGCCCCAGGCGGCCACGCCGCCCGCCGCCCCCGCCGCGGCCTACACGCTCTATACCGTGAAGCCCGGCGACATGCTCTCCAAGATCTCTAAGCGCTACAACATCCGCCAGAAGGCGATTCTCGACATGAACCCCGGCCTCACGCCCAACAAGCTCTACGCCGGCAGGAAGATCAAGCTGCCGGGCAGCGTGGCAACGGGCGAGGCCGCCCCTGCAGCCGGCGCAGTGCCTGCCGCCGCCGCGCCGGTCTCGGCCGATGCCGCCTCGGTGAAGCCTCCCAAGGCCGTGAAGGCCGCGAAGTTCACGGGCGCTACGAAGGAGTATACCGTGAAGAACGGCGACTCCCTCGGCAAGATCGCCCATGACAATGGCACGACCGTGCGCACGCTCAAGGAGATCAACGGTCTCAAGAGCGACCGCGTGTTCATCGGACAGAAGCTGAAGGTGCCCGCCGAGAAGGAGGCGAAGGCCAAGCCGTTCGCGAAGAAGGCCGATGCGAAGGTGAAGGACGCCAAGGATGCGAAGCCGAAGGATGCTGCGAAGGACGCAAAGGCGAAGGACGCCAAGGACGCGAAGGATGCCGCGAAGGACGCGAAGGCCGACGCCAAGCCTGCCGCCGATGCGAAAGCCGCCGCGCCTGCGGCCGATGCCGCGCCTGCGGCCCCTGCCGCTCCTGCCGCTCCCGCAGCGCCCACGGCCGAGGCTGCTCCTGCCCCGGCGCCCGCCGCCCCCGCCGCGCCCGTCACGTACGAGACCCACACGGTCAAGGAAGGCGAGGATGTCGTGTCCATAGCCATCAGCTACGGCGTGAGCCCCAGTGCGCTCATGGACGCGAACGACCTCAAGTCGTCCGAGGTCAAGCCCGGCGACGTTCTGAAGATCCCTGCCAAGTAACGCGCAGTAGGCGCACGTGCCGTGCGGGGAACGCTCAATCTTCTAGGCATATCTGTACTCGCCCTGCTGGGAATCGGTTTCGCCCTATTGGCGTCGGCCAGCGGGGTGAACGGGTTGCGTCTGCATAACGACGCCTACCATTTCGTCTTCTACCAGGCGGTATGGCTGGTCTTGGTGGCCGTCCCCGCGCTGCTGTTCATGATCTTCTTCGACTACCACCGGTGGCGGCGGCATACGTGGCTGACAATCGCGGCGTACGTGGTGGTGGCCATCCTTCTCTGCGTGGTGTTCGGGTGCCGCGAGATCAACGGGTCGCACCGCTGGATAATCATCGGGTCGTTGCGCCTGCAGCCGAGCGAGCTGGCGAAGATAGTCTCGATACTTGCGCTGGGCGTGTTCCTTGATCGGGCAGGCTGGCGCATCGAACTGTTCTTCAAGGGGGCGCTTCCCGCGGCATGCATATTCGGGGTCTTCTGCGGATTGATAATAGCCGAGACCGATCTGGGGTCCACGGTAGTGATCGGCCTCACGGGTCTGGCGATGCTTTTCGTGGCCGGGCTCAAGATAGTCCATCTACTGCTCTTCGGCGGGCTCGGTGGCGCCGTGTTCGTGGCGCGTGTGGTCTCCAACGCAAACAGGCTCCGCCGCGTAGTGGCCTGGCTGCCGGAGGAGATGATGATGAAGGTTGTCGCGTACCTCCACCTGCCGGAGATCGTGATGGACGAGAAGGCGAAGAACGCCGCGCACCAGCTGAACCAGGCGCTTGTGGCGATCCAGCGCGGCGGCCTTACGGGCGTGGGGTTCTGCAAGTCCATGCAGAAGCAGTACTATCTGCCCGAGGCGCATACGGACTTCATATTCGCGATAGGCGCGGAAGAGTTCGGCATAGTGTTCTCGCTCATCCTGCTGGCGCTGTTCACGACCTTCTTCGTGTGCGGCGTGCGCATCGCGCTTCGCGCGCCCGACAGGCTCGGCCGCCTGCTTGCCTTCGGCGCGACGTTCCTGATATTCTTCCAGGCGCTGTTCAACATCGGCGTGGTCACTGGCTGCCTGCCGACGAAAGGGCTGGCGCTGCCGTTCATAAGCTACGGCGGCACGAACCTCGTGACGGCGATGATGGCGGTGGGAATACTTTTCAACGTGGGGCGAAGGATAGAGCCCTCGAGCAACCGGCCGCGGAGGCTCGCGGCATCCGGCGAAAGGAGAGAAAATGGGAATATTCAAGGCGTATGACATCCGCGGCATATACGGCCAGGATCTGACGGAGGACGTTTTCTACAGGATAGCGCGTGCCTATGCGAAGTTCCTCGGCGGCAGGAGGATCGTGGTGGCGCGCGACTGCCGCGTACACTCCAGGCCGCTCTTCGAGGCGTTCGCGAAGGGGCTTGTGGACGTGGGCGTGGAGGTCGTGGACATAGGGCTCGCGTCGACGCCCATGAGCTACTTCGCCAACGGCACGCTCAAGGCCGACGGTTCCGTGATGATCACGGCCTCGCACAACACGAAGGAGTGGAACGGCTGCAAGCTATGCCGCGCGGACGCCGTGCCGATCTCCGGTGCGACGGGCATCAAGGACATCGAGCGCATGGTGGCCGAAGGCGATCTCGGCGAGGACGCCGCGGTGAAGGGCAGGATCGTGCAGATGGACGTGAAGGCGGACTACGCCGCGCACGCGAGGAGGTTCGCCCATCTTGCGCGCCCGGTGCGTCTCGCGCTCGACTTCGCCAATGGCATGGGCATCGCGGAATCGGCGGCGTTCGCCGGCACCGATATCGCCTACGACGCGCTCTACGGCGAATACGACGGCAGCTTCCCCAACCACGATGCGAACCCGCTGCACGTGGAGACGCTCAAGGACCTCCAGGCGCTCATCCGCGCCAATCCGGGGAAGTACGACTTCGGTGTCGCGTACGACGGCGATGCGGACCGCGCCGGGTTCGTGGACGAGAAGGGCGATGTGATCCCGATGGACTTCACCACCGCGCTCATCGCCAGGGACCTGCTCGCCGACAGCCCCGGCGCCACCTGCTTCTACGACCTGCGCTCCACGAAGATGTGCGCCGAGACGATCGAGGCCGCCGGCGGCAGGGCGATGATGTCGCGCGTGGGCCATTCCTTCATCAAGCAGCAGATGCGCGAGAACGACGCCATATTCGCGGGCGAGCTTTCGGGGCACTACTACTTCAAGGCCAACTTCACGGCGGAGTCGAGCGCGATGGCGACGTTCGCGCTTGCGAACATGGTCTCGAAGTCCGGCGTGCCGCTCTCCGAGCTGGTGGCTCCGCTGAGGAAGTATTCGCAGTCAGGGGAGATAAACTCCAAGGTGGCCGACGCCGCCGCCGTGCTGGAGAGGACGAAGGCCGCGTACCCCGACTTCTTCGAGCTGGACGGCGTGAGCGTAGACCGCTGGGACTCGGAGGGCTGGTGGTTCAACGTGCGCATGTCGAACACCGAGCCGCTCGTGCGCCTCAACCTCGAGGCCAAGACGAAGTCTCTCATGGAGGAGAGGCGCGACGCGATGCTCGCGCTCATCCGGGAGGGGGCGTGAGGACATGGACATGCAACACGCGAGAATGCGGGTTCGTCGTTCTGTGCTGCCTACGCTGCTGGCGCTGCTGGCCTGCGGGCAGCCTGGGTTTGCAGGCAGTGAAGTCAAAGGAGGCGCAGGCATGGCGGCAGGTGGTGACAGGGTGTTCACGGTAATCGACAAACGGCTCGATCTCTCGGCGAGCGAGGTGTTGTACAGGTTCGACAGGTTCGATCCTGCGGACTGGCAGACCGTGCGCGGAACGCCGCGCTGGCAGGTGCTGCCCGGGAAGATCGTTGGCGGCGGGCCCGACGAGCCCACGCACGGACAGATATTCTTCCGCGAGCCGGTGGTGGGCGATGTGGTCATGGAGTTCGATGCGCGCATCGTGCCGCCGTCGTACCACGACCTCGTGTGGTTCTGGAACGTTGACCTCGGGGAGAAGCCGTGGGGAACGGGATACCTGGGATGCCTTGGCGGCTGGTGGTCCGACAGTCCCGGGATCGAGAAGCTCCCCAGGTTCACGCCTTCGGCGATCGCGCCATCGTTCAGCACGAAACCCGGCGAGACGTACCACATCGTCTCCGGCTCGATCAAGGGTTCGCATTTCGTGATCGCGAACGGGCGGCTCGTGGTGTATCTGTCCGACAGCGAATATCCGAAGGACCGCGCCGGATACTTCGGCTTCGGCATCTACGAGAGCATGGCGGAGTATTCCAATCTCACGGTATACAGACCGCGCTGGACGTCGGCGCACTGCAGATACGAGCCTGGAACGAAGAGGGCGGGCGGGAAATAGGCGCCGGACTAGCGGCCGAGGTAGATCTGTTCCAGCGAAAGGCCGGGCGTTGCGGCGAGCACGTCGGTCTGGGCGAGCAGCAGCGGCAGGAGCGCGCGGTTGACCGTGGCTACGGTGCCGGATCTTTCAGGGAACGTGCATGTGAACTCACTGCGGGCGGCGACCCATTCGAACGTGGCGCCGGGGATCGCGGCGGCGAGGGACGCGGTGTCGG